>CADCLZ010000006.1:0-30645 GCA_902802365.1 uncultured Erysipelotrichaceae bacterium | reverse complement strand
GTCCAGAAATCGTGGCCTTTGTAGTCGAGGTTGAGCTTGAGGCCGCCGTCGACGACATAGTCTTTTAAGCCTTCGACGGTCGCGACTTCGTCTTTGCCGTTGGTGACTTTGCCGCTGGAGAAATCCACCACGTCTTCGGAGACGGAGCCGTCTTTCGCGGCTTTATAACCCCAGACATAAGCGCCCTCTTCTTGGGAAGAAGGATCGCTGGGCGCGCAAGAAGCCAAGGCAAAGCCAAGGATGGCGGTGAGGATGATCGCGGGGAGTTTCTTCATATCACACCATGCCTTTCTTGACTTCGTTGAACGCCGAGTCAAAGGCGGCGGTCACGCCGATGTTGCCTTTTAGGACCGAGCCGACGACCGCGCCGAATTGCTCGCGGAGGGTGGCGGAGCCTTTGAAGGTCGGGGTGGTGAGGTAATGGCCGTTGATGTCGTTATTGAGGACTTCGGCGGTCTGGGCGTAGAGTTCGCCTTCTTCGAGGAACTCGCCGTATTCTTCGGTCGCGTAGCAGCTCGCCCGGACGGGGACGTAGCCTTCGGAGCCGGAGACGCAGAGGGCGATGTTGACTTGGGTCGAGGTGATGTACTTCAGGAACTTCCAGCCGTATTTGACCGCGAGGTCATTGTCAGCTTTGACGAGCTCGGGACGATTAAGAAGAGCAAGGGAAGGGCCCTGGGAGACATACAAAGGATTGTTGTTGGAGGCCGGGACTTTGGCGACCGCGCCAGTGAAGGAGCCGGCGGCCGGGAAGCTATAGCCCGCGCCACCGCTGGAGCCGATGCAGATCAAGCAGCTTTCGTCCTTGAACGCGGTCGAGGCATATTCGCCTTCGGTGCCCTTGGTGGTCAATAGATGATCGGTATGCGCCTGCTTGAAGCTGGTGACCAGGGCTTCAGCCCTGGTTCTTGCTTCGCCGGTCTCGAAATCGAGGCTGGCTTTGCCTTGCGAACCGATCGAGCAATAAGGAATCCCTTCTTGATACATCTTGGAGATGAAGAGGTTGGCGTCGGAGTCATAGAAGATCGGGTAATCGATCGCCTGGCTGATCTGGGCCTTGTTCTCAAGGGCCACCGCCGCAAGCTCCAAAAGCTCATCCCAAGAGATCGAATTCATGAACTGCTTCGTCTGCTCGGTGGAGAGATTCGGGTCGTTCTTGTAGATCTTATGGGCGGCGTTCACCTTATCGAGGTTATAGAGCATGATCTCCGAGGATTTCATGTACGGGAGGACGTAGTAGCCCTGACGGACGAACTGGGTGCCTTCGTTATAGAACGCCGGGATGAAGTCATCCTCGTCCTCGGTGTCGCCGAGGTAGCGTTCTTTGCCGAAGCCGATCGCCGAATCGCTGATCAACGAGGTCATGTCGACGACGTATTTGCCGGGTTTCCCTTCTTGATCTTCCATATGGAGGTATTCGGCCACGTGGTCGGGATAGGCGACCGCGATGGTCGGCGAAGCGTTGGACTGCCAGCCCAAGGTGACCTTCTTGACCATGTCGCTGTAGCCGCCTTGATAGGCGAGCTCCACATCGACGTCGAGGTTCTCGTTGTCTTTGACGAGCTTCTCGAACTTTTCGGCGTAGCGTTCCAAAGCCGATTCGACTTTGTCGCCGAAGGTATGCCAGAAGACGACCTTGATCGCGCCGGAAGAAGGTTTCGTCCCATCTGCTTGGCTGCAGGAGACCGCCCCCATGCCCAGGGTTAGGACCCCGAGCATGAGCAGCGCAGATTTTTTGTTCGCTTTCATAAGTATTCTCCTTATGGATTTGGGCTTTTAGCCCAAGCGGTGTTCTCCCCTACTGGGATCACATCTCTTTGAGGGTGTTGTCGTAGGCGGTCTTGAAGAGGCTGTTGATCTCGGATTCGAGATTATCGGACTTCAAGCAGTTGGTGAGGAGGCCGCCGACCTGCTCACGCGAGGTGCTGCTGCCTTTGAAGGCGGCATTGAGGAAGAGGCCGTTGCGGACGTTGATCGAATAGGTCGCCGCATAGGCGGTCAATCTCTCGAGGGTCTTTTCGGACTGGGAAGCGTAGTCGGCGTATTCGCCATAGGCTTCGGAAGCGTAAGAGGAGACGCGGTTAGGCATATAGCCGGTCGCGACCGCCCACGCCTGGTCGTTCTTCTCGCTGAGCATGTGCTTATAGAAGAGCCAGGAAGCGAGTTTGCGGTTGGTGCCGTCTTCGTCGGTGCCGTGGTTGAGGATGCAAAGGCCCGGGCCCTGCTTGATCATGATGTTGGCGCCTTTGGTCTTCTGGGGGATCGGGGCGACGCCGATGTTGGCCGGGTTATTGGCGTTGAACTGATATTTGACGCCGCCGGTCGAGCCGATGGAGAAGAGGCTCCGGTTATCGGTGAAGAGATAGTTGGTGTAGTTGCCATAGACGCCCTGGGTGGTGAAGTAATGGGCATCCTTGGCCGCCTTGAACTTCCGCATGAGGTCCTTCATGTTGTCGTTGTTCCAAAGAAGCGTCCCTTTGCCGGTCGTCTTATCGACGGAGGTATAGCCATAGCCATATTGCTCGGCGAGGGTGATGAAGAGGTTGTCATCGGAGTCGTAGCCGACGACGGAATAATCGCCGGAAGTGTCGATCAAGGCGCCGTTATGGGCGGTGTTATAGGCAAGAAGCGCCGGGCAGAGATGGTCGAAGAGCTCATCCCAGGTGAGGCCTTCGATATAGGCTTTGGTGAGCGGGGAGCCGTTATTGATGGACGGATCCTGGGCGGAGAGGTTCAGGCCGATCAATTTGTCCTCGTTGTAATACATCGCCTCGGTGGAGTTGCACCACGGGAGGCTCCACATGCCGTTGACCGGATAGGCGGTGCCTTCGTTCCAGAAGTTCTCGACGATGTCATCGAGCTCTTCCTCGCTGAAGCCGTAGTTCGCGTCATGGACGTAGTCGTTGCGCGAGGAGGTGAGGTTCACGGCCTTCGAGTAATTCATGTAGTTGACGACGTGGTCGGGATAGCAGAGGACGAGGTCGGCGTATTCGCCGGTGCCGAAGTCGGAAATCGTCTGGCTCTGAAGGGTGTCATAGGAGCCGGAGATCTTGTTGTTGACGACGGTGACGTTGGGTTCGATTTCCTTGAAGCTCTCGATCATGTTGTCGATCTGGGTGCCATAGGAAAGGGTGTTGAGTGCTGATGAGGGCCCCTTCCGTCGGCTTCGATTCGATGTCCGAGGGGGTCGACTGCTGATTCGGGGTGCAGCCTGCCAAGACGGCAAGAGTCATCGGGAGCAAGACGAGGAACGCGCGATTTTTCATGATTCTCTCCTTTTGTTAATCTTTCATGAATTTATTTGTATGGCCTTGGGCCATTCAAAACAGGATATTTTAGCCTTTAATGCCCGCTCTTCCAACCCCGCGCATGATGTATTTGCGGAAGAAGATGAAGAGGAGGAATAGCGGAACGGTGACGCAGAAGGAAGCGGCCATCTGATAGCCGTATTCGACCTGGCCGGTGTCGACGTCGGTGAACGCCGAGCCGCGGAGACCGTTGGAGATGAGGCGGAATTCTTCTTGTTTGGTGACGAGTTGCGGCCAGACATAGGAGTTCCAGGTGCCCATGAACTTCAAGATGGTGATCGAGATGAGGGTCGGGCTCGCGAGCGGGACCATCACCTTCCAAAGGAAGGACCAATCGCTCTTGCCGTCGACTTTCGCGGCCAGATAGAGCTCATTGGGGATCTGCTTGAAGTTCTGGCGGAGCAAATAGATGTAGAAGACCGAGACCCAGAACGGGACGATCATCGCCGCGTAGGCCTCCATCCGCGTCTGATCGGAGATCCAGCCGAAGGCGGAAATCGTCAAATAGTTGGAGATGACCATCATTTCGCCCGGGATCATCATCGTCATCAAGAAGATGGCGAACACCGCTTCCCTGCCTTTGAACTGCAGCCTGGCGAAAGCAAAGGCGGCGAAGATCGTCGTGAGCAAGGTTCCCAAGGTTGAGAAGATGGCGACGACGATGGTGTTCATCATGTACTGGGTGAAGTCGAAGACCTGGAAGACATAGGAGTAATTGCTCCACATGACGATGGTCGGGAAGAAGGTCTGGTTAACGGCTTCGATCTCGGCCTTTTGCTTCAAAGAGGTGATGATCATCCAGTAGAACGGGAAAAGGACGGTCAAGGCCAAGGCCAAGATGAAGATATAGGTGAGGACGGTCGTGATGATCCGCCCGACCTTCTCGGCCTTTTTGATCGAATCGACGGTCTGGCCGGCTTCTTCGATCGAAAGGACGATGTTGGCGTTGACCTCGATCTTCTTGAAATCGGGGTAGACCGCGGGGGTTAAGGTCGCCGCGCCGTCTTGCTGGGGATTCAAATTGACATTTTCTTCATTTGCCATCTTTTTCCCTCCTTAGTAATGGACGCGGGTCTTGGAGACCTTGAACTGGATGAAGGTGAAAGCCATGATGACGGCGAAGAGGAAGACCGCGGCCGCGGCTGCCCTGCCCGTATATAGCTTCTCGACGTTGTCGTAGATGTAATAAACGATCGTCTCCATGTCGGGGATGACCGAAGCGCGGCCCATCGTGCCGGGCCCGTTGAACATCGCGACGACGGAGGTGTATTCCTTAAATGCCCCGATGAAGGAAGTGATCATGAGGTAAAGGATCTGCGGGGAAAGCAGCGGAACAGTGATCCTGGTGAGGACCTTCCATTTCGGGGCCGCGTCGACCTGGGCGGCTTGATAATATTGCTTATCGATGCCCTGCAAACCAGAGAGTAAGATCAAGATCTTAAACGGCAAGGAATGCCAGACGATGTAGATGCATAGCGGGATCATGGCCGTCCAGCGGTCGGCGCCATAGATCCAGACGGTGTTGGACTGGAAGATGAAGTTGATGACGCCCGAATCGTCGAACATGACCGAGAAAACCAAGCCGATGGCCACCGCATTGGTGACATACGGGAGGAAGAAGACGGTCTGCAGGAACTTCTGGAACCATTTGATCGAGTTGAGGGCGACGGAGATGATGAGCGCCAACGCGATCGACACCGGGACGGTGACGAAGGTGACGATCAAGGTATTCGGGATGGCGTACTGGATGAAGTACTCCTCCTTCGCCCCGTTGATCTCGACCAATTTGAAGATGATGCCGAAATTGTCCAGGGTGAGCCCGGAGAATTTGCCCGTCGCGTATTGATAATCCTTCGCGAAGGCGATGAAGAAGGTGTTGACCAAAGGATAAAGAAGGAAGACGGTGATCAAAACGATGACCGGGGCGAGGTAGACCCAGGCCTTCCAGTCGTTTTTGCTCGCGACGTCCTCGATGCCGCGCACCTGATAGGGCTTGGCGTTCTTTTTCTTCGGGGCGACCAGGCGAACGACGACGTCGCGCTGGGCGTCATAGCCTTCTTCGTAGTCGGGCCGAGGATCCAAGAACTTCGACTCCGCCTCCGAGAGCTTGCCGCGATGGAACAGTTGCTTTACTTTCTCAAACATGCTGCCTCCTCGTGATTATTCGCCGATGCGGATTCGTTCTTCGGTTTCGGCGTGGAATAGGAACATCTTGTGCGGCTTCACGACGAGCGAAAGGTTCTTCTCGGTCGTCATATGATCCTGGGAGATGATCGCCTTGAAAGTGGGTTTGGTGCAGTTCGGGTTCTTGAGGACCATCGTGACGTCGCGGCCCATGACCTGGATCTGCTCATTCTCGACGTGGAGGACGTTCTTTTCTTTGCCCTCGGCGATATGGAAGCCTTCCGGGCGGATGGCGACCCAGACGTCCTGGTGGCCGATCTCATCGGGGCATTCGTAGATCAAATCGTCGCCGATGAAGACGTTTTTGCCCTCGATCCGGCCTTTGAAGACGTTGATCGGCGGGGTGCCCAAAAATTGGGCAACGAAGAGGTTGGCCGGGTTGTTATAGACTTCCTGCGGAGCATCGATCTGCTGCTTCTCGCCGAATTTCATGACGAGGATCTGATCGCAGATCGACATCGCCTCTTCTTGGTCGTGGGTGACGAAGACGGTGGTGATGCCGGTCTCGCGCTGGATGCGGCGGATCTCTTCGCGGGTCTGCAAACGGAGACGGGCGTCGAGGTTGGAAAGCGGCTCGTCCAATAGGAGAACGCGCGGGCGTTTGACCAAGGCGCGGGCGATGGCGACGCGCTGCTGCTGGCCGCCGGAAAGCTGATTGGGTTTGCGCTCGAGGTATTCGTCGACCTGGACCAATTTGGCGGTGTCATAGACGATGTCGCGACGCTCTTCTTTGGTGAGCTTGCGGTGGGCGATCGCCTGGACGGTGTCCTTCTCGAGGTGCTTGAGCTCGAGTTCGTTGACGAGCGCCTCCACCGCTTCATCGGCTTGCTTGGTCTCGGCGCGGTTGAGTTTGAAGTAGAGTTTGGTGCGGCCTTCTTCGTAATAGATCTTCAGGTCGCTGATCTTGATCTTGCGGGAAGCGAAGAACTTCTTGATGAAGGCGGCGAGCTTCGGATTGATGACTTCGGTGACGAAGAAGAGCGGATTCTCATAAGGATAGGAATCGCGGATCGCGGTCATCGTCTCGGAGAGCCTTTGATGGCTGACGCCGCGGGCCAAGCCCATGAGCTCGAAGCCGTTCTTGGTTCTGGAGATGACGACTTCGCCCGGGGCGCCGAACGGCTTCACGGTGAGCTTGAATAGATTGATGGTGTCATCCATCTGGTTGAGCGCGAAACTCTTGCCAAGCTTTGCCTTGAAGGTGAAATTCACCTTCTCCTCTTCCATGATCTTGGTGACTTCGGCGCGCACGGTGGTGTCGAAGAGCGCGTCGCTGGTCTGCGTCTTCTCTTCGTTGACCAACTGGGCGTCGATGATCTTCGGCATATTGTCGACGAAGAGGTCGCGGAAGCTGGGCGCGACGTCTTTGAGGGCGACGGTGAGCTTGAGGCGCTTGCCTTCTTCGGCGCTATTGACGGCGAACTGCTTCTTCTTGAGACCGATCTTCTTCAAGAGGGAATCGACCGACTTCAGAATGCCGTCGATCACGTCGTTCTTCTTAAGAAGATACTCATATTGGAGGGTGAAATCGAAGAAGGTGACGAGCGGGACTTCCACCATGAGGTTGGTGAGCGGGAACTCGATGTTCTTATAGATCGTCATGTGCGGATAGAGGGCGTAGTTTTGGAACACTAAGCCGATGCCGCGCTTCTCCGGGGAGAGGTTGGTGACTTCCTGGTCGCCGAACCACACTTCGCCAGAGGTCGGGACCTGAAGGCCCGAGATCATGTACAAAGTGGTCGATTTGCCGCAGCCCGAGGGGCCGAGCAATCCGACGAGGGTTCCGTCTTCCACCACGAAGTCGAGATCCTTGACGGCAATGGTGTCGCGGATGTTTTTCCGCGCATCGCCAGGGAAGATTTTGGTCAAATCCTTGATTCTGATCTCCATAAATACTCTCCTTATAAATTGGTCCCATCGTCGGGGACGTCTTCATTAAGCTTAAGCCTACGGACGCGGTTCCTCTCGTTCCGGGCCTTGACGGCGCCGACGAGGTACTTCGCGAAGTAGCCGATGACGAGGATCGAAAGGATCCCGAAGATGATGATGAACGCATCGAGCGGGTTATAGACCACCACCGCGTTGGCGAAGACGCTGGTGCGGAGGATGATCGCGGTGAGGGCGAGGACGACGAAGTAGGCCGCCACCAGCGCCAGCCCGGCGTGGAGGAAGAACTGCTTCGGCTTGACGCGGAGGAACTCATCGTTCTTGTATTTGGCCTTGCGGTAGAAATAAAGGATCGCGGTCCCGAGGACGAAGAAGATCACGTAAGCGATCGCCTCGATGATCAGGAACAGGCCGATGCTGAAGATCGCCGGGGCTTCGGTGCGGAGCGGCATCACGGAAACGATGCCGAAGCGCGTCGAGGCGCCGCTTCTGGCGACCGGGCCGTTCTCGGCGAAGAGGTCGACGGTGACGTAAAGGCTCAAGAGATTGACCTTACGGACCGCATCGCTCTTAAACGCGGGGCCGAGGTCGGAATTCTTGACCAAGAAGGAGACGTTGTTCTCTTTCTCGCTCAAAACGACCTGGGAGACCGGCGAGGAAAGCCTGGTTTCGATGACTTCGCCGCCTTCTAAGTAGAACTGGAGGTAAGAAGTCGAGATCGAGGTCAAACGATAACGGATATAAACCGCGCCGGAAGCGAGCTGGCCGCGGTAGGAGTTATACATCGCCGATTTGAGGACCGGGTAGATCTCCTCGTCGGAGAGGGCCATCTTCATGCGGACCATCGTGAAATCGTCGAAGGTCGTGAAGCCAAGGAACGTCGGGATCACGAAGTTCTCGAGGGCATAGCTATGGGCATAGCTGATCGCCGGGTCGGCGAATAAGGGCTGGTTGAAGTCCGGGGCCCAAGGATCGCTCGGATTGGCTTTGGCGGCCGGGAAGATGTTCTGGATGCGGAGGCTATTCATATCGATGGCCTCGTCGTCCCCGAGCGGGATGTCGCAGAAGAGGTTGTTGCTGAAGTTATAGATGCTGGCGCCGACGGCATCGTAATCGAGGTTCTCGGATTTCTTCTCGAACTCGAATTCGTGGTAAGCCGCGGTCGGCGCTTCGCCTTTAAGGTGATACTGAAGGGTCAAGGGGTGCTCGCTGCCTTTGGCGTAATAGCCGAGGTAGAAGTTCACGTTCTCGTCGCCGAATTGGATCGCCGAGGTCTGCATCCTCGGGAGCGACTTGGAAGAGGTCGTGCTCTTGGTCCCGAATCGGCCATCGTAATCATAGCCATAGGAGACGGGAGCCCCATGGTTCCAGCCGCTTTCCCATCCTTCGAGGGCGGCGGCGGATTCGGCGTGGAAGGAGATCTTCGCGGGGTCGATGCCATCGAAGGCTTCGGCGCTGATCTCCGCCATCGTCTCCGGAATGAAGATGTCGGTGACGGTCTTTTCATCCCAGGCATCGAACATCTTGTCGACCATCGCGATCGGCTGCAATCCCCAATAGACGCCGCGATAAAGCGCTTTGGGGAGCACCAATTCGGTGAGGTTGTTCTCTTTGAGGACGAACGACTGCATGAACGCCTGGAAAAGCGGAGCCTCATATTCGCCGGAGGCCGCTTTCTCCTCGATCTCCGCGAGCTGTTCTTTGGACATGGCGCTGAATTCGGCGAAATAGGCGTCGAAGGCCGGATCAGAGGGGGCGACGCGGTAATTCGGTTTGATGTCCTGGTAGCAGACGCCGCCGGTGGAGAAGGCGATTTCGAGGAATTGGCCTTCGGAACTCTCGGAAGAACTCACGATCTTCACGCTCAGCTCCTCGGCCTCGACCGCCGTGGAAAAGTCGTGGGCCTCCGCCCGCCTCGTACGCCCGATAGACGAAAAATCCTGGCCTTCGGCCAGGACATGGCCGGGCAGCGCCAAAACTATGGCCGCGCCGGCCGCAATCAGGGGCAGGGAAGCGAAAAGACCCTTGAGAAACGTTTTCTTTCTCATGCGCTAAAAACCTCCATAACATTCTCGAGGTTGCTATGATACTTTTCGGATACCATATTACTTTCCTATTATAGGGAGAAGAACGAGCCTTGGCAAAATAATTCCCATAAGGGAAGCCACAAGTGATGCGCCGATGAAACCCATGGGGCGAAAAGTCCCGCGAGCATCGGAATCAATCGAAATGGTCGGGGGTGAAGTCGATGGGCTTTTTGCGTCCCGTGACCGCATCGAGGTCGATCTCCGCGGAGGAGAAATAGATCTTGCTCGAGGTGCAATCGACCTCCCGAAGGTCGAGCAGATAATCGGGGAACCCCTGCTGCTTCTTGGAAAAAGCCATCAAGGTGAACGAGATGATGAACGGGATCCCAAAGCTTACGAGGGAGAGCAAAAGCTCGAGGAAATAGAAGAGGGCGAACCGCGCTAAACTCCGACCAAGCTTCGGGGAGAACATGCTTTGATCGACGAGGCCGATCCGATAAGCCGCTTTGGCAAACGTCATCCTGCCGCGGCGGAAAATGAAGATCGGAAGCAGATATACCAATAAGCCCGCGAAGGCATAGCCGGGCAAGATCTCGGCGAGCAATAGCATCAAAGCCACATATTGGGTGAGCTCGTATGTCTTTGGGACTTTGGTCAATAAATAGCCCTGAAGATGCTCATCGATATAGGGCGAATAGGCTCTTTGATAATAGGTGTTCCAGACGTTATCGAGGCCGCTCGCGCCGCTTACCAAAGCGGGGTTCTCCACCACCTCTTCGCCGTCTAAGACGAACAATGGGGCCCCTGAATAGGCCAAAGAGGAGGACAAACGGAAGGAACGGTAGTCGTTGACGATCGCCGCATAATCCTGGGCATCGCACTTCTGTTCGGCATAGACGAAGAAGCCATCGATCGCCGCTTTGGCTTTCCTGACTCTCGATCCCGCGGTGTTCGCGGAGTCTTTGTTGATCGTGGTGACCACGTCTTGGAGGACCCCATTATCGTCATAGGCGTACATCTTGCTGTCGACGCGGATCTGGGTGAGCTCATCGACGTTGGCCCGATAGCCGGGCGTGCTCGAAACGATCGCCCGGAAGCCAAGGAAAGATAACAAGGCGAGGAAGATCAGCAAGATGGCGTCCAGGCTATTGGCCATCACCCGGCGGAAGAACTTCGGGCGTTGGTAAACGATCTCCACCTTCGGGCCGGTTAACGATTCGTTGACGATGTCATTGACCTTAAGCTCGCTCATCAGACCTGATACCCCTTTGCCCGATAGATTTTATCGAGTTCGTCGCCTTCTAGCATCGCCGAAAGGCTCAATTTGTCTTCGAGGCTGCGGTTGAACGCCGAGGCCAGGACGAAGATGATCGTCGTGATCATCAACGCCAAAGAAAGAAGCGAAAGGACCAGTATACTGGTCATCCCGAACAAGGCGTTGAAGCCAATATAGGAAATCGGGAGGAAGAATGACGGCCAAAAGCAAGTGAAGGCCGAATATAAGCCGAATAAGACCGCTTGGCTCCTCCGGCATAAGGAAAGGCTTCGGATATCGATCCTCTCCACGCGCATGAAGAGCATGCTGAAGGTCTTGCGGCGTTTGCTTAGAAGCGGGATCAAAAGGAAATAAACGCCCCAAGAGAGGAAATAGGCGATGAGCAAAGAATAGGTCAACAAACCTTTTTGGTATTCCTCCACCGCGGCGATCGTCTTCATCGCCTGGTTGTAGGATTTGCCTTGGTAGACGAGGTCATGCTCATTGACGTCATACATCACTTGGGCGTAGAGGTTGGCGAACACTTTGTCGCGGATCTCGCCATAGACCTTCTTGCCGTCTTCGCTGATCTGATCCAAAGGATCGAAATAGGGATGGACCGCCTCATAGACCGCGGGGGTCAAAGCGAAGGAAGAGCCATCTTTTACAAAGTAAGTCCCGGGATCGACCTCGGCAAAGCGCGTTAGATAATCGCTTTCGTTCGCGCGGATATCGACGAAATAATGGCGGATGACTTCGTTCTCTTCTTTATGGCCATATTGGGGATGGAGGTTATCCAAGGATTCTTCCTGCCCAACCGCGTAATAAGAAAGCCAGACATCATAGGTATAGGCGAGGTTATCGTCGTAGTTGAAGGCGTCGCCTTGATAACGGAGGAAGAGGATTTTGCTGCCGAGCAGAATGTCGCGGACGTCTTGCGAAGATTGAACGTATCCTTCGTTCTTCGCGTCAAACCCCGTCATCAGTTTCCCAAGGGGAACCGCCGCGACGTTAAAAAGAAAAAAGCAGAGGATGAACTGCAGAAAGGCATCCGAGAAATAGGAAAGGATCCGCTTGAACTTCTTCAGCGGTTTGATGTCGATTTCCAGCGGCTGCGATTCCTCGCCCGAAAGATCGTAGGAAGTTTGCTCCAGCATCGTGAATATATTCTAAAAGCGCGCACGGGGAAGCGCTACAATAAAAAGGATATGTGCCGCTTCTATGTGCTCAAGAAAAACAATGTCCAACGCTTCCCGGAAATCCTTTTCCCATTGGAAGAAGATCTGGAGGTCAGGCCTGGCATAAAAGCGCCGGCCCTGATGCTTTCCAAAGCCGGGGAGCTTTCGATGCAGGAAATCCCTTTTGGCTCTTTCGCCCGCGAGAAAACCATTTACAATGCCCGGATGGAAACCGTTTTGGAAAAACCTTTCTTCCAAGAGGCGTTCCTCAAACGGAAGGCGATCCTCCCCTGCTCTTATTTTGAGGAAAGCGGGATGGATGGCCTGCCCCAACGCTTTTATGGGGACGACGTGATTTTCTATCTTCTTGGATTCGCGCGGCCGGACGGTTTTCTCCTATTGACCAAACCCAATGACAACAAAGGCAAGAACGCGCCGCCCAGAATGCCATGCGCGATCAAAAAGGAAGGGATCGTGTCTTATTTGTCTGGCAGCAAAAGCCTGCAAGAATGCCTCGCTTCCTTCCAAGAAAACCTCCACATCAATGGCGGCAGCGAGCAATTGAGCCTCTTCTAAAAGAAATCAGGATACGGATAAAAGCACAATTTCAATTGGCTTACCCCATCCTTGCCCACATAAACAAAAAGCGGGTCGCCCCGCTTTTTGCTTGCAATATGGGTTAGGCCACGTGTCCGAACTTCGTGAGGTCGGGTTTGCTGATGGCGCACTCACCCCAGTCATAAGTGGTCCTTAACTTCATGTCGAGGTAGCTGCTTTCGTTCCCGGTATAGCCATTCATCTCGATGACCTTGGGAAGGTATTTGTCGATCTCGAAGTTGATTTCGCTCTTGGTCGTGACTTCGACTTGGACGGTGCCCGCTTCGAGTTCCTCAGAGGTGACGGTCACGACGGTGCTCTTGTAGCTGACGGAGAGGTTGCCATCGCCGCTGGTGAGGAAGCTTTTCTCCTCTTGTCTGGAGTCGATGCTGGCGTCGGTATCCACATCGCCCTCGGGCTCTTGCTCGCTATTGACCGCACTCAGGAATTGCTCAGCCAAGGATTTGTAAGTTTCGGAGAGAGCTTCTGCGCCCATCTGGGAAACGTATTGGTCGAAGGTGGCGTTGAAGGCGGCTTCCGGCAATTCTACATATTGGCCATCGGCATAGGTGGTGTCGTCAGAGGCAGTAGCCTGATAATATTTGCCATTGTCGGCAAAAAGCCAAGAATACATGGTTTCATTGCCTTTTTCGCCGTTTTCTTCGCCGGTCGACTTCATCGACATATAGAGGTATTTGGCGTCCCGGTCAATGGCGGCTTCCACCTCCGCGGAATTCTTCGAGGTGCTGGATTCGCTGGTGGGGTTTCCTTCATCGTCATATGTGGTGGAGGAGATTTTGAACTCGGCGGATTCCACAGTCTTTTGGGTGAGTTTGCTCGGCATCTTGAAGTCCGCGGCGGTGACGTGGTCGCCGTATTCGTTGAGCCGTTTGCTGACTTCTTCGGCGCTGATGGCGGTGCTGACGCTGCAGGCGGCCAACAAGGCGGTGGCGGCTAAGGCAAGCGTGATTTTGGTTTTCTTCATTTCCTATTCTCCTTTTTAGATTCAAAAGAATCGCGAAACTATACTCCAATCCAAAGGGAAGCGAGAAACTTTTTTGCACCCATGAAAAAAGGGGCCGCTTGCGCGGCTCCTCATTTCGTTTTCTTTTTCTTGCGCTTCGGCTTCTTGAATTTCTCGAGTTCCTGGGCGACCAGTTTCTGGAGGACTTTCAAGTCGGCCTCATTCAAAGAAGCGGTTTGATCGATCAACCCGCCGATCGTCGCATACTTTTTGTAGACGAAATCGGAGATGGAGGAATATTCCAACAGCTCTTTTTTGGTGACGACGACCCGTTTGGGCTTATTCTCCCCTTCTTCCGCGGGCGCGGGTGCAACATATTCTTCTAATTGGGGAAGGAGGTCTTTGGTATTGATCCCGGCATCGAATTTGATGAGGGGCTCAAAATAAACAAGCGCGTCGGTGATCACGTCGGGATAGAGCCCGACTTCGCGCGACAAAGCCTCCACCGGAAGGTATTTCCGCTTGCTCTTTTTGATCGAAACAACGATCTTTTTGATCAAAGACTTGGTCGGGGCCGCCATAAATTATGTTTATTATAGCAATCTTTGGCGAAATGCGAATTATGGAACATCAAATATCGTCTCGGCATCGCTCAGCCCTTTTCAGCAAGGCATAACGCAAAGCAGTTTCCAAAATCTCCTCCGGGAAATAAATTTCCTTTCTCCCTTCTTCTTTTTCAAGGAACAGATATGGGTTGGAGAAAGCCAAGCAAAGAAAGGCTTTTTTCCCTTTGGAAGGATTGGCTTCGGCATCGAAGGAAATAACGCCATCTCCATTTTTTCCAAAGGAAACTTCCTTCAAATGAGGTTCATCCAAAAGTTTGGAAAGGCAAGAAAGGACATCGGAAAGGAACAAATCCTCTTGAAACAGATATTCGCCATAACGGAGATAGTGAGAATATTCCAAGGAGAAAACATTGGGGTAATCGATCAAAGCGGCAAGTTTTGCGTAAAGCCCAGAAGAGGCTTCCACGATCCTCTGCTTGCTCAGCAAGCGGTAGAAGCCGCTGCGGGAAACGCCAAGCAAATCCGCCAAAGCATCCCGGTCAGCGCCTTTTCTATTGAGGTAAAGCTTCAAAACGTTTTTGCTTTCATAGCGTTCGCGATACATCTTCAAAAAATAAGGCCACCCGGATTCATGATAGACGGGGAAAAGCGAAAGCATCTCACGCAAAGGGCATTGCAAAAAGCTTTGTCTCAATGGGACGGCGTCTTCCTGAAGGATGACCATATAAGCCATCCCAGCCCAAAACAAAGCGGGATCATAGGAAGCGCGTTCGCGATAAGGGCATGCGGCGGAAAAGACTTTTTCATAGAAATCTTCAACGCCGTTTTTCACGAAACGATCCATTTCCCGTTCTTGTTCGGGAAAATCAAAGGCGGCGTTTTCGATCATGAGTTTTTCCAAAACCGCCAGCGAAACCCCCGCTTGCTCGGCAAAAAAGGAAAGGATGCGCCCCAGTTTTTGCTGCAAAAGAGAAGACGAATAAACACGAATCATATTTTGGCGCCTTTCATGATGTCACGAAGAAAAGTCTCTTTATAAGAGCTCTCAGAAATCAAGCGATGATATTCTTCTTCGGTGGCTTTGCGGAACGTTTGATAAGAATCGCTGTGTGGGAGTCTCTCATAGGCCAAGAACGAAATCCGTGTGAAGGCAAGCTCGGATAAAAGCACATATTGACGCCCCAAAGAGCCGATGCGCATCGCTTTGCTCATTTTCTCGAAAGAAATTTCGTTTCGCATAAAACTCCAGGCGTAATTGAAATAATTGTCATCGGCCCGGTAGCCGATGACGATGTCATAAGAAGAAAGGTCGACTGGATACCGTTGCTTGATGTCGTCAACTACCTCGCCGAGCTCTTCCAGCTGAGCGGCGGTGAAACGATGCAGCAAAAGCAGCGAAACCCAACGCATGATCTCTTTTTCTTCGACAGAAGAGAGATCGAGAATCCGCAACCCTTTTTCTTCTACGGAATACGAGTTGATCACCCCACCAGAAGGATATTTGCTGGCCCATAAAGCGGCTTTTTCCTTTTCGAATGTGGTATAAAAGCCCACTCCATAGTCGGAATAAGGATCCCCTTTGCCGAAAAGAGGGGTTCTAAGAATATGATCGCTGCCATGAAAAACGATTCGTTTTGCCATGACCATATTATAGAAAACCAGAAATAATTGTCCACTTTTTTGGACTATTTTTGTCTGTTTTTGGCTTTTTTGGCTTTTTTTGGCATTTTTTAGTCCACTTTTTTGGACTATTTTGAGAGCTTTATTTTAATTGTAGACCGCGAGGAGACTTTCTTTTTCTTCCACAAAAAAGGCTTTTTTATCCATAATAAAAAGGCCATGAGTGGCGATTGGAAAAGGCCACAGTCATGCAAAGCCACCGCCGCTTAGTTCATCATGAACTAGCAAGATTTTGGCAGCAGGCCAAATCAAAAAAAGCAATAGAATAGAAATAGCGAAAATTCCGATGCCATCGAAAGTATATTAAGCATATACCCCAAAATGTAAGCGATTTCTTGCTGGCGGAAAACGCCTTCCGATATTCTAAAGGCGCTTCCTAGCTGCAATAAGGAGTAGAAGGATGGAACCTAAAGCCGTAGGAGCCAACATCAAACGCCTTAGGAAAGCAAAAGGCCTTTCGCAAAAAGAACTCGCCGAGCAGCTGAACGTCATCGACAAAACCATCTCCCGCTGGGAATGCGGGTATGGCTTGCCTGACGTCAATTTGCTCCCGGAGATCGCCAAGATCTTCGGCGTCTCGATCGAGGAGCTGATCGGCGAAGAAGACGCGAAGGCAAAAAAACCTTTCCCCAAGAAGCGAGTCATCTTGATTTTTTCCTGTGCACTCGCGGCCACGATCGCGGCTTCCATCGCCATCCCCCTCGCCTTCTCCAGGAAAGCAGAAAACCTGCCGGAACTGAAGGAGAGCTGCTGGATGCGGGCGCTATCGTCCGAAGCCTCTTATTCCTTATTCACCGCTTTCGGAGCAGAAGAAGTCATGTCCTTGGAATTGGACGGGGACTTGGAGAAAGGGAATTTTGTTTGCCAAGAATCCTGGCAAGAAAGCGAAGGGGGTGACCTTCTCAACTGCTTGACGTATGGGCAATACCAAGCGGAAGGGAACTTCATCCGCTTCACCAGCGATGGAGTGATCGATCCCAACGGGACCGAGAAGCTCCGCAGCAGCCTGCAACTTGGCATCCCTTACTTCGAGGCCGCCTTCGAGAATGATTTCGCCGCGATCCATTTCTCCCAAACCGAAAAGAACACGATGGACTCGGCCTTTGGCAGATGGACGAAATACCAGCGTTACTTCTCCCAAGATGCCGGAAGCATCGATTTCGAGAGGGTCTATGCCGGCGAATTCAGCGAAAGCCAATTGCTCAGGACGCCCCCATTCGCCTTGGTTATGATGGGGCAGATCATCCCTTTGGAACTCAGAGTCGACACCAAAGACTATCCCTTCTTGGTCGGAAGGGAAGTCGACGCCTCCTCCTTCGTTTCCACCGCGATTTACAGCGATGGCCACCAAGAGGATGTCTCCGGCGTGGCGAGTTTGGATTTAGAAGGCGAGGTCTTGACCCCGGAGAACACCAATCTCCATGCGGAATTCTCCGACGGAGGCTACTCGATCCACGCCGATTTGCCAATCGAGCCAGCCTTCCCCTTCCCTTGGGACTTGGTCGCCATCAGCAATGCGGATCAGCTCTATTTCACCCATTATCTGACCGAGACCATCAAGGCCTTTGGGATGATTGAGATGAAGGGCGGGGCATCCGGCGACTTCCTCTATTCCGAAGCTTACGGGAAGCAATCGTTCTCGTCTTTCGCGGTGTTGCGCGGAACCTATGAAATGGATGGTTCTTCGCTTCGCTTCACCGTCGAGAAGGCGTTTACGAGCAAAGCGAAATCGGATCGATTCGCCGCTTCCAGCGAGCCTTACGTCTGCCAAATCGGTGAGGATGGGGCATATCTCTCCTTCCAAACCTCCGGGGTATCGCGCACCTTCTTCGGCTATTTCGCCAACGCCGACAATTTCGATTCCGTCGAGACCACGAGCTTCTCCCGCTTCAACGGCGAGGTCTATTGCGAAAGGGTTGAGGGAAACGAATTGTCCCAACGGGCGAAAGACGCCATCGCGGCCTATGGATCCATGATCGCTTCTTCCAAAGGAATGAGCAATCATGAAAACAATCCTTCAATCTAAACGCTTCGGCTTCTACTTCACATTAGCGTCATTGGTTTATTTTCTGATTTACCACGGCAGCAATGAATGGAACCTGCTTTCCTTTTTGGCGCTGCTGATATCCGGCCTCGCCTGCCCCCTCATCCGGTTCATCCCCCGCTTTGGCCATCTTACGAAATTGCTGCTTCTTGGCGGGATCTCCGTGGCCTTATTCGCGTATGTATACGGCGTTTATTATTATGTTTCCGTCGTCATCGCCGACATCGATCTGCATGGTTATTCCGCCGAATTCATTTTCCTGACGGCCTTTTATGGGCTCTTGCTTTGCTTGGCGATCGCCAATCTCTTCCTGCCGTTTGAAAAGGGGAAGAGCAAAATGCCTTCCGCCATCCGCGTGGTGGCTTCCATCGTCTTCGCTTTGGCAAGCCTCGCCGCCGCTGGCTCTTACGCGGGAAAGGCAATCTCTTTTGAGAATGAAGGCTTCATCAACAGCCAGCTTCACGTAAATCCTTACGTCATGGAAAAAGGGGAAGGCTCCCTCAACACCGACTATTTCGAAACCGAATACGAAGATGTCGCGACCCTGCGCGAAGAAGGCGAGGAACTCGTCGCCCAAATCGAGGAAGAAGGCGCGGTCTTATTGACCAATGAGAATTCCGCCCTCCCGCTGAATGAGGGGGACAAGGTCAGCCTTTTCTCTTTGTCTTCCGTCGATCCGGCTTATGGCGGGGAAGGCTCTTCCGCCGCGACGCGCCCCATGGCGCCAATCAGCCTCGTGGAAGCGTTGGAAGAGGAAGGGATCGAAGCCAACCCGACGTTGGCGAATTGGTATGCGGGGCGGAAAAGCACATACGCCCCCACCGGATACATGATTAAGGATGCCCCTTGGAGCGCCGTTTCCGGAGATGCTTCCCTCACCGCTTCCTTCGCCGAATATGGCGATGCGGCCATCTTCGTTTTGAAGAGGATCCGCGGCGAAAACACCGACGTCGCTTATCAAGAAGCCTCCTGCGATGGGGAAGGCGGCAATTATCTGGCGCTCAACGACAACGAAAAAAGCGTCCTTTCCGCCCTTTCCTCCGCCAAAGGCGGCACATTCGGCAAACTGATCGTCCTGCTCAATACGCCGAATCCCCCCGAAATGGCTTTCTTGGAAGAGTATGGGGTCGATGCCTGCTTATGGATCGGCTCGGTCGGCCAAACCGGTTTCCGCGGGGTGGCCAGGATCCTTTCCGGCGCGGCAAACCCTTCGGGAAAGCTTCCTGATACCTTCTATTTCCACCATCGGGACAACCCCGTGATGGCCAACTGGGGCTCTTTCACCTATGAGAATTATGAGGATTATCTTTCCGAGTTCCCCTCTTTCGGCGGGAAGTCCTACTCTTCGATGCAATATGCCAGTTACGTCGCTTACCAAGAGGGGGTCTATGTCGGCTACCGCTACTCAGAAACACGTTATGAAGATTGCGTCATCGACCGCGACCTCGCCGGGGATTTCGATTACCCATCCGTCATCGCTTTCCCCTTTGGATATGGCCTAAGCTACACCTCGTTTGCCTACTCCAACCCCACTTATGCTTATGAGAAGGAAACCGGGGTCCATTCCCTGACCTTGGAAGTGAAGAACGTCGGCGGGGTCAGCGGCAAAGAAAGCGTCCAGCTTTATCTGCAAAAGCCTTATACCGAATATGATGAATCCCATTCGGTTGAAAAGCCTTCCATCGAGCTCGTCGATTATGCGAAAACCTCCTATTTATCGCCAGGGGAGAGCGAAGTGCTTTCCTTCGCGGTGAAAGATGAGGACTTCGCTTCCTATGACGCTTATGGGGAAGGAAGCTATCTCATCGAGGAAAGTTCCGAATACCGTCTGGCCTTCGGCTCTTCTTCCCACCAAGCGATTAACAACATCCTCGCCGATAAAGGCTATTCCAGAACGGATGGAATGGATCAAGAAGGAGATGCCGGATTGGTCAAAAAAGTCCAGATGGGGCAAAGGAATTTCGCATCGACATCGAAAAACCTCTTCGATTCCATGGACATCAACCGTTATGAGCACGCCGGGGAAAACCACATCGACTATCTTTCCAGAAAAGATTGGATCGACACCATCCCTTCGAATAACGCCAGATTGAACCTCACGGATGGCATGATGGAGGATCTTCTTTCCCAAAACGAAGAGATTCGGGAAGACGAAGAAGACTATCCCACCTATGGCAAAGACAACGGCTTGAAGCTCATAAACGGAAACGGCGAATGGGGACATCATCCCCCTCGACAATCCGATTTGGGACGATCTTTTGGATGAATTGAGCTTCGAAGACACGGCGAAGCTATTGGTCACCGGGCTTAGGAAAACGACCGGCATCGAATCCATCGCCAAGCCGGCGACCGTTGATCATAATGGCCCGACTGGCCTGGTTCTCCCTTATGGCCAAAGCGATGGATTGGCCGCCCGATTGGGCGATCCTGAGGGCGATTATTCGCCCCCTTACTATCCTTGCTTGGGGATCCTCGCGGCCACCTACAGCAAATCTTTGGCCAAGAAAATGGGCCAAATGCTTGGGGAAGACGCCTTATGGGCCGGCTATTCCGGTTTCTATGGCGTTGGGGTGAACACCCACCGCTCCGCTTATGATGGCAGGGCGTTCGAATATTATTCCGAAGACGGCACCTTAGCCGGCCGACAAGCCGCCCAATTGACCCAAGGGCTCCAAGGGAAAGGCTGCAATGCCTATTTGAAGCATATCGCCGGCTATGAGCAGCAAAACAACCGCGTCGGCCTTTCGGTTTGGTGCAATGAGCAAGCCTACCGGGAAATCTATCTCCGCCCATTCTATTTGGCGTCCATCGAAGGCGAAGCGATGAACGCGATGACTTCCTATACCCGCTTGGGCACGACCTTATGCCCCGCCAGCAGCGCCCTTTTGGAAGGCTTCCTCCGCCAAGAATGCCAGATGAAGGGGTTGATCGTCTCCGACATGTGGACGGGGCGTTACCTCAATTCGCAGCTCCCCCACTGCATCAAAGCCGGGATGTCCTTAACCGATTCGGATTTGGATCCGACCCTGTTCGACAAATACAAAGAAAACCATGGCGGCTTCGCCCAAAAGATGCGCGAGGCAGCCAAACACATCCTTTATGCGACTTTGCATAGCAACGCGATGAACGGCTTCAATTCCGACACCGTTCTCCGTTACATCGAGCCGGAATGGAACGCGCAATTTCAGGGTTGGACAATTTTTCCTTGGTCTGGCCCAAAAACTGTGGCGTTTTATAGAACACAGATACAATCGCCGCGACCGAATCAAACACATCTTCGCCGATGATATTTGCCGCGGCTTTGTTATTAACTGGCTGCGGAGCCAATTCCACTTCCACACCCGAATCGCAGCAGCCCACCGCTTCTTCCGTCATCGATGATAGCGAGGCCCCGGGAGAATCCACTCAGGCAGCCGCCATCACCCTTTCGAAGATCGAAGTGACGAAGATGCCGGATAAGCTTGAATACGAGGAGGGCGAATTCCTCGACTTGGCCGGCATGGAAGTCACCGCCACTTTCTCCGACTCCTCCACCAGAGTCGTCACTTCCGAATGCACCACCAACAAAGACGGCGTCGCCTTGACGGCCAACGACAAGAATTTCTACGTCAAATACGTCTATGAAGGCAAGACCAAATCCGTCGCGGTCAGCATCACCGTCAAGGCGGAAGAAATCCCAACCCCCGAAGAGGTTTCCTACGATCATGAAACCGTGAGCCCATGGGATCATTTCTCCTATCCTTATGACATCGTGAAAAGCAGCCAAGCCAATTTGCTCTTCTACACGTATTACGATTCCTCCACCATGCAAATGGATGGCGCGATGGAGCTGAACTATGCGGGATCCGACACCCAAAAAGGAACCTTCCGCTACACCGAATTCAACGCCATCGATCCCGCTTTGGGCGTCAAGATCGCTTCCGTCAGCGGCAACTGGTCCATCAAAGAGGACAATATGATCTTCTACACCACGCTGATTGAGCATATGGATAGCACCGCCAAACTAAGTTCAGCCGGAAAGGAGACGGCCGAAATCGTCAAAGACGAAAACGGCATCGTCGGCCTTTATTTCGGCTCGATGCTCAATTCCGTCGACACCTTCTTCGGCTGGGGGAAGACCAAGGAAAGCGCCTTCATCGATTCCCTTGCCACCCAATATGATCACCCCGCCTCCACCGTTTATATGCAAAAGATCGCAGGCAACGTCTTCGCCGAGAATCTGAAAACCTATTACGGCTCCGCCGAAAAAGTCGTGAAATCCTTGGCCGTCGCCAGCAATCCTTCCCGCCTCAAATATTTCGAAGGCGACACCTTCTCCGATGAAGGCTTGAGCTTGGAAGTCACTTATGAGGACACCACCAAAGCGATCATCACCGAAGGCTGGACCATCGATAAGACCGCTGCCTTAGCCCTCACCGACAAGGAAGTCACCGTCAGCTTCGGCGGGCAAAGCGTGAGCATCGCGATCGAAGTCGAAGCCGCCCCGGTGGTCGCGACATTGGTCTCCATCGAAGTCGAAAACGCGCCGAAGAAACTCGCTTTCCGCGCCGACGAAGAAAAGAGCTTGGCCGACTTGGTCAACGTCGAAGGCTTGACCGTCAAAGGCGTTTATAGCGACGGCAGCGAAAAAGCCGTCACCGGCGCGACCCTCGCCGGCGGGAACATCAACGGCGAAGCCGCCGAGAAAGACGCCAAAATCAGCCTCGCTTCCCTTTCCGTCAGCGGGAATTCCTATACGATTTCCTATGTGGAAGGTGAGGAGACTTTCACCACCACCATCAATGACGTGAGCATCTCCTACTACTCGCCGATCGATGTCTTCAAGACCTCGAAAGCGACCTATTCCTTCTTCTCTTATTTCACGAAGGGCAGCAACAAAATCAACGGCGCCTTAGAGCTCACCGGCGATCTGACTTCCGGCAGCTATTCTTATTATGCTTTGGCCACCGCGAGCAAAGGCAAAATCGCCAAAGGGACCTATGCGGTCGAAGATGGCGTCATGACTTTCACCGGCGAATTGAGCGCTTTCGGCGGCTTAGCGAGCTCTGGCGCGATCGGTAGCGCCAATGACACCGCCACCCTCGTCAAAAAAGACGATGCCCTCGTCGGCTTGAACTTCGGCCAGATGAATACCAAGGTCGATGCCGCGGCCACCGGCTTCTTCGGCTACACCGCGACGAAAGACTTCCCCGCTTCCAGCGCCGAAGTGTTCGTTGAGGATGAAAATGCCGTCTCCATCGGCTATTGCGCCGCTTCCAGCGTCGTCGATCTCACCAACGAGAAAATCGCCGCCAACATCTATTACGCTTCCGTCCTTGACTAAGAAGCATCGAAACAGGGCCCCTGGGTTTCCGGGGGCCCTTGGGAAAGGAATCCATTATGAAAACGCGAATCGTCTTGCTCGCCTCTTTCTTATTAGCCGCCTGCGGAGGGAATACCCCAGGCGTTTTGCCAAACCCAAGCGAATCTTCCCCTCTTTCGACATCGGAGGAACCTTCTTCTTCGGTCTCTTCCGCCGCGGAAGAAGGCAACAAAGCAGATGTCTTCGTCTTCATGGGCCAATCCAACATGGCTGGCAGAGGAGACAAAGAAAAAGCCATTCCCTGCTTAGAAGGGCATGGCTATGAGTTCCGCGCCGTCAGCGACCCCGGCAAACTCTATCCGTTGGAGGAGCCTTTCGGCGTGAATGAGAACAACGCCCATATCAATGACGGGGCGAAGAAAACCGGGTCGATGGTTTCGGCATTCTGCGAATCTTATTATCAAATCCGAAACGTTCCGATCATCGGCGTCTCCGCTTCCCAAGGCGGAACCAGCTCCACTCAGTGGCAACCAGGGAAAGGCATGGTCGAAGAAGCGGCTAGCCGCTTAAGCGATTGCCTGGATTATCTTTATTCATTGGACGATCTCGAAATCGGCCATATCGAAATGGTGTGGCTGCAAGGGGAGAATGACGCCGGGAACGCGGTATCCTATGAAACCTACAAAAACAATCTCCAAAACATCGTCGATGTCATGAAAGAGACGGGCGTGGAGCATTGCTTCACCATCCAAATCGGGCCTTATATGGCATCGGAGTCTCAAGAAAAGCATGATTTGTATGAAGTTTTCCACGCCAACCAAGTCAAGATGGCGGAAGAAATGGAAGACGTCGATTTATGCTCCATCAAGCTTTCCGGCGTTCCCGAATCTTTGATGCACGACAAGAATCACTTCTACCAAGAAGCCTATAACGTCGTCGGCACCGACGCCGGCAAAAACGTTGCGACTTATTTGGCGACCGGCGCGATGCCGAAGCTATCGCCGTTCCAAGAAGAGGATATCCAATGAAACATCGGGCGGCTTTTCTCTTTTGCTTTCTGCTTTTCTCCTGCCAAGCGAACCAATCTTCCCTTCCCGTGGGAGAAAGCACCACGTTTTCGGAAGAAAGCACTTCGGAAGAGGCTCTTTTGCCAGCCCCTTCCTTCTCTTTGATGAGTTGGAATGTTTTCCTTGGCAGAGGGAACATGGAATATTTGCTAGATGTGGTCGAAAGCTGGAATCCGGATATCCTCCATTTCCAAGAATGCACCGTTCCCTGCGCCCAAATGAAGAAAGATCTTTTGGAACGCTGGCCCAATTATGTCTTGATCGATGAGAAAGTCGGGGAAATCCTCTGCGCCACCCCAATCATCTTTGACTCTTCCCGCTTCAATTTGCTCGATCAAGGCACCGAAATGCTTCAAGACGCCTATCAAGGGGTGACGACCAAATCGCTCGCTTGGGCGGTGTTCGAGGAAAAGAAAAGCGAAAAGATCCTCATCGACTTGAATTTTCATGGGGCGGTCTGCACCGCCAATTACGATGGTTATGAACAATATAGTGATGAGCAAAGGCAGGAAATCGCCGCCGAATGGCGAAGGGGCAACGTCGCTCAGCTGATGGAGAAGGCCATAGAGCTGAAGGAAATCTATTCTTCGGCCGGCGTTTGCTTCTCTGGGGATTGCAACTTCAATTCCGATTCCTTGGCTTACCAAGATGTCAAAGAAGGCGGTTATTTCGACGCGGAGACCTCCGCGGTGAGATATTCCTGTCAAGATGGCTTAAGGACTTCCCATACTTTGACCCTCCCACCCGAAGAAGGCAAAAGCATTGACCATATATTCGCTGATCAAAACCTCACCATTGAAACTCATGATATTGATCGCGGCGAAAAAGCCTTGAAAGCTTCCGACCACTGCCCCGTCATCGCTGATTTAAAGATGGAGGAGGCCCCTTATGCGTAAATGGATTCCTCTTTTGGTCTTTCTTTTGGCTTCCTGTGGGGCAAAAGAAGAACCCCATTCATCGGTCTTTTCCATAACGAGCGATGAGTCATCCACGGATATTGTCTATTCCTTGCCAACGGAAGATCACGAAAAAATCCCCCTCTATCAAGAAGGGAACGTTCCCTATGAGGGCGGGGAAGGGCATCGCTATGCCTTCTTAACCCCATATTTTGCCCCCAATCCCACCGGCCAAGCGGTGCTCGTCATCCCAGGCGGCGGCTACACCCATCTTTCCAATAGCACCCCTTCTGCATCAAGTAAATTCGGCGGAAGCGACAATGAGGGAAACCAAAAAGAGGCTTCGGCCATCGCCCCTTACTATAATCAAATCGGGGTCTCGGTTTTTGTTTTGAATTATCGAACCACCATCGTCGATCCCGAATTGGATTACCACGCCTTATTGAGCGACATCCTGCGCGGCATCCGCGTCTTATCTTCTCACTCGGATGAATATCATTTCGATGCCCTCGCCCTTCAAGGCTATTCGGCCGGCGGCCATTTGGCCTTGATGGCAATCGAGCATCCCGATTTCCAAATCGACGACCCCAATTATTCGTTGGATGCGATCGACGACCTTCCGATTTCCATCGATTCCTTGATTTTAGGCTATCCCGTCGTCTCTTTCCTCGATGGCTATACCCACGCGTCGACGAGAAGGGTTTTCACCGGGAACAAGAAAGATCTTTATGAAAGCTTCTCGGCAGAGCTAGGCGTCGATGAAGACTTCCCGGCAACCTATCTTTTCCACGAAGAAAAAGACCCAACCGTCCCCATCGCCGGAAGCCGAAAGTTGGCCGAGGCATTGGAATTCTTCGATATCCCCCGCCGCTTCGATGTGTTTGCCGACGAAGCAAGCGAAGAGACTCCGCTTCATGGTTTCGGCGTCACATCCGATTTGCCAGAGGCCATGGAATGGATGGTCCATGCCACCGATTTTCTTCGAGAAAGGAGAGGCTGATATGAAAAAGAATCAATTGCCTATTCTGTTATTCACCGTCTTCGCCACTTCTTGCGCGTCGCCTTCCGCTTCATCCGATAGCGAAGCCCCTGCGGATAAGCCTTCCATCATCTTGGAGGAAGTGAAGCAAGTTTACGACTTCCATTCAGAGGTGCAAAAAGGATATCTTGATGGGGGCATTCCGGAAGAAATCGACCATAGCATCGCCGATGGAAGGCACGAAAACTCCAAGCCGATTCCGCTGACCCTTTCTTGGGAATCTTCTTTGGAAAGCGATGCCTTCGAAGTTCTCCTCAGCGAAAGCGAAGGCTTCGAACAGGCGGTTCATTATCCCTGCCAAGGGAATTCCATCCAAATCGAGAACCTCAAATTGGCGTCCACCTATTATTGGAAAGTCGTCTCAAGAGACGAGGAAAGCGAAGCATCTTCTTTTCAAACCATCGACGAAGGGCCCAGGAACCTTGACATCGATGGGGTCACCAATGTCAGGGATTTGGGCGGCTACTCCGTCGGCGGCGGTAAGCGCATCAAGCAAGGGCTGCTTTTCCGCGGAGCGCGCTTAAACAACTCTTACCCGGATGGCTGGGTCAAAGGCGGAGATGACACCGGCTACGAATTCGAGCCGGAGATCACTGAAAAAGGCAAAAAGACATTCAAGGAAGAGCTGGGCATCAAAACGGAGATCGATCTCCGCATCTCCGCGCGAAATGGCTATCCTGGGCTGCCTCCGGAAGAAGAGCTTTTCTCCGCGGTAGAAGGCGTTGATTATGTGGCGATCCCCACCGCCGGAAGCGCGAACATCAATGCCTGCAAGCCAGAGATCAAGAAAATCTTCGAAACCTTCGCGGAAGAAAGCAATTACCCAATCTATTTCCATTGCAACATCGGGACCGACCGCACCGGCATGGTCGCCTATTTGCTCAACGCTTATCTCGGAGTGAATGAAATCGAGCTTTATTTCGATTACATGTTCTCGAATTTCGGATTGATCGCAATGCCGAATGCCTATGATAGCGACCCGACTTACAAAGACCTCCGCGATCTCACCAAACCCGCGGGGGCGGCGGGAGTCGTTTCCAACTATCCCGGAACCACTTTGTCGGAGAAAGCGAAGAACTGCCTCCTCGACTGCGGCATTGAAGAAAGCGCATTGGAGAAGATCTCAGCGATTTTGATCTGATTGCTTATTAATAGCGAGCGGGTTGACCACCGCCCGCTTTCGTTTTGCCATGCTTCTTGCGGGCTCATTCTTTGAATAGAGGCAACGAAAAGACTTTTTCTTCCACAAAAAAGACTTTTTTATTCATAATAAAAAGGCAAAATCAATCGTGCCTAAGGAGATTGCTATGAAGAAAGCCTTGCCTATCATCGCGATTCTTGGCTTAGCCCTGTCGGGGGCAGCCACTGTTTTCGCGCTAAATCCATCGGAAGCGAAAGAAGTCAAGGCCGCAACAGGCCCCGTTTCCGGCGGATCTCTACCGACTTCCATCACCCTTAGGGACAACACCGATGATGAAATCAGGAGTTACTATTCTTCTTTGAACTCCCTTTCCGCCAGCGAGCGACAAGGCACCAATCTTTTGAAGAACCTCCGCACGATCATTCATGATTTAACTTATTATTCATATGCCAATTGCTGGAAAATCTATGAAATCACGGACCGCGAATGGACTTTAAGCCCGGCAGAGAAAACCGAATATGGCACTTATAACGCAAGTACGCAGGAAATTACCAACTACCAGTACGGTTCTTCCGCCAGCAACGCGAAAAACAATCCTTATCTTCATGATCTTTACAAGAATCGGGATGAGAACGGCGTGACCTTGGAGGCGGCGCGTTTAACGGCTTGGGAAGGACACGGAACTTTGGCAGGTGGCACAGATCGTGAACATGTTTGGTGCCAATCCCGCGGTTTTAAGGCCTCTAACGGGGCCAATGGCCCTGCTGGGACCGACGTCCATCATTTAATGGCAGGCGATTCTCGCGTCAACCAAACCCTCCATAACAACAATCCTTATGGCTTTGTTGACGAAAACAAATCTACGGTGAAAGGAACCCAATATCTTTCCTATTTAGATGGCAACTTGAATGGTTCGCCTCTTCACCCGCACTCAGGAGACGAAGCGGACACGGTAGTATTTGAGCCACAAGACAGCGATAAAGGCGATATCGCAAGAGCCTGCTTCTATATGGCCGCCTGCTATAACAACTATTCAGGGAGCGAAACCATCACCCAATATGATCCCAATCTCATCATGGCCGATTACGCCACCAGCAATGGGGCGTCTGAGGCTTCCAGCGCTTCTCACCCAGTGGCGATGGGCATCCTCTCCGATCTGCTTGAATGGCATAAGTTGGATCCGGTCGATGAATTCGAGATCCACCGCAACAATTTGATCTATAACAACTATCAGCATAACCGCAACCCCTTCATTGATTTCCCGGAATGGGCCGATTACATTTGGGGCACTTCCACGAATGTAGGAACTCCCACCGGTTCCGCCAATCCCGCCAATGACGTCATCAATGACAAACAAACGGAACCGACTCCAACCCCCTCCTCCAGCGAAACCACTTCCTCCAGCGAAACCACTTCCTCCAGCGAAGAGGTCGCCGCCACCATCGCCGTGACTGGCATACCATCAGATGGCAAAACCATTGAAGTGGGTGAAACTTTCACTCTATCCGCCACTTCGAGCGACGGCGGCCAAATCAAATGGACCACCAGCGATTCCTCCATCCTGAAGATTGAAAAGAATCAGCAAGTCAAAGCGGCTTTCTCTGGCCCAAAACGCGCATCCGATACCCTGACGGTCGATTCCGGTGAGTCCATCCTCGTCACCGTTCTCAAAAACGGCAAAGCGACCTTAACCTGCCAAGTGGATGGTCAGCCTTCCACCGCCCAATCCTTCGCCTTCCAAGTCGGCTCGTTCATTCCTTCTTGGCTTATTTACGTCGCCATCGGAGTCGTGGCCGTCGTTTTGATCGTCGTTTTGGTCGTTGTCCTTTCCAGCAAGAAAGGCCGGAAGGAAGCGGCCAAAGCCGTCAAGAAAGGCGCGAAGAGAATCGTCAAGAAATCAAGTAAGAAATCATCGAGGAAATAATCCTTTTAGCGATCTTTAGAAGGAGGGCATCGAATGGTCCTCCTTTTTCTTTTGTTTGGACCGATGGTTTTTGTGGCGACAAAAAAGCCCGATCTTTCGACCGGGCTTGGTTTAAGATGAGGTTAGCTTATAAGCGGCAAGTCCTGTTCGGCGTTCGGCTCATAAGTCTCTTCAACGCCTTCGTTGAGGAGCTTGATGCCAAGCGAGTTCGCCGTGTTGATCTTGGTGTTCGCCTTCTCCGGGGTGACGATCGCATAGTCGACCGGGGTGACGTTTTGCGCGGCGTGCATGACTTCTTCGATCGCGTAGCCGGTGGTGTTGAAGACGTTGCCGCTCTTCATGGTGATCTTCAGCGTGTCATGATAACCGACGGTGCTATCGACGGTGATCCCGTTGCCATAGCCGCCAGTGCAGCCGTTGCCGTTATATGCAGGGGCTTGATATTCGCCATCGATATTGAAGGTGCAAGATTGGAAGCTATAGGTTCCGCTCTTGATGTATAAGCCGCCGGCGCCATTGAAGGTGCTTTTATAGAAGCAATAGTAGGCGCCATTTGAATTTGCGGGGAGATAAGCGCTAAAGCCTTCCGGGGTATCAAGCACGGAATTCTGGATCGAAATGGTTCCACCATATTGCGTGCCGTTGGTGATCAGCGCGGTGCTCTTGCCAGAAATATGGGCTTTGAAAGCGGTGATATAAAGGCTGCTCATATCGTCGACCCTAGTGGAGGCCATGAAGACGGCATCCTTGACTTTGGAATCTGCATCGTAGACGACTTCGTCAAGTTCGTTCCGCTTATAAGCGCCAAATCCGCCGGGGGTAGCGGCCGAATCAGTCAGGTAAAGTTCCATCTGGCCAATCACAGGATCCAATATGGCGCCGTATGTCCTCAACTGGAAGAGCGTGTCCTTGGTGCTGGAACCAGCCAAAGTCAGAATGTGGCCGTTGGTATCGATCTTCAAAGTGCGCTTTTCATCGATCGTGCCATTGTAAACCAGCTTCGTCGTCGTCAATTCGAGATCGGCGTCCAATTTAACGTTGATGGTGGCATTGGCCTTTTGGAAGGTGGTTCCGGTGAGTTTGTTGAAATCGGTCAGATTATCGACCACGAGCGCTTTATCGATCTTGATTTTGGCAGTCTTCACGCCATAGCCGCCAGCGCCGTCCATCTTGTCGCCGCAAAGGGTCTTAAGCTCTTCGACGGTATCAACATGGTAATAACGGTCGGGGTCAACGACGATCGTGGAGCGTTCCGCGGTCGTGCCATCGGAAAGCTTCATGGTGTAAGTGGTCTTGATGCCCCATTTGTCGACGGTGACTTGGAAGTCGTCGACAGAAGTGCCGGCGTCGCCCTTGTCGCCTTTTTCGCCTTGGGCGCCGGTTTCGCCTTTATCGCCCTTCTCGCCTTGCTGGCCGTCCTGGCCCTCGGCCTTGACGCCGGTGTCGGTCTCGCCGATCCACCAGTTGCCGTTCTCGCCGATGGAGGGGGTATCGCCGTCTTGGCCATCGGCGCCGTCTTTTCCGTCTTTGCCGTTGGTGCCATCTTTGCCGTCGGCGCCGTCCTTGCCGTTGGTGCCGTCTTGGCC
>CADCLZ010000005.1:15876-36812 GCA_902802365.1 uncultured Erysipelotrichaceae bacterium | reverse complement strand
GAATGATCCATCAGGAAACCAACCTCGTGGTCGCCGACAACTCCGGCGCCCGCATCGTCCGCGTCTTCCGTCAATTCGGCGGAAGCCATCGCAAGACCTCTTCCTTGGGCGATATCGTCCTCTGCGCCGTCAAGGTCGCGACCCCGAACGCCAAAGTGAAGAAGTCCGACGTCGTCAAGGCCGTCATCGTCCGCGTCAAGCACCCGGTGATCCGCCCCGACGGCTCGACCATCGCCTTCGATGACAACGCCGCCGTCATTGTTGATGACGAGGGCAATCCCGTTGGCACCCGCGTCTTCGGACCGGTCGCCCGCGAACTCCGCGACAAAGGCTATCTCAAGATCGTCTCGTTGGCTCCGGAGGTCCTATAAGGAGAACTGACTATGGATATCAAAAAAGGTGATAAAGTGATCGTTCTCTCCGGCTCCGACAAAGGAAAGACCGGCGTCGTCCAACGCGCCTATCCGTCCTTGAACAAAGTCGTGGTCGAAGGCGTCAACGTCCACAAGAAACACAAAAAGCCCACGCAGAACACCCCCGAAGGCAGCGTCGTGGACATCTATGTCCCGATCGATGCCAGCAAGGTCGCCCTCGTGGACCCGAAAACCAAAAAGCCCACCCGCGTCTATCACAAGGTCGTGGATGGCAAGAAGCAGAGAGTCGCCAAGAGCGGCGCTTCGCTTGACTGAGGAAGGAGAGGAACATGGCTAACAACAAGTTTCAAGTCAAGAAAACCGATACCGGTTACAACTTCCTTCTGATCGCCGCCAATGGCCAGCCCATCGGCAGCTCCCAAGTCTATAAATCCCTGAAGTCCGCGATCGCGGGCACTGAGTCGGTCCGGAAAGTCGCGCCCGTCGCGGAAATCGAAGACCAGACCAAGAGCGAAGTCGAGGAGAAGAAGAACCCGAAGTTCGTCATCTACTTCGACAAAGCCGATCAGTTCCGCTTCAAGCTTCAGAGCTCCAACGGCCAGAATATCCTGGCCTCCCAGGGCTATACCACCCTCGCCGCTTGCCAAAACGGCATCGCCTCGGTCGTGAAGAACGCGGCCGAAAGCGAAGTTGAGCTCCCCGAAGACGAAGAGTCCGAAGAGCCCAAGAAAGAAGAGGCCAAGCCCGAGAAGAAGGCCGCTCCGAAAGCCGAAAAGAAGGCCGAAGAGAAGCCTGAGCCCAAAAAGGAAGCCCCGAAGGCTGAGGAAAAGAAGCCTGAGCCGAAGGCCGAAGAGAAGAAGCCCGAGCCGAAGAAAGAGGCCCCGAAAGCTGAGGAAAAGAAACCTGAGCCGAAGAAGGAAGCCCCGAAGGCCGAGCCGAAGAAAGAGGCCCCCAAAGCCGAGAAGAAGGCGGAGAAGGCCCCGGCGGAACCCAAATACGAGAACCGTCTCATCAAGCGCTACAAGGAAGAAATCGTCCCGGCGCTCGTCAAAGAGTTCGGTTACACTTCCGTCATGCAAGCCCCGCGGCTTGAGAAGATCGTCCTGAACATCGGTGTCGGCGAAGCCACCTCCAACGAGAAGGCCCTCGAAGACGCCGTCAAAGACCTCGAGACCATCACCGGCCAGAAACCGGTCGTCACCAAGGCCAAGAAGTCCATCGCGACCTTCAAACTCCGCGAAGGCCAGAAGATCGGCTGCAAAGTCGACCTCCGCGGCCTCCGGATGTATGAATTCCTCGACAAGCTGGTCAGCATCGCCCTCCCGCGTGTCCGCGACTTCCGCGGCATCAGCAGAAGCGCCTTCGACGGCCACGGCAATTACACCTTGGGCGTCAAAGAGCAGATCATCTTCCCGGAAATCGATTTCGACAAAGTGACCATCCGCGGCCTCGACGTCGTCATCGTCACCACTGCGAAATCTGACAAAGAAGCGGAATCCCTCCTCGAAAAGATCGGGATGCCGTTCAGGAGGAACTAATCATGGCTAAGAAAAGCTTGATCAACAAACAAGAGAGGACCCCGAAGTTCCCGACCCGCGCCTACACCCGTTGCAAGCGCTGCGGCCGCGTCCATGGCGTCCTCCGCAAATTCGGCCTTTGCCGCATCTGCCTCCGCGAGCTTGCCTATAAAGGCGAGATCCCGGGCATGCGCAAAGCCTCTTGGTAAGGAAAGGAGACATAAACATGAATGCAGATCCTATCGCTGACATGCTGACCCGCATCCGGAACGCCAACGCGCTCCGCTACGAAGAAGTCTCCATGCCGAGCAGCAAGACCAAAGAAGGCATCGCGAAGATCCTCAAAGAGCAGGGCTTCGTCAATGATTGCCGCGTCGAGACCGTCGAGGGCCGCAAGACCCTCACCCTGACCCTCAAATACAGCGCTTCCGGCGAACGGGTCATCTCCGGCCTCAAGAGAATCTCCAAACCCGGCCTCCGCGTCTATAAAGAAGCGGACGCCCTCCCGAAGGTCCTCAAAGGCTTGGGCATCGCCATCGTGAGCACCCCGAAAGGCCTGCTCACCGATTATGAAGCCAGAAAAGCGCACGTCGGCGGAGAAGTCCTCTGCTACGTCTGGTAATTAGGAGGAAGTAGAAACTATGGCACGTATCGGATTCAAACCCGTCCTTCTTCCCGAAGGCGTCACCTATGAAATCAAGGAAGGCGCCGTTGTCGTCAAAGGTCCCAAAGGCGAATTAAGCGTGAGCTTCCCGAAAGATCTCGTGAGCGTCGAGGTGAAAGACGGCAATCTTGAAGTCACCAAGCTTGTCGAAACCAAGCACTCCGCCGAAATCCACGGCACGGTGAGGGCCAACCTCGCCAACGCCGTCAAAGGCGTCAAAGAAGGCTTCAAGAAGGAACTCGAAATCTCCGGCGTTGGTTACAAGGCCGCCCTCAGGGGCAAGGCCGTTGTCCTCAATGTCGGCTATTCCCACGAAGTCGTGATCGAGCCGCTTCCCGGCGTCACGATCAACGTCCCGAAAGAGACGATCATCGAGGTCGAAGGCCCCGATAAGCAGGCCGTCGGTCAGACCGCGGCCCTCATCCATGACACCAAGCGTCCGGAACCTTATGGTGGCAAGGGCGTCAAGTACAAGGGTGAGCACATCATCCGCAAAGAAGGCAAGCGCGCTGGTGCCACCGGCGCCAAGAAGTAAGGAGGGTAAGGAACATGATCAAAAAAGTCTCCCGTACCGCGGTTCGTCAGAGGAAACACCTCCGCGTCCGCCAGAAGATCTCCGGGACTGCGTTGCAGCCCAGGCTCTGCGTCTTCCGCTCCAACAAGCACATCGAGGCCCAGATCATCGACGATGAGAAGGGGATCACCTTGGTGAGCGCCTCCAGCCTTCAGATGAAGCTGTCCAACGGCTCGAACGTCGAAGGTGCGGCCCTTGTCGGCGAAGAGCTCGGCAAGAAAGCCGTCGCCGCCGGCATCAAGAAGGTCGCCTTTGACCGCAATGGCTACCTCTATCACGGGCGCGTTGCCGCCCTCGCCGACGCCGCGCGCAAGGCCGGCCTCGAATTCTAAGGAGCAAGAATATGGCAGAAGAAGAAATGAAAGTCGTCGCTCCCGCGGAGAACGCGGAAGAAGCGAAGCCCGTCGAAGGCGAGCGTCCCCAGCGCCGTCAGGGTGGCTACGAGCCGCATGGCTCCCAGAGCGCCCCGCGTCCTGGCGACCGCAAATTCGGCAATCATCGCGGACGGCCCGGCGAACGCCGTGGCGGCCGTGGTGGATTCCGCCGCTCCAATGAGCCCGAGTACCTCGAAAGAGTCGTCGCGATCAACCGCATTTCCAAAACCACTGCCGGTGGTAAGAACGTCCGCTTCAGCGCGCTCGTCGTCATCGGCGATGGCAAGGGGAAATACAGCTTCGCCTCCAGCAAGAGCGGAGAGGTCCCCGATGCGATCAAGAAATCGCTGACTCAGGCCAAGAAGCATCTCTACAACATCAAAATCGCCAAAGGCGGCACCCTTGCCCACGAAGTCGAAGGCAAGTTCGGCGCCACCCGCGTCGTCTTGAAGCCCGCCAAGCCCGGCACCGGCATCATCGCCGGCGGCCCGGTCCGCGCGATCTTGGAGCTCGCCGGCATCAAGAACGTCGTCTCCAAAGTCTATGGCTCCCGCACCGCGGTCAACGTCATCCACGCGACCCATAACGGCCTCAGCTCCCTCAAGGAGTATGGCAAGATCATGGTTCTCCGTGGCCTCAAGACCGAAGAGGAAGTCCGGGCGGCCGAAAAGGCTCAGCTTGTGAAAGGAGATAAATAATGGCTACCACATTAGCGAATCTCACCGTGGCGGAAGGCGCGAAGAATAAGCGCTTCATCAAAGGCCGCGGCCGCGGAACCGGCAACGGCAAAACCGCGGGCAAGGGCCAAAAAGGCCAGGGCGCCCATAACCACACCAAGAAGGGTGGTTTCGAAGGCGGACAGATGCCGATCTATCGGCGCTTGCCCAAATTCGGCGTCCGCAAAACCCATCGCCACATCAAGACCGTCTACGCGATCGTCAACCTCGAGCAGCTCAATGTCTTCGAGGATGGCGCGACCGTCGACGCCACCGCGATCCTTGAAAAGGGTCTCGTCAAGAAAGAGCTCGCCGGCATCAAAATCCTTGCCCGCGGGACTCTCAGCAAGAAGCTGACCGTGAAAGCGGCCGCCTTCTCCGAAAAAGCCAAGGAAGCCATTGAGAAGCTCGGTGGCGTCTGCGAGGTTGCCGAATAATGAAAAAGTTCGTCTCGATCTTCAAGAACAAAGAGATCGTGAATCGTATCTTCTTTACGATCATGATCCTCTTCATCATCCGGATCGGGGCGGCTATCACGGTGCCGGGAATCTCTGCGACCAATGAGCTGAAAAACGCCCTTAACTCAGGGAATGCCATTGCTCTCATGGATCTCCTCGGCGGGGGCGCGTTGAGCAACTTCTCCGTATTTGCTCTCGGCGTCTCGCCGTACATCACCGCCCAGATCATCATCTCCTTGCTCTCCAAGGACGTCTTGCCGGCTCTGACCGAACTCTCCAAACAAGGTGAGTACGGCCGGAAAAAGCAAGAGATGGCCACCCGTTACCTGACCTTGCTCTTAGGCGCGGTCCAGGCCTACGGCATCATCAAGACGATGGAGAACAACAATTACATCAAGTTCGGCGCGGCGTTCCCGACCGGCTTCTGGCGGTATGCCTACCTCGTCCTCATCATGGTCGGCGGGGCGATGCTCGTAATGTGGCTGGGCGACCAGATCACCGAAAAGGGCTTGGGCAACGGCATCTCTGTCGTCATCTTCGCGGGCTGCGTCCGCTCGATGCCGATCCAGATCTCGACCGCATGGAGCAAATGGATCAGCCAGAACATGAGCCACGGCTCGACGGATATCATCCGCGGATCGTTCCAGTTCGTGCTCTACATCCTGATGTTCCTGTTCATCATCTCCTTCGTCGTCTTCATCGAGCTGGCGCGAAGGAAAATCCCGGTCCAACATGCCGGGAAGGGCCAGAATGCCTCGATGGCGAAAGCCAGCTTCCTGCCCTTGAAGGTCAACAGCTCCGGCGTTATGCCGATCATCTTCTCCAGCTCGATCCTCACCGCTCCCTCGGTCATCGCGAGCTTCATCTCCGCGGAGGCCGCCGAAGCGCAGTGGCTGCAGATCTTCAACTATTCCGTGCTGTATAAGATGCCCGACATCGGCAACTTCAGTTGGTCGATGCCGTGGGGCCTTATCATCTACACGATCCTGAACCTCGCGTTCGCCTTCTTCTACGCCCAGATGGAAATCGACCCCGAAAAGATGGCCGAGAACTTCCAGAAGAACGGCTCCTATATCCCTGGCATCCGCCCGGGCAAGGAAACCGCGCGCTACGTCAGCAAGATCCTCAACCGCGTGACCTGCATCGGCGCCATCGCCCTTGCCTTCATCGCGGCCCTCCCCCCGATCCTCGTCTTAAGCGGCGTGTTCGGGAACCAGTCGAACCTTGCCATCGGCGGCACGGGGCTCATCATCATCGTCGGCGTCGCCCTCGAAGTGAATTCGCAGATCGACGGCTTGCTCGCCGGCAAATCATTTGAACAAGTCCAAGGAGTGAGACTCTAATGCGCAACATTATCCTCATGGGCCCGCCTGGCGCGGGCAAAGGCACCCAAGCGGTGAACATCTCCGACACCTACAAGATCCCGCATATCTCCACCGGGGATATGTTCCGGGAGGCGATTGGAAACAAGACGCCGCTCGGCCTCCAAGCCAAAGCGATCATCGAAAGTGGGGGACTCGTCCCCGATAGCCTGACCATCGCTTTGGTCGAAGAACGCCTCTCCCATGAGGATTGCGCCAATGGCTATCTCCTTGATGGCTTTCCGAGAACGATCGCCCAGGCCGAGGCCCTGAAGCAGTTCGGGCCGAAAATCGGCCGGGCCGTCGAGCTCGTCATCAACATCGCCGTCCCCGATGAGGTTCTCATCGAGCGGATCGCGGGAAGAAGGGTCTGCCCGAAGTGCGGCGCATCCTATAACATCGTGGCGATGAAGCCGCGGGTGGAAGGGATCTGCGACCGTTGCGGCGCCGAACTGATTCAGCGCAAAGACGACAACCCCGAATCCTTCAAGGTCCGTTTGGAGAACTACTATGCCCAGACCCAGCCCCTTCTCGACTATTACGAGAAGGAAGGCCTGCTCCATAGCTTCGACGGAACGGTCGGCTATCAAAACCTGCAAGAAGGCATCTTCGCCCTTCTAGGTGCTGAGAGATGATCATCATCAAATCTCCGCGCGAAATCCTCCTGATGAAGGAGTCGGGCCGGATCCTCGGGGAAATCTGGGATTTCCTCAAGGATTACATCCAGCCCGGCATCTCCACCTTGGACATCTCGCATCAAGTCGAGAGGATCATGAAAGAAAACGGCGGCGTCAGCGCCGAAAAAGGCTATGGGGGCTATCCCGAAGCGGCTTGCGTCTCGGTCAACGAGCAGTTGGTCCACGGCATCCCCTCCGCCAAGAAGATCCTCAAAGACGGCGACATCGTCTCCGTTGACCTCGTGGTCGTGAAGAATGGCTATATGGCCGATGCCTGCCGGACGTTTCCGGTCGGGATCTATGGCGAACGCCAGAAACGCCTCATCGAAGTCACCGAGCAATGCTTCTGGAACGGCGTGGCTAAGATCAAGCCCGGGGCCCATCTGGGCGACGTCCAGCACGAGATCCAGAAAACCGCGGAGAGCCAAGGCTATTCCGTCGCCCGCGAATACACGGGACATGGAATCGGCACCCACATGCATGAAGATCCCTATATCCCCAATTACGGGGAGGCGGGGAGCGGCCCCATGCTGCGCGAGGGGATGACCCTCTGCTTCGAGCCGATGATCATGGAAGGGAAGCCGGGCCTTAGAGTCATGAAAGACGGATGGACCGCCGTCAGCAAAGACGGCAAATTGACCTGTCATTACGAGAACACGGTAGTGGTCACCAAAGACGGGTACGAGGTCCTGACGTTATCCCCCAGCGAAACAGAAAGGAGAAAACTCATTTGAGCAAAGAAGATTGCATTGAAGTCGAGGCGACGGTGCTGGAATGTCTTCCCAACACCATGTTCAAGGTGAAACTCGCCAATGGAGCCGTGGTCCTTGCCAGCGTTTCGGGCAAAATCCGGATGCATTACATCCGCATTCTCCCCGGTGATCGGGTTACGGTCCAATTCTCACCTTACGATTTAACACGCGGGCGCATTACCTTCCGTTATCGGAACTAAGGAGCAAACTAAAATGAAAGTCAGACCAAGCGTCAAGCCGATTTGCAAGAACTGCAAAGTCATCCGGCGCCATGGCAAAGTCATGGTCATTTGCTCGAACCCCAAGCACAAGCAGCGTCAGGGTTGAGCAGAAAGGAAACAATAAGATATGGCACGTATTGTCGGGGTTGATATCCCCAATGAAAAATGCGTCGGCATCAGCCTTACCTACATCTATGGTATCGGCCGCACGACCGCGAAGCACATTCTCGAAGCCGTCAACATCGATCCGAGCATCCGCGTCAAGAATTTGACCGATGCCCAGTTGACCGCGATCCGTGACGAAGTCGCGAAGTATCCCACCGAGGGCGATGCCCGTCGTGAGGTTACCTTGAACATCAAGCGGCTCACCGAAATCAACTGCTACCGTGGCATCCGCCATAAGAAGGGCCTTCCGGTCCGCGGGCAGAGGACGAAGACCAACGCCCGTACCCGCAAAGGTAAGAGGAAGACCATCGCCAACAAGAAAGAAGCGAGCAAGTAAGGAGTAAACAATGCCTACCAAAGGAAAGAAATCCCAGACGACGCGCAAGAAGAAGATCAAGCGCTCGTTTACCAAAGGCGTCGCGCACATCCACGCCACCTTCAATAACACCATCGTCACCATCGCCGATGAGCAGGGCAACGTCCTCTCTTGGCAGTCGGCTGGCGGACTTGGCTATAAAGGCGCCAAGAAAGCCACCCCGTTCGCCGCTCAGCTTGCCTCCCAGGCCGCGGGCAAAGTCGCCTACGACCAGGGTCTCCGCTTCGTGGCGGTCGAAGTCAAGGGCCCCGGCCCCGGCCGCGAAGCCGCCGTCCGCGCCTTGACCACGGTTGGTCTCCAGATCACCTCGATCGAAGACACCACCCCGATCCCCCACAATGGTTGCAGGCCTCCCAAGAGGCCGCGCGGCTAATCGCCGCTCCCCAGCCTGGCCAGTGGCCAGAATCGTAAAACATAACCATATAGGAGGAATCAAAAAATCATGGCAAACACCAACAAATCCGATAGCTCCCTCAACGAGGTCAGGATCCCCGATCCCTTCCAGCCGATGAAACTCGAAATCGCCGTCAACGACGAAGATGAGCACTACGCCAAATTCGTCGTCAAACCCTTGGAGAGAGGCTTTGGCCTCACCCTTGGCAATGCCCTCCGCCGCGTTCTCCTCAGCGCCCTCCCCGGCGCCAGCGTCTATGCGGTCCAAATCGAAGGCGTCCGCCACGAATTCAGCACGATCCCCGGCGTCCAGGAAGACGTCACCGCGATCATCCTCAACCTCAAGGAACTCGTCCTCAAAGTCACCGACAACTCCCTCGAGCCGAAGCGCATCGAGGTCGATGTCAAGGGTCCCTGCACCCTCAAGGCCGGCGACCTCGCGGTTCCCGCGTTCGTCGAAGTCATGAACCCTGAGCTCGAACTCGCCCACTTATCCGAAGACGGTCACATCCAGATGACGATCTTCGTCGGCGTCGGCAGGGGCTATGTCACTTCCGATCAGAACAAGACCAACCGGAGCATCAAGACCGTCGGCGTCATCGCGACCGACAGCAACTACTCCCCGGTCACCAAAGTGAGCTACCTCGTCGAACCGACCCGCGTCGGCCACGACTCCAACTTCGACCAGCTGACCCTCGAAGTCACCACCAACGGGGCGACCAAGCCCTATGAAGCGGTGGCCCTCGCCTCCCAGCTTCTCGTCGCTCACTTCACCGAGTTCACCACCCTCGATCAGCAGGTCACGAACCTCAAGCTGGTCCGCGAGGAAAGCGAGCCCGAAGACAACAAATACCAAGAGATGCAGATCGAAGAACTCGACCTCTCCGTCCGCTCCAACAACTGCTTGAAGCGCGCTGGCATCAGCACCGTCATGGAACTGACCCAGAAGAGCGAGGACGAGATGATGAAGGTCCGCAACCTCGGCAAGAAGTCGCTCAAGGAAGTCAAAGAAAAGCTCGCCGCCATCGGCCTGCACTTCCGCGATTATGTAGGAGAATAACAACATGGCAGCACAAGGAAGAAAAAACGTCCACGGTAAGACCGGTGTCCGCTTTAAGGCCGCTTATACCGCATCCAAAGAGAAGTCGATGCTCCGCAACGTCGTCACCGACCTCATCGCCCATGGCCAGGTCAAGGTCACTTCCGGCGTCGTCAAGCCCCTCCGCAAGGAAGCGGAACGGTTGATCGGCTACGCGAAGAAGAACACCCTTGCCTCGAGGAGGAACGCCGCGAGCTACGTCCGTCCGATCGTCGTCGACGAGAAGACCGGCTTGACCGCGGTCCAGAAGCTCTTCAACGAGCTCGGCCCGAAGTTCGCTTCCCGCAACGGCGGCTACACCCGCGCGATCAAGCTTGGCGCCCGCAGGGGCGACAACGCCGAAGTCGTGCTCGTGAGCTGGGTCGACTAAGCGATAAAGCGAAAATGCCTCACCGAAAGGTGGGGCTTTTTTGTTCTCGATTGAAAAAAGATGCACGGGGCATCTCTTTTCGGGGGATATCGTTTATTTCATCGCCGCGGAGCGCGGGTTGTGGTTGGCGCTGATGAGCATCGAGAACGTCTGGCGGATATCGATGCGCCCGGAGATGTAGCGGACATCCTCGGCTATAAACCGCCGGTATGGCAGGTCATCCTCTTCGTCGCCGACGGTCTCATTCCCGCCGGGCTCGCCGTCTGGGGATTCTTCGCGATTCGCGGGGCCCTCAAGAAAGGCAAGAAGCCCGAAGAAGGCGCCGCCGAATAACACCCATCCAACCAAAGGCCGTTTTTACGGCCTTTTTTCTTTCGGAAAAAGGGGAGCGCCTCTTTGTTAGAAGGATTTGCCAATCAGGTAAATCGGTATCTTTTTCCAAAGAAAGCCCTCTCCTTCTTCCTTATGGAAGAGAAAATGCGATAATTAAAAAGGCATATGCCCATCCCGAAAGGAGCGAAAATGGCAGAAGTTAAGAAACCGATTGACGAGAAAGAAGCCAAATTCCAGGAATTGGCCGCTTTCATCGCCAGCAAGAAAGCCGATCCGCATGAATTGATCGCCGTGCTTCATAAGGCGCAGGCGTTATTCGGCTACCTCCCCGAAGAAGTGCAGCGCTTCGTCGCGGTCAAACTCGATATCCTTCTTCACGATGAAGAAGAGCGGCAAGTTCGTGATCCGCGTTTGCTTAGGCACCGCCTGCTATGTTAGAGGCGCGGAGAAGATCCTCCATAAATTCCAAGAGACCCTTGGGATCAAAGAAGGGGAGACGACGAGCGATGGCCTCTACACCCTTGAGACCGTCCGCTGCGTCGGCGCCTGCGGCCTGGCCCCGGTCGTCCAAGTCAACGGCAAAACCTATGGCAACTGCACCTTGGAGTCCGTGCAGCAGATTCTGGAGGAGAACAAATAATGGCTAAGATCCTTGAGAAACTCAAAACCCGCGAAGACTTCATGGCCTTCTGCCGGGCGAATTCCCATCGCCTCGATCGGCGCAAGGGCAAAGAAGACGGCAAGCACACCATCGCCGTCTGCTCTTCCTCCGGCTGCCACGCTTCCGGGTCCGAATCGGTCTATGACATGTTCAAGGCCGAAATCGAGAAGCAGGGCGCCCAGGATTTGATCGACCTCGACATCAACGGCTGCTTCGGCTTCTGCGAGAAGGGCCCGATCTGCAAGGTCTATCCCGAAGATACCTTCTATATCCAAGTCAAACCGGAAGACGCCGCCGAGATCGTCAAGTCGATCGTCGAGAAGAGCAAGCCGGTCGAGAAAAACCTCTATACCAATCCGGCGACCGGCGAAAAGATCGCCAACCAGGAAGAGATTCCCTTCTACAAAAAGCAAAAGCGCATCGCCCTTCGCAACTGCGGCCTTGTGAACCCGACCTCGTTAGGCGATTACCTCGCCAATGGCGGCTTCAAAGGCTTCCTCCGCGTCCTCTTCGACCTCACCCCCGAAGAAGCGATCGAAGAAATGAAGGAAGCCGGCCTCCGCGGCCGTGGCGGCGCAGGGTTCCCAACTTATTTGAAGTGGGACATCTGCCGCAAGAGCCCGGGCGAGACCAAATACCTCATCTGCAACGCCGATGAAGGCGACCCCGGCGCATTCATGGACCGCTCGATCATGGAAGGCGATCCTTATAGCGTCGTCGAAGGCATGATGAGCGCCGCGAAGATCATCGGCGCCAACCACGGCGTCGTCTATATCCGCGCCGAATACCCGCTCGCGGTCGAGCGCCTTTCCTCCGCGATCGAAGAGCTCAAGAAAGTCGGCTTGCTCGGGAAGAACATCCTCGGCAGTCCTTTCTCTTTCGATATTGAAATCAAATACGGCGCCGGCGCCTTCGTCTGCGGCGAAGAGACCGCGCTCATCAAATCGGCGGAAGGCGATCGCGGCGAACCGACCGTCAAGCCGCCTTTCCCCGCCCAGAAGGGTCTATTCGGGAAGCCGTCCAACGTCAATAACGTCGAGACGTTCGCCAACGTCCCTTATATCTATGGCCATGGCCCCGAGGCCTTCAACAAGATCGGCTCCGAGAAGAGCAAGGGCACCAAGGTCTTCGCCTTGGCCGGCAAAGTCAATAACGTCGGACTCGTCGAAGTCCCGATGGGCACCTCGCTGCGCGAGATCATCTATGATATCGGCGGCGGCATCAAGAACGGCAAAGAATTCAAAGCCGTGCAGACCGGCGGTCCTTCCGGCGGCTGCATCCCGTCCTCTTTGATCGACACCCCGATCGATTACGAGCATCTTTCCGCGATCGGCTCGATGATGGGTTCCGGCGGCATGATTGTCATGGACGAAGACAACTGCATGGTCGCGATCGCGAAATTCTATCTGACCTTCACGGTCGATGAATCCTGCGGCAAATGCACGCCCTGCCGCGTCGGCAACAAGCGCTTGCTCGAGATCCTCACCAAGATCGTCGAGGGCAATGGCACCGAGGAAGACCTCGAAGATCTCGAGAACCTCTCCTTGGTCATCGAAGACACCGCCCTCTGCGGCTTAGGCCAATCCTCGCCGAACCCGGTCCTTTCGACCCTTCGTTATTTCCGCGACGAATACGAAGCCCACGTCAATCAGAAGATCTGCCCCTCGCATGAGTGCAAGGCGCTGGCGAAATACGCGATCGACCCCGCCAAATGCATCGGCTGCACCAAGTGCGCCCGCAATTGCCCGGTCAACGCCATCCATCCCACCGATAAACCCGCGAAGAACCCCAAGCTCTTCATCCACAAGATCGATGAGGCGACCTGCATCAAGTGCGGCACCTGCGCCAATAACTGCCCGGTCAAGGCGATCAGCCTATAAGGAGGAAGCGAAATGATTAACCTGAAGATCAACGACAAACCGTTATCCGTCGAAGAAGGCACGACCATCCTCCAGGCCGCGCGCAAATTCAAAATCGACATCCCTTCCCTTTGCTATACCCCGCTTCACCTCGTGAGCGCCCACAACATGTTGGCGAGCTGCCGCGTCTGCGTGGTTGAGGTCAAAGGCAGAAGGAACCTCGCCCCGGCCTGCACGACGATGTGCGCCGAGGGGATGGAGGTCTTTACCGCCACCCAGCGCGTCATCAACGCCAGAAGAACCGTCCTTGAGCTCTTGCTCAGCGACCACCCGATGGATTGCCCCACTTGCCCGAAGAACATGCACTGCAAACTGCAGGATCTCGCTGAGCGCATGGGTATCCGTAACGTCACCTACAAAGGCGAAACCTCAAGGAAGAACGAATATTCCTCCAATGACTATCCGATCCGCCTGAACCCCGCGAAGTGCATCCTTTGCTCGACCTGCGTCAAGATCTGCAACGAAATCCAGACCTGCGGCGTCCTGCGGGAAACCAAGCGCGGCTTCCACACCCAAGTGGGCGCGGAATTCGGCATCGATTTAAGCCTCACCAACTGCGTCTCCTGCGGTCAGTGCATCAACGTTTGCCCGACCGGCGCGATCAGCCAGTCCTCCGAGGTCGATAAAGTCTGGAAGGCCCTCGCCAACCCGAGGAAACACGTCGTCTGCCAGGTCGCACCTTCGGTGCGTGCCGCCCTCGGCGAAGAATTCGGCTATAACGTCGGCACCTCGGTCACCCAGAAGATTCCGACCGCGGCCAGGGTCATCGGCTTCGAGAAGTGCTATGACACCAACTTCGGCGCCGACCTCACGATCATGGAAGAGGCCAACGAATTGGTCGAGAGATTGACCAAAGGCGGGAAGCTTCCGATGATCACTTCCTGCTGCCCGGGCTGGATCAACTTCATCGAGAAGAACTATCCCGATATGCTCGATCTCCCGTCCACCTGCAAATCGCCGATGTCGATGCAGGGATCGATGATCAAGAACTACCTCGCCGAGAAGATGGGTTGGAACCCCGATGACGTGGTGGTGGTCTCGATCATGCCTTGCACCGCGAAAAAGAGCGAGATCAAGCGTTCGCAGCTGGCCCATTGCGGCTATAGCGACGATGACTATGTCCTCACCACCCGCGACTTCGCCCAGATGATTCGCGAGACCGGCGTCAACTTCGACACCCTCGATTCCTCGCGCTTCGACGATCCGATGGGCGAATCGACCGGGGGCGCCGACATCTTCGGCAACTCCGGCGGCGTCATGGAAGCGGCCTTGAGGAACGCCAAATACGTCTTAGAAGGCAAAGCAGGGGAGCTTGAGATCCCCGGCATCCGCGGAACCACCGGCATCAAGACCGATGTGGTGGAGATCGCCGGCCATAAGATTCGCCTCTGCGCGGTGAGCGGCCTTGGCAATGCGCGGAAGATCCTCGAAGAGATCAGAAGCGGCAAAGCCAAATACGACTTCATCGAGGTCATGGCCTGCCCCGGCGGCTGCGTCAATGGCGGCGGTCAGCCCTATGAAGCCTCCAAGCAGTCGGTCACCGTTGTCAAAGCCCGTCAACAGGTCCTTTATAACGAAGACAAAGGCAAGATCCATCGCATCTCCGCGGAGAACGAATCGATCCAAGCCCTCTACCGCGATTTCCTCGAGAAACCCGGCAGCGAGAAAGCCGAGCAATACCTCCACACCCACTACGAAGATCAATCGCTTCCGCAGAACAAATTCAAGATCTGAAAAGCTATGATCCAAGCCTGGCGAAAGCCGGGCTTTTTTGATTCGCTGATAACAGAATCGAAAAAGATGCTCATAGGCCGAAAGACCCGCTTTCCATCATTCTGTTTTTTTGAATAAGAAAGAGGTTGCTTCGTGCTTTTTAGAGAGAGTGCATTCATTTATTTTTGACGATTAAAACTAAACAAAGCCGATCATTTGTTGAATGTAAGTGCTTGCACTTCAAATCGATGGGGCTATGATAGTGGTACTGTTTTGATTCTAAAGGAGGAATTCAATGAAACAAAACAAACTTGGGCTATTCGGTTTGGCCGCTTTGACCTGTGCGAGTCTGCTCGCCGCCTGCGGTACTCCGGCCGCCAGCACGTCCACCACATCCGATGACGGAACCGACACTTCCGAAAAGAAAGAGCTCACCGCCGTTGAAAAGGTCGTTCAAGAAGCCGAAGGAATGGCTCGCGAAGATCTTTATAAGAAAGCCGCCGAAGAGCTCGGCAACAAGACCTTCCATTGGCTCGCCACCTCCAGCCGTGGCGGCAAAGTGAAGGGCGAATTCGTCAAGGCCCTTAATGAAGCGGCCGGCACCAGCATCACCGAAAGCCAGATTGACTATCAGACGACTGTCGATGGCAAAATCTACACTTTCCTCAATGCCGAAGTCGAATCCGGGAACGCCACCTAGAGCGGCGCCCTTCTCCAGGAGGGCTATCAGCTCCAGACCAAAGGCATCGAAAACGGCTACGTCAACTACATCCCGAAAGAATGGGCCGAAAAAGAAGGCGTCAACAAAGAACGCGATGCCAATCCCTTCTCCCTCCAGTTCAACTTCAAGACCTGGATGTACAACAACAAGAACAAGGACCAGAACTTCGACAATGTTTGGGACTTCGCCAAAGCCGGCCTCACCATCGACACGATGGATCCGACGAATGAAAACGTCAACATGGACTGGCTCATCCAGCTCACTTCCGACGAGAACTGCGCGCTTTTGAAGACCGCCTTCGAAGCCAACACCAACGATTCTGGTTTGAGCATTGATGACATCAACGCCTATAAGGAATACGGCGAAACCCGCAAATACGCCTTCGCCTTCATCGATCGCTTCATCAGCAACGCCGCTTTCTATGCCGATGATGGCAAAGCCCTCGACGCCTTCAAGGTCGCTCCGGGCCACGCTGCTTGGATCGTCTATTCCAAGATCCAGAACGTCACCGAATCCGCTGACATCTCCAAGAAAGACATCGTCATCGCCGCGCTCGGCAAAGAGAACGCCGATGGCAAGAACCCGACCCTCTGCCTCAATGGCTTCGGCGGCTTCATGTATAAGCATTATCTGATGCTCACCCCGAAATCCCCGCTTCCTTGGACCACCTGCGCCTTCATCAACTTCCTCTCTACCACCAAGATCGGCTACTCCAAGTGGGCTGGCGACGTCGGCGACTACCCGACTTATGGCGAAGAGATCAATAAAGATCGCACCATGAACGGCCATGGCACTTTGGACGCAGAATATAAATGGACCCAGAATGCGGAAGACCCCAACGTCTTCCCGTGCTTGAACGATCCGTCCTCCAATTGGTGGATTGACACCGCGAAGTCCGTCGTTGAGACTCCGAGCTACATCGCGAAGTATTACAACACCGTCGCGGCCTTCATCATGAACGCCATCGCGAAGAAATAAGCATTCTTCAACTGATAACGCGGCAAGCCTCAACACGGGGCTTGCCGCTTTATGGCTTTGTCTAAAACCTTAAGGAGGAATCCCTATGCCGGGTGCATCCGTCAAAAAAGAACGGTCTCCGATTTTCAAGATTGTTCGGCGCGGTGCGACGAAGACCTTCACTTTCCTTGGCGTACCTGCCAACTCGATCTTGGTTTTCTTCGCCTTCGTGCTGCTTTTGCTTAACATCTATCCCTTATTCACCTTGGTCGTTTCCTCATTTTCCGTGCAGGCGGCCAATTCTGTCCCGGTGAGCGATTGGGACGTCACGGTTTGGAATATTTGGGATCTTGGCGAGCGCGAATACGCCGCGCTCGGTTCGCCCACTGGCTATTATTGGTGGACGATTCTAGTCAGCTCCGATTTAGCCACCGGCTTCTTCTGGCTGCCATTGGCGCGTTCGTTGCTTGTTTCCGTCTTCGCTTGCATTTTCTCGATTGTTTTCGGCGGCATCATGGCCTTCCTGATCACCAGGAGCAACATGCCGTTTAAAAAATTCATCGGCGCTATCTTCATCTTCCCTTACATCATGCCCCAATGGACGTTGGCATTGTTCTGGAAGAACTTCTTCATCACCACCAATTTCACCGCATACGGAGGCGAATTACAGGCCCTTACTGGCTTAATCGTCCCCGATTGGATGGTTTATGGCTGGTTCCCGATCGCGATGGTATTGGGGCTCCATTACACCCCATTCTCCTATATCCTGATCGGCGGCGTCCTGCAGAATATGGACTCCAACCTTGAAGAAGCGGCTACTATTTTGAATATTCCGCGTTGGAAAAGATTCACCAGGGTCACCATCCCAATGCTTAAACCAGCGCTTTTCTCCACGATCTTGCTCGTTTTCTCCTCGGCGATGTCTTCTTACTCCGTCCCAACGACTTTGGGCAACCCCGTGAACTTCTATACTCTCGCCACCCAGATGAAATCCCTCATCGAAGGAAGCGGTGGCAAAAACATCGGCTCCGGCTATGCCGTGGCAATCGTCTTGATCTTGATCGGCGTCGTGATGCTCATCATGAACCAGCTGCAAACCGGTTCCCGTAAGCAGTTCACGACCGTCACCGGCAAATCCGGCCAGATCAGCAAACGCAACCTCGGCAAGGTTGGCCGCTGGGTGATCGGCGTCGTAGCTTCCATCTTGGTCGCCTTCGTCTGCATCGGCCCGATGGTCTCCTTCTTCCTTGAATCCTTATTGCCCAACTCCGGCGACTTCTCCAATGGCTTGAGCTTCAAAGCTTGGATTTCGAAAGAGCCGATCGGCAATGCATCCGCCGGCTACGTTGGCTTATTGTTTGAGCCGCGCGTCTGGCAGGCCCTCCGCGGATCGGTGCTCCTCTCCTTGGCCTGCGGCCTCCTCGCCGGCTTATGCGGCCTATTGATTGGCTATGCCGTCTCTAGGAAACGCAAATCGGCGCTTGGCATCGTGGTCAACAACGTTGCCTTCTTCCCGTATTTGATGCCCTCCGTCGCCCTTTCCTTGATCTTCATGATGCTGGCCACCGGCATTGGGATCCCGGCCACTTCGGCGACCTTCGGCATCTTCGTGGTCATGGTCATCGTCGGCGTGATCAAGTACATCCCCTTCGCTTCGAGGACTTCCTTGAACGCGATGCTCCAGCTCTCCGAGGAAATCGAAGAGGCTGGCATGATCATGCACATCCCTTGGTGGAAGAGGATGACGCGGATCATCTTCCCGATTCAAAAAGCAGCTTTCATCTCCGGCTTCTTATTGCCGTTCATCTCCTGCATGAGGGAACTCGACTTGTTCGTCTTCCTTGGCAGCGACTACTTCATCCTCACCCGCTTCATGTTCATGTTGGAAGATACCGGCGTCGCCGCGTTGGAGAATGCTGCGAACTTCTTGCTTATCGTCATCATCTTGGGTGCTAACTATCTCGTCAATGCCTTAACGGGCGCGTCTATGGACAAAGGAATTGGAGGCGGAAAATAATGCCTAAAATCGTATTAACTGATGTTACCAAACGCTGGGGAGGCTTCTTCGGCGTCGACCATCTCTCGATGGAAATCGAGGATAATGGCTTCGTGACCTTGCTTGGCCCTTCGGGGTGCGGCAAAACCACGACGCTCCGTATGATCGCTGGGTTGGAGACCCCGACCAGCGGCAAAATCCAAATCGGCGATAAAATCGTCTTCGATTCGGAGGAGGGGATCAACGTCTCCGCCGCCAACCGCCATGTCGGTTTCTTGTTCCAGAACTACGCCCTTTGGCCGCATATGACGGTCTATAAGAACATCACCTTTGGTTTGCAAGAACTCAAAGACGATATGCCGCTTATCGATAGCGCCTATCTTAAATACTTAGGCCTTTCCAACACGGTTCTTAATGTCGTTGACATCAAGAAGTTCCTTGGTTATGCCGTGGATAAGAAAGGCAAAGTCGATAAAGACAAAGCCCTGCTCTTCTTAATTGACGGCTTCAAGATCTCCATGAGCGCCGCTAAGGAACTCTTCGACCTTCATCTGGATGAAAAGTCCATTGAAGAAGCCAAATCCATCAGCGAAGCCAAGAGCAAAGAATTCTTGGACAAGGCCAACGCCATCAAAGCGCAGGATGAGGCCAAAGGCATTCATCTCAATGAAAAGGGCGAATACATTGATGAGCAGGGGAGCGTGATCCATAAAGTCCGCAAACTTGACAAAGAGGAAATCGACCTCCGCGTCCGCCACGTCGCTCGCATCGTCCACATTGGCGAGTTCATGGACCGTTATCCTTCCGAACTCTCCGGCGGCCAGCAGCAGCGCGTCGCCATCGCCAGAACTTTGGCCCCTGGACCAAAAGTCATCTTCATGGATGAGCCTCTTTCCAACTTGGACGCCAAACTCCGTTTGGAGATGCGTTCCGAATTGAAGCGCCTTCATATGGATACCGGCTCCACCTTCGTCTACGTCACCCATGACCAGCAAGAGGCCATGACCTTGGCGACGAGGATCTGCCTTATCAATAACGGCGTCCTCCAACAATATGAGCCGCCGCTTGATGTCTATAAGAAGCCGAACAACCTCTTCGTCGCGGACTTCAAGGAGGGGATATCGTCTTGACGATGCTCAATGGCCGCAAATGCGTCTTCACCCCCAATGATCCTTTGGATATCAAAGCCTTCTTTGAAAGCCGCGACATAGAGATCGCCGAAAAGGAAGCCGCTTTGGCCGAAGCCAAAAAGCAAAAAGGCTATGTCGAGAAAGAGAATGCCGACCGTCGCTTCAATTACCATATCCACAAGGAGAATGGTGATATCGAAGCCGAAGAAGAGCATGATGTTCCTGATGACACCGTCTTACTTGGCATCCGTCCCGAATTCATCAAGATCGGCGACGATAAAGGCTTTGAGGCCGAAATCTATTCTGCCCTCCCCACTGGCATGGAGACCACGGTCAAGATGCTGATCGACGACTTCGTTCTCACCGGCGTGAGCTTCGGCGGCGTCGACTACGAGATGGGCGCCAAGACGAAGATTGCCTTCGAAGGAAAGGAAATCCTCCTCTTCGATCGGAAATCCGGCAAACTCATCGCCGACGGCACTTTGAAGATCCAATAAAAGACGTCAATGACTGACCCCGCCAAAAAGGCGGGGTTTTTCATGGTAGGAAAAGGAGCTCTCCATTATAATTGCTGCTATGTACAAAGCTATAATCTTCGATTTGGATGGCACCCTGCTTGATACATTGCCCGATATCAAGGATGCCATTAACCAAGCCTTGCTTGAATGCGGTTATGAATATTCTTTCACTTTGAAGGAATCTACCCATTTAATTGGAGACGGGACGGATAACCTCATTCGCCGGGCTTTGAAGGAAAACAGCGGGGACATGGATGCGTTTTCGGAACTCAAAGCACACTATATGGGTTATTACAAAGCCTGGCAAAATCTCCATACCAAGCCATTTCCAGGCATGGTTGAGACCCTAAGTGAGTTGAAGAAGCGGGGCATCAAGCTCTTCGTCGCGACCAATAAGCCCGATGCGCTTGCCAACGTCATCGTTCCCGCCCATTTTGGGGAAGGCTTCTTCGATCGGATCTATGGGATCAAAGACGGGGATCCGGTGAAACCCAATCCCCATCAGGTTCTGAAGATCCTGAATGAGAATGGCTTCGCCAAAGACGAGGTCCTCTATGTTGGCGATTCGGTGACCGACGTCAATACGGCGGAAAACGCCGGGCTGAGGTGTTGCCTCTGCCTTTGGGGCTATGGTTTCTATATGGAAGAGCTATTGAAACGGCCTTCTTTTCTTCTCCATCGGCCAGAGGAATTGGCCGATTTGATTTAAAAAACAAAAAGAACGTATGGAAGAAGGCTCAGCCTTCTTTCTTTTTTCACCTATGGTAGAATAATACCCCTATGAGAGAACTCAGGATTTTTAACTCTTACACCAATCAGATCGAAACGTTTGTTCCCCTCAAAGAGGGGAAAGCCTCCATATATGTCTGTGGGCCGACCGTTTATAACTCCCCGCAT
>CADCLZ010000005.1:0-15807 GCA_902802365.1 uncultured Erysipelotrichaceae bacterium | reverse complement strand
ATGATCGCTTTGGGCTACGAAGTCACCTTTGTGAGCAATTACACCGACGTCGACGACAAGATCATCAACCGGGCCAAAGAACTCGGCATCAGCGAGAAGGAACTCACCGAAGGGGTTATCGAGGAATTCGCTTCCTTGGTCAAAGAATCGGGCTCAATGCTCCCTGACATCACCCCGAAACCGACCGTCTACATGAACCAGATGATCGCTTATATCGCCGACCTGATCGAAAAAGGCGCGGCTTATGTGACCAAAGAGGGCGATGTTTATTTCCGGGTTGCTTCCGTGCAGGAATATGGCCACCTCTCCGGCAACGACGTGGATGACCTCGTTTCCGGGGCGCGCATCGAAAGCTCGAGCGAGAAGGAATCCCCCCTTGATTTCGCCCTTTGGAAGAAAACCGAAGAAGGGATCCGCTGGAACACCGCGTGGTGCGAAGGCAGGCCAGGCTGGCACACCGAATGCTGCGTCATGATCGATTCCATCTTCCGCGATCAAAACGGCTATATCGATATCCATGGCGGCGGATTCGACCTTAAATTCCCGCATCATGAGAATGAAATCGCCCAAGCGAGGGCCCACAATCACAACCAATTGGCCAAATATTGGATGCATAACGGTTTCATCAACATCAACAATGAGAAGATGTCGAAGTCGTTGGGCAATGTCTTGTTGGCCAAAGACGTCTTCCGTCTCTATGGCGGCTTAAGCTTCCGTTTGATGGTCTTAAACGCCCATTATCGGGCCCCGGTCTCCTTCTCTGAGGAAACGATCCTCGAAGCCCAGAAGAACGTTCAGAAGCTCTCGACCGTTTACAAACAGTTGGCGGTGGCCCTCCAGACCAACGGCGGCAACCTGGATAAAATCCAGGCCGCGGGCGAAGAGCGCTTCTACGAGGTGATGTGCGATGACCTCAACACCCCGAATGCGTTATCGATCCTTTATGAAGAAGCGAAGGTCGCCAACCAACTGCTTCGTCAGCGTCCGCTTGCCTTAGAAGCTCTTAAAGAGAGCTTCCAGCGCTTAAGCGATTACTTCTTCGTGCTGGGTCTGCCCTTCGCTTATCCGGTTTTGAGCGAAGAGGATAAAGCGGTATACTTTAAGTACCAAGAACTCAAGAAAGCCAAGAACTTCGAAGAGAGCGATAAGCTCCGCGGCGTTCTTCAGGAAAAAGGCATTCTTTGATTTGCGAGGAGTTAGGTTATGACTACGGTTGACAAAATCATCATCGAATGGTTCAACAGCGATTTCGGAACCAATTTCAGCGGCGGGGTCGTCGGGAATCTCATTTTGATTTTCCTCTCCCTCGCCATGGCGGCGGTTTTGGCTGGCATCTTTGGCTTTGAGCGCGAATCGCACGGCCATAGCGCAGGTCTAAGAACCCATCTTTTGATCTCGATCGGCAGCGCGGTCGTCATGATCATCTCAATCTACGGCTTTGGCGCTTGGGACGCGATCTACACCGCGAATGGCGTCTCCCGTGACCCGGCGCGTTTGGCCGCCCAGGTCGTTGCCGGCATCGGCTTCATCGGCGCGGGCAGCATCGTGAAAAACGGCATCTCGGTCCGTGGGCTCACCACCGCGACGACGTTATGGATTTCGATGACCATCGGCCTTGCTTGCGGCTCTGGCAACTTCATCATTGCCATCGCCGGCACCTTCATCGCCCTAGTCGCCTTGATCTCGATGCGGAAGATCGAGACCCGCTTGGCGAAAAAGCAGCCGTTCCTGACACTGGTTTTCCCCGCGGATAAACCGATCATGAAAGAGCTTCTTTTAACCGCCCAACGCTACAGCATCTCCCTCCTCCATATCTCGAACGAAGTCGTGGAATTCCAAGAGCAATCCGCCATCCGCATGACGATGAGCGTTTCCTCGCCTTCTTCCATGGTCACGACCAATTTCCTCGATGAGGTTCGCGAGCATTTGAAGCCGATCCAACTGAAAGTGAACTCCGAGAATTAAAAAATCCCCGAAAGGAAAAAGAAGCGATATGATAATTTATGGCAGGAATGCCATCCGTGAAGCTCTACGAAGCGGCAATGCCGAAACGCTTTTAACGTTGAAGCGGTTCGAGAAAGACGCGCTCGTTGAGAAGGCACGGGAACTCCGCGTCCCGGTGAAGTTCGTTGACGACAACGAACTCACGAGGATGACCAAAAACTCTTCCCACCAAGGGTTTGTGGCCATCTCCAAAGACGTCGTTTTGCTTTCGCTTGACGAGCTGATTTCGCGCGCCAAGCAAACCAAGTACCCTCTTTTGCTGATGCTTGATGGCATTGAGGATCCCCATAATCTGGGTGCCGTTCTCCGCACCGCGGATGCGATGGGGGTCGATGGCGTCATCATCAAAAGCCGGGGAGAGGCACCGATCAATCCCACGGTAGCCAAGGTTTCAACAGGCGCTCTATTTTATGTGAACGTCTGCGAAGTGACCAACCTTAGCCGCGCGATCGAGACCCTCCAGAAAAACGGCTATTGGGTCGTCAGCAGCGATGGGGAAGCCAAACAATCCTACGACGAAGTCGACTACCGTTCTCCAATCGTCTTGGTCGTTGGCTCCGAAGGGTTCGGGATCTCCAAACTGGTTTGGAAGAAGAGCGACTTCATTGTGAAAATCCCAATGGTTGGGCATGTGAATTCCCTCAATGCCTCAGTTTCTGCAGCGATTTTGATCGCTCAGATCCAATTATCACGGAAATAAGCGTCCTGTCAGAAAAGCGCATATGAACAAAACATGCCTCAAGGATGAGGAGCTTTTGTTGCGGTCCAGGATGGGCGATAGCGAAGCAGAACAGTTGCTTTTCGAACGATTTTTCTCGATTCGTTTCATTCAAGGAAGAAGATCAAGGCCGGATCTTTTCCCATATTTAAGCCCGCTGGATTTCAACAGTCTCTTCTTCAAAGTTTTTATGAACGCGCAAAGCACTTTTCGGTTTGGCATCATCACTTTCCGCGGGTATCTGCAGACGATTCTTGGTCACGAAATCGGGCGTCAGGTCGTGGAGAACTTCCGTCCGCATTACCGAGCGATTCGCGTGGTTCGCCTCGATACCCTGATCGATGAAAACCAATCGGAAGAAGCGACGTTTCACGACATCATCGCCGATGAAACCCCGGCCAATGATCCACGGGTGTTCCTCGATTACGCCGAAAGCCTCGCCAAGCTCAGCAAACTCCCGCCGAAGATCGATCAAACCACGGTCGATCTTATGCGGCTTCGTTTCGAAGGCTATAGCGTCGAGGAAGCCGCGGCCGTGATGGGCATCGACTATTACAATGCCCGGACCATGATTCGCCGCTTCCAGAGGTTCGCTTCCTTCGTCTTAGGCCACGGAGGCAAAAAGAAGGTCAAATTCCCCGGCTAAGGAAATCGGGGGAAGCAAACCGCGGTTTTCCGCTTCTTGGCGGTTGCTTTTCATTGACTTCCGCGCACCCGCGAAGTACCATTCATATGCTTTATTTAGCATAGAGGTTTATGGGAAGGGAAAGGGTTTTTTTGATTTGCACAGAGTGCCTGAATCGGAACTACGTTCTGCCAAAGAAAAAGAACGCCACCGAACGCCTCGAGCTAATGAAGTTCTGCCCGCATTGCGGGAAGCACACGCTCCACAAAGAGAGCAAGTGAGGAGGTTCTATGTCTACTGGACCAGTTAAGTACACGAAAGAGGTCATCCGCGAAGGCAAACGTATCCGCTGGCCGAAGCGCGACCAGTTGATCCCCGCGATCATCGCGGTGGTCGTTATCACGGCTTTTGTCGCGATCTTCCTCTCGTTAGAGGATTACACCGCGGCCAGCCTGATCAACCAGCTCAAAGCCGCCTTTGGCAAAACCGGCGAAGCCGTTTCCGGCTCTGGAGCCATCATCTAAAGATAGAAGGAGCGAATTATGCCAACCCAGTTAAGCGAAAAACAGTGGTACATCGTCACCACTTACTCGATGCATGAATCGAAAACCGCGGACAACCTGAAGAAGCGTATTGTCTCGATGGGCATGGAGGATCTCATCCTCCGCGTCCTCGTCGCCGAAATCCAAGTCCCCGCGACCGACAAAGAAGGCCTCACGATTCCCGGGAAGACCAAAACCAAGAACCTTTACCCGGGCTATATCTTCGTCGAAATGATCATGACCGACGAATCCTGGTACATCGTCCGTAATACCCCAGGGGTCACCGGTATTGCCGGTTCCTCCGGCGGCGGACAGAAACCGACCCCGGTTTCCCGCGAGGAGATCGAACCCGTCCTTAAGAGAATGGGCGAAGTCGACGAATCGATGTACGAACGTTACCACGTCGGCGATTCCGTCAAGATCATCTCTGGCGCGCTCGAAGGCACCGAAGGCAAGATCATCTCGATCGACCGCGAAACCGGCGCCTGCCGCGTCGAAACGATGTTCTTCGGCAGAACCACCCCGGCGGACGTTTCGTTCTCCGAGATCGAAAAAATCTAACGAAAAAGAAAAGAGCTTCATCCACTGGCTGGACGAGGCTCTTTTTCGTTCTTTGATTCGATACGGTTAATCTAAGATCTCTCCGCGAATCCGTTCGTGGGCCTCAGCGACCCCAATGAAATAGGGCGCGCTTTTGAGATCCTGGAATTTTTCTTTGAAATAAGCCCGATAAAGGAGATTGAAGGCATTGGTCATATTCAAGAAGGCGACTTCCGCCAATTGGAGATATTCGATCTTTTGCTCTTTCCTCGGCAAAAGGATATCGATATAGGCCTCGATATAAGTCAAGGCCAGCCGGCCGGGGTCATCGAATAAGGCCGAATTGAGATAGAACTCCGTTTCGGCGAGGAAATTGAGGTAGTTCACGAGGTGAGTTTCCTTTTTGGCGAAGTCCTTATCGATCATGCGCACGCGCAGCTCGCTGGCCATGCTTCCCAGTTCGCGCGGCGAGAAAAGCTCTCCTTGGGTTTCTTGGAGGAATTCGCTATAAGAGGCGTCGGGGACGATGTTGAGGATATAGCGGCCATAAAGGTAGGCGCTGGCAGCGTTTAAGATCGCGATTTTCCTTTCTTCTTCGAGGGTGAGGTTCAGCCGGAGATAATCACGGGCGGCGTAGAGGGAAGCATCCTCCAGCATTTCGTAGGCTTCTTGCAGGTTTTTGTCCATGCGCTAATTCTAGACAACCTGAGGGAAACTTGCATTCATTATGAAAAAAGAAAGGGGGCATTGATTGGTTTTCGCTTTCTTCTTCGTGCGATTTCGGTAGAATGGGTGCGATGAAAATCATTGTATTCTCCGATACGCATGGCATTCCTCAAGCGGCGAAAGCCTTGAAACGATTGGAAGGGAAATTCCATCCGGACCTTTATTTTTGCCTTGGGGATATCCTGGCCTCTGGGGAAGGGAGCGAAATCATCGAGTTCTTCCAGCTCCATGCTTCAAAGATCATTGCGGTGAAAGGAAACTGTGATTCCCGTTACGATGAGTCTTACCTCAACGTCGCTTTGCGGGAGCAGCGTTCCTTTATCTATTTAGGTCATACCTGCCATTTGCAGCATGTTCCCTTCTTTGAAGGGATCGCCTTCCCGCCCAGCCATATCGTGATGTTCGGCCATACCCACCGAAAAGTCCTTTATAGCGAAAAAGGCGTTTTATATCTAAACCCTGGTTCCTTGGCTTTGCCAAGGGACGGCGTTCCTTCCTATGCTTTGATGGAAGATGGCAAAATCACGCTGCGTGAGCGCGATAGCGATGAAATCTTGAAAGAATACGAGCTTTGATCACCGACGAGCTATATAAAGAAACGATGCCAAAAAGGCATCTTTTTCGCCTAAAAGACTGATTCCTCAGTCTTCAGAACATTTTAACGATCGAAGGAGCTCCTCGTTTTTCTCCATAAAGCATTTTTATCGGGCGAAAAGTATTTGAAATATGAAAAATCATTCATATAATAATGTTGAAATATGAAGAAACATTCATATTCGGAGGACCCTATGAACCCTGACGACAAAATCATCGATAAGATGGAATCCGTGCTCAATATCATGAGCGACTTCACCCGGTTGAAGATCATGTACGCGATCAAAGGAAAAGAGCGTAACGTCGGGGAAATCGTCCTAGAAGTGGGTGCTTCGCAGTCTTTGGTCTCCCATCAATTGAAGGTGCTTCGCAAAGCGAACCTCGTTGATGTCAGAAAAGAAGGGACGAAAGTCTTCTATAAGCTCGCGGACGAGCATGTTTTCCAATTGCTCGACATCTGCGAAGCCCACGTGAGAGAGGAATAGCCGATGAAAGAAGAAGAATTCGAAAGGGCGGAAGAAGAGGAAGAGAACGAGAGCGCGCTCTCGCGCATCATCCTTCTGGTGCGCGTTTTGCTGACGATTGCTTTATTGGCCGTCGGGTTTTTCTGGCTGAATGAGGAAAACTACGGCCTTTGGGTGAACCTCGCCGTTATGGGCGCAGCATGGCTCATCATTGGCTATGACGTCGTTTTCAAAGCTCTGAAAAAGCTCTTCGGGAAGGGAAATCCCTTCGACGAGCACGTTTTGATGACGATCTCCACGATCGGGGCGTTTTGCCTTCGCTTCTTCGGGCCAGAGAACAACGAGTTCCTTGAAGGCGTGCTGGTCATGCTTTTATACCAAATCGGCGAGTTCTTTCAGGATTTGGCTGCCGATCGTTCGCGCGACGCCATCACCGCGGCCATCGATTTAAGGAACGACCACGCGAGCGTTATTTGCGAAGACGGTTCTTTGGTTTCCAAAACCCCCGAAGAAATCGCGATTGGGGACGTCTATCTTTTCAAAGTCGGCGAGAAAGCTTTGGCCGACGGCGAGGTGATCGAAGGGGTTGGGGAAGTGGACGAATCGTCTTTGACCGGTGAGTTCATGCCGGTGGCCAAGACCGTCGGATCCATCATCTCGAGCGGCACATTATTGAAGAGCGGATCCTTGAAGGTCCAAGCAACAAAAGAATATAAAGACAGCACCGTAAAGAAGCTTTTGGACTTGGTCGAAAACAATGTCGAACGGAAATCGAAAACCGACCGGTTCATAACAAAATTCGCGAAGGTTTATACCCCGATTGTCATGGGGCTTGCCATCTTGGTCGGGGTGATTCCTCCTCTGTTCTTAGGAATTGGGGACGGAGAAGTATGGTCCCGTTGGATCTATACCGCCTTAAGCTTCCTTGTCATCTCTTGCCCTTGCTCCATCGTGATCGCCGTTCCTTTGGCGTATTTCGCGGGGCTTGGACTAGCGAGCAAAAACGGGATTCTCGTCAAAGGAGGCGAGTATTTCGACAAATTGAACACGCTTCAATGCGTCGCCTTTGATAAAACCGGAACCCTCACGGAAGGCAAATTCCAAATCAGCGGCGTTTACCCACAGGGATTGGAAGAAGAGAAGTTCATGGAATACCTCCTTGCGGCGGAATCACTCTCCAATCACCCATTGGCAAAAGCGATCATAAATGGGCATGAACTATCGGATATAACCGCAAAGGTTTCCTCTTATGAAGAAATTGCTGGCTTTGGTGTCCGTTGCGACTATGAAGGCCATTCCTTGGCCGCCAGAAGATTCGATCCAAAAAAAGACGCCGCCTCTTCTAAGGAGGATTTGGAAGCTTTTGGAACGAAGATCTGCCTTGATGTCGATGGCGTTTTCTCCGGTTATCTTGTTTTGAACGATACCTTGAAAGACAGTGCGAAGGACATGGTTTCCGATCTTCATAAACTTGGGGTAAAGGCCATGCTTCTTTCCGGGGACAGGAACGCGAATGTCCAGGCGATCGCCCAGACCCTTTCGATCGATGAATACCATGGGGAGTTAACCCCGGAGGAAAAGACCGCGCTCTTAGAGCATAAGATGGCGGAAGAGCAGGGGTCCACCGCCTTTGTTGGGGATGGGATCAACGATGCTCCTTCGATTGTTTTATCCGACGTCGGAATCGCGATGGGAGGCCTTGGCTCTGACATGGCTGTTCAAAACGCGGACGTCGTGTTTATGAATGACGATCCGTACCAAGTCGTGAATGTTTGGCGGATCGCGGAAAAGACCCAAAGAAGAGCGTTCATGGTCATCTTCATCTCTCTGTTCGCTAAGCTGGCCTGCATGGTGGCGGCGATCGCTTGGAGCGGCTTCCCGCTTTGGGCGGCGGTGCTCGCCGATTCCGGCTTGGCCGTGGCGATGGTCCTGGTCTCGCTCTCGCTTTTCTGGAGCAAGATCTCCTTGCGCAAACGCAAATAAGAACCTATAAAAATGCCGGCCCTTTTGGCATAATTTGAATGTTGTTTTCGATCCGTCCTCCCTTTGGAGATTTGGGCAATGAAATCACTGAAAAAACTCTTCCGTTTTGGGGCAGGCCCCAGTTCGAGCCATACCATCGCCCCGTCCTTGGCCGCCGCCTGTTTTTTGACTCAGCTTGCTGAGACAAAACACGATTCGATCGAAGTCACTCTTTATGGCGCTTTGGCCTGCACCGGCATCGGCCATGGAACCGCCATGGCTATCCTTCAGGCGCTTCGCCAAGAAAAAGCCACCGTCAAAGAGGATGGCAAAACCCCGGTCGCCCATCCGCTCACGATGACCTTTGAGGCTTTTTTGGGCAAAGAAGCGGTTTTGAAACGCACTTACCTCTCCCTCGGCGGCGGGGAAATCACCTCGCCGGACGACCCAAATGCGATCGAGCGGGACATTTATCCCTTCCGCGATCTCAATAGCGTGCTCTCCTATATGGAGAATGAAGGCCTCGATGACTTCAAATCTTTTGCCTTGCGGTTTGAGAACCCGGATATCGATGAGTATCTAAGGCAAACCCTCGCCAGGATGTTCCAGGCAATCGAAAATGGCTTGAATGCCAAAGGCATCGTGCCGGCAAACAACAATCCGAAGCTTGTTTGGCCGCGGGTGGCCGGCTCGATTTATCAAAAGGCGATCAAAATCGAAGACCCGGACGCCAAACGCGAGATGCTCCTCACCTCTTATGCCTACGCCGTGGCGGAAAGCAGCGCTTCGGGCGAGCAGATCGTCACCGCGCCAACCTGCGGTTCGAGCGGCGTCCTCCCGGCGATTCTTTATTACGAAGTGAAGCAAAACGGCAAAACCCTCGAACAGGCAAAGGATGCCTTATATGCCGCGGGGATCTTCGGCAATATCGTGAAGCAAAACGCCTCCATCGCCGGCGCGATCGGCGGCTGCCAGGCGGAGATCGGCACGGCTTCCAGCATGGGCGCGGTCGCCCTCTCCTATTTGGAAGGCCTCGATTTGAAGCGCCAAGCATTCGCCGCCGAATGCGCGATGGAGCATTTCCTCGGCCTTTCCTGCGATCCGGTCGATGGCTATGTGATCATCCCCTGCATCGAAAGGAACGGCATGGGTGCCTTACGGTCCTATGACGCCTACCTCTACGCCCAATACGTTTACCCGATCCGCAAGAACCAAGTCTCGTTCGATGACGTGGTCTATGCGATGAAGATGACCGGCGATTCCCTGGCCTCGGCTTACAAAGAGACCGCGGAAGGCGGATTGGCCGCGATTCTCGGCAAGAAATAAGCAATCCCTTTGTAAAGGCAGCCAAAAACGGCTCCTTTTTTGTTCACCGTGCACAAAAGAGAAAAATGAAATCCATTTCAGCAAAAAAATTACTTGCGACCTCTAGCGCGTATATGTATACTCTCAATCGCGCTCGTTCAGGGCGTACCTGCGTGGAAGGGTCCTATTGACGAAGGCCCATTAGAACCACTGCATGGATCCAAAAATAGGAGGAATCTCATGAGAAAGAAAATCGTCAAAGTCGTGAAGATGGAACTCCCCGGCGCCGATGCGCACCCCGGACCGAAACTTGCTTCGGCCGGCGTGAACATGGCCAAGTTCTGCTCGGACTTCAATGCGAAGACCGGCGACCGCCGTGGACAGACCGTCCCCGTCATCATCACTGCTTATGAGGACAAGAGCTTCGACTTCGTCATCAAGACGAGCCCCGTCGCGGATCTTATCCTGAAAGCGGCCGGCCTTGAAAAAGGCTCGGGCAACCCGAAGACCATCGTCGGGCACATCAGCCAGGCGCAACTCACGGAAATTGCCCAATACAAGCTTCCTGACCTCAACACCGATGATCTCGAAGCTGCGAAGAAGATCGTCGCCGGTAGCTGCCGTCAAATGGGCATCACCGTCGATGCTTAAGGAGGTCCTGACCCATGAAAAAGTATGGTAAGAAATATCAGGCTGCCTTAGCCAAGATCGATCAAAACAAAGTCTACGAGCTCGATGAAGCGGCGGCCCTCGTCAAAGCCACCTCGACCACCAAGTTCGACTCCACCGTTGGCGTGAGCTTCACCCTCAACGTCAACCCGACCCTCGCCGATCAATTGATCCGCGGCACCATCTCGCTCCCCAACGGCACCGGCAAGACCAAAGTCGTCCTCGCCCTCACCCGCGGCAAGCAGCAAGAAGCCAAAGACGCCGGCGCCGACTTCGTTGGCGACGTCGACCTGATCGAGAAGATCCAGAAGGAAAACTGGTTCGCCTATGACGTCATCGTCTGCACCCCGGACATGATGGGCGAACTCGGCAAAATGGGCCGTTTGCTCGGTCCGAAAGGCTTGATGCCGAACCCCAAGACCGGCACGGTCTCCATGGAAATCGGCAACGCCATCAGCGAGATCAAGCGTGGTAAGATCGCTTACCGCGTCGACCGCAATGGCAACCTCAACATCCCGTGCGGCAAGGTCTCCTTCGCCGATGACAAGCTCGCCGAGAACCTCAAGGCCCTCTGCGAACACATCGCCAAGAGCCGTCCGTCGACCGTCAAAGGCACCTTCATCAAAGGCTGCTGCGTCCACACTACCATGGGCCCGGCCATCAAGGTGACCTTCCCGGGAAGAAGCTAATCTTCCCACCCCAAATTTGGTGAAACGCTTCATATACCTAAGATAGCCGGGGGCGAAACAGCCTTAAACCAAACACCCTGCCGAGGTTACGTACTCACGCTTCGCTAGTTATATCGAAGCCTCACATATCGTTCTAACGAAAGGAGGTAGAAACAGATGAATCAGCAAGCCCTTTCCGAAAAGAAAGCGGTCATCGAGGAACTGAAGAAGAACCTTGAATCGTCCGCTTCCATGACCGTGGTTTCTTACCAAGGTCTCACTGTGGCTGAGCTCGAGGAACTCCGCAAAGTCCTCGCCAAGGAAGATGCGTGCATGGGCGTCTACAAAAACACCCTTGTCCGCCGCGCCCTTGAAGGCGAGAACGACCCCGATCTGGGCGATGTCCTCACCGGTCCGAACGCCTATGTCTTCTCCAAAGACTTAAGCAAAGGCCCGAAGGCCCTCGTCAAATTCGGCAAGAAGCATCCGAAGCTCGTCATCAAAGGCGGCATCCTCGAAGGAAAAGCCGCCGACGAAAAGCTTGTCAAGGAAGCCAGCAAGCTCCCGGACAAGAATGGCATGATCAGCATGTTCCTATCGTGCCTGCAGGCACCCATCAGCCAGTTCGCCGCCGCCGTGAAAGCGGTCGCCGAAAGCAAGGGCGGAGCAGCCGCCTAATTAGGAGGAAACCACAATGGCTAAGTTAACCAATGAAGAAATCATCGCCTCTTTGAAGGAGATGTCGGTCCTCGAGCTCAACGAGCTCGTCAAGGCCGTTGAAGCTGAATTCGGCGTCACCGCCGCGACCGCTGTCGCCGCGGCCCCGGTCGAAGAAGAAGAAGCCGTCCAGGCTGGCCCGAGCGAAGTCTCTCTCTTCCTCAAAGGCCTTGGCACTGGCAGCAAAGTCGCCATCATCAAGGCGGTTCAGGGCATCACCGGCCTCGGCCTCATGGATGCCAAGAAGCTCGTTGACGCGGCTCCGGTCGCCATCAAAGAGAAGATCTCCCCGGTCGAAGCCGAAGGTCACAAGAAGACCCTCGTCGATGCCGGCGCCGAAGTCGAGATCAAATAAGTCTCCCCACATCTTGAATGACTGCCCACCTCTCCCGTTTTGGGAGGGGTGGGGTTATTGCTTTTAAAAGGAGGGGTAAAAATGGGCCAATACTTCGATAACGATCCGTCTTTATCCCACGAAAGCATCATTCAGCGCTTCGAGCTATTGGGGGAGAGTTTCACCCTCGAAAGCGATCGGGGCGTCTTCTCGAAAGAGAGCCTCGACGATGGCACCAGATTACTGCTTGAAACCATCGCCAAGACTCATCTTGGGCGAGAAGTCCTCGACCTAGGATGCGGAATCGGGAGTTTGGGCTTATTGCTGGCCCACTTCGATCCCAGCCGTCGCCTCACCCTCGCCGACGTGAATCTAAGAGCCCTGGAGCTCTGCAAGAGGAACGCCGAGCGCTTAGGAGTGGGGGAGCGGTGCAAGATCCTCGAATCCGACGTCTATTCCAACATCACCTCAACTTACGACACCATCGTGACCAATCCACCCATTCGGGCGGGAAAAAAGGTCACGTATGCGATGTACGCGGGCGCGATCAGCCACCTTAATGAAGATGGCCGATTGATCCTGGTCATCCGGAAGAAGCAAGGCGCCGACTCTTGCGAAGCATATCTCAAGAGCCTCTATCCGAACGTAGAGAAAATCGCCGCCAAAAAAGGCTATCGCGTCCTCATCGCGAGAAAGTAAGGAGCCATTCTCATGACCAAAGAAGTTAAGTTCGTCACCAAGTACAAAGACTACAAAACCGGCCTGAATGACCGTTTGAATTTCAACAAGATCTCCGGCGACACCGAGTTGCCCTATCTTGTCGCCATTCAGACCGAAAGCTACAAATGGTTCTTGGAAAATGGGATCGACGAAGTCCTCAAGGAAGTCTTCCCGATCAAGAATTATTCCGAGACCGCGCAGATTGACTATGTCAAATGCAAACTCGAAGAGCCGGCCTACTCCCCGTTAGAGTGCAAAGCCGCCGACCTCACCTATTCAAGCAAGATGAGGGCTACCCTCCGTCTTTCCCAGGGCGATTCCGGGGAAATCAAAGAGGCGGATGTGTTTTTGGGCGAGCTCCCGCGGATGACCGAAGGCGGCACCTTCATCGTCAATGGCGCCGAGCGCGTCATCGTCAGCCAGATCGTCCGTTCTCCTGGCGCATATTTCCAGGATACCGCCGACAAGAGCGGCCTTCATCTTTATAACGGCGAGATCATCCCGACCCGCGGCACTTGGCTGCAGTTTGAGTCCGATCTCAAAGGCTTCCTCTGGGTCCGTATCGACCGTCAGAGGAAAATGCCGGCCACCGTCCTCTTCAAGGCCTTAGGCCTTGTCACCGACAAGACCCTCACCGAGCTCTTCGGGGACACCACCCAGATGCAGAACACCCTCGAAAAGGACCGCAACAACTCTTCGGCCCAGATCGCTTTGGCGGACATCTTCGTCAAATTGAAGCCGGGCGAACCGCTCACCCCCGAGGGCATCGAGACCTTCCTCCGTCAGAAGTTCTTCGACGACAAGCGTTATGACCTTGGTCGCGCCGGCCGTTTCAAGTATGCCAACAAACTCGGCATCTACGACCGCCTCGAAGGCCGTCTATTGGCCGAGAACCTCGTCTCGAAAGACGGCGAGGTCTTCACCTATAACCATAAAGGCGAGGACAGGATGCTCGTCAAAGGCACCCGCCTTAGCAAGGAAGACGTCCAAGCCCTTCGCGACGACGAATTCTTCGAAAAAGGCGCCCACCTCAAGACCCTCAAGGTCAACACCAAGCTCGATGACCACTCCAACGTCAACATCGTCAAGGTGTATGCCCACGATAAAGAAAAGGAACGCGTATGCGCGATCGTCGGCACCGACCTCAACCTCGACTGCCCGCGCGTGACCGTTTCCGACATGGTCGCCTGCTTCTCTTATTTCTGCAATATCATGGACGGCATCGGCCAGACCGATGATATCGACCACCTCGGCAACCGCCGCGTCCGCTGCGTCGGCGAATTGCTCCAGACCCATTTCCGCATCGGCCTCACCAAGATGGCGAAGACCGTGCAGCAGAAGATGTCGATCTCCGAGATGGAGACCGTTACCCCGCAGTCGCTCATCAATATCCGTCCGCTCACCAGCGCGATCCGCGAGTTCTTCTCCTCCAGCCAACTCTCGCAGTTCATGGACCAGACCAACCCGCTCGCCGAGCTCACCAATAAGCGCCGCATCTCGGCCCTTGGCCCCGGCGGTCTTACCCGCGACCGCGCTTCGATGGAAGTCCGCGACGTCCACTATACCCATTACGGCCGCATCTGCCCGATCGAGACCCCAGAAGGTCAGAACATCGGTCTGATCAACAATCTTTCGACCTACGCGAAGATCAACCATTACGGCTTCATCGAGACCCCGTATCGCTTGGTCGTCAACGACAAAGACGAGAACGGCGTTGAGCATTTCTATGTCTCCAACCGCGCCGAATACCTCTCCGCCGACACCGAAAGAGGCCACTATATCGCCGGCGCCAACGTCAAGCTTGGCGAACCGGTCAAAGTCAACGGCGAGTGGGTCCGTGAGATCCTCGAAGAAGAAGTCACCGTCCGTCACGATGATGACAACATCCTCGCCCCGAAGCACGTCGTCGACTATGTCGACGTCTCCCCGAAGCAGATCGTTTCGATCGCCGCGGCCTGCATCCCGTTCCTCGAAAACGACGACAGCACCCGCGCGTTGATGGGCGCCAATATGCAGCGTCAGGCCTTGCCGCTTCTCCGTCCGTCGATCCCCTATGTCGGGACCGGCATGGAAGGCATCATCGCCCGCGACTCCGGCTTAGCCGTGGTGGCGGTGGAAGATGGCGTCGTCCTCTATACCGATAGCAGCAAGATCATCGTCAAAGAAGCCAGCGGCGAGAACCGCGTCTATGAACTCCAGAAGTTCGCGCGTTCCAACCAGGGCACCTGCATCAACCAGAACCCGATTGTCAAAGTCGGCGACAAGATCAAGAAGAACACCGTGATCGCCGACGGCCCGGCTATGCGCAATGGCGAACTCGCCCTCGGCCAGAACATCCTCGTCGCTTATATGACCTGGAACGGCTATAACTACGAAGACGCGATCGTCATGAGCGAGCGGATGGTCAAGGAAGATACCTTCACCACCATCCATATCGAAAGATATGAACTCGAATGCCGGGCGACGAAACTCGGTCCGGAAGAGATCACCCGCGATGTCCCCAACGTCAGCGAGGATGCCAAGTCCTTCCTCGATGAGCGCGGCATCATCATGGTCGGCGCCGAGGTCAAAGAAGGCGACATCCTCGTCGGCAAAGTGACCCCGAAAGGCCAGACCGAACCGACTCCCGAAGAGAAACTATTGATGGCGATCTTCGCCGAAAAGACCAAAGAAGGCAAAGACACTTCGCTCCGCGTCCCGCATGGCGGCGCCGGCATCGTCCACGCCGTCCGCGTCTTCTCGCGCAAGAACAAAGACCCGATGCCCGCCGGCGTCGAGCAGGTCGTCCGCGTCTACGTCGTCCAGAAGAGAAAGATCTCCGAAGGCGACAAGATGTCCGGCCGCCACGGCAACAAGGGCGTCATCTCCAAGATCCTCCCGGTCGAGGATATGCCATTCCTAGCCGATGGTACCCCAATCGACATCCTCCTCTCCCCGATGGGCGTTCCTTCCCGTATGAACATCGGTCAGATCTTCGAGATCCATTTGGGCCTCGCCTGCAGCAAGCTCCATATGCGTGTTGCGACCCCGGCCTTCGATGGCGTCTCCAACGAGGAAGTCTTCGAAATCATGCAGAAAGCCGGTATTTCCAAAGACGGAAAGACCGTCCTCTACGATGGCCGCACCGGTGAGCCGTTCGCCGAACGTATCGCCGTCGGTGTGCAATACATGATCAAACTCGTCCACATGGTCGACGACAAATTGCACGCCCGTGCCACC
>CADCLZ010000004.1 GCA_902802365.1 uncultured Erysipelotrichaceae bacterium | reverse complement strand
GGAAGACGTGAAAGCCTCTGGCCTCGATCTCAAATTCGACGTCGCCGACAAGCTTTTGTCGGTCAACCTCGATACTTGGAACCAATTCGTCAAATCCCCCAATGGCGGAGGAAGCGATTCCGAACCTTGGTATCACCATTACAACGACAATACCGGTTTCCTCGATTTCCAGGTGTTCTTCACCACCGCCCAGGATGCGGAGTTCACCTCGTTTGCCACCGCCGTTTATAACGGCCAAAGCCCGACGGGCGGCGTCGTCACTTACGCCAACTCCAGCGCGGCCACGACCGCCGGCATCCCGACCAGGACCAGCGCGTTGGTTCTAGGAACCAAAGAGTTCCGCCTCTATAAGGTCAGCGCCACCAGCCAAGTTGCCTTTGGCACCCCGGCGATCAATTGGCAGTATGAGGGGAACTTCCCGCTCAATAGCCTGATCAGCGATGCGCCTGCGCTCACCGAGACCGATCCGACCAAGATCGCCGACTACACCAAGGCGACCATCAATTCTTGGAGCCCGTTCCTCGATACGGCCTACGCCACCCAGCGCAACATCAACGCCTGGCGCTCGACCGGCATCATGTGGGGCGTCTACTCCTTCTTCATCTCATTCATGGGCTTGATGGTCTGGCTGATGAGCCGCGGCAAGACCAACCCCTTCCGCGTCATCCAGTTCTGGGAAGCGGAGAAGATCGCCTATTGGGCTTCCCCCACTCCGGCGGTCCTCGCGATGATCTTCGGCTTCTTCATGAACGGCGGCATCATGCAGTTCCTCTTCATCTTCCTCCTCGGCATGAGGATTATGTGGATGTCGATGCGCTCGCTTAGGCCCCAGCAATAAAGCAAAACAAAACCCCGCATTCCGCGGGGTTCTTTCTTAGTCGCCGTAGTCGCTGCCGCGGCTTTTATCTTCAAAGAAGATCTTCAGGGGATCGCTGATATCCTCGATCTCTAAATACACAAAGCCTTCTTTCTCGACGAAGGGGGCTTCGAAGTTCCCGGTGAAGATCACTTTGTGGTTGCGCTTCACCGCTTCCTTCATCCCTTGAAGGATTTTCTCGAAGTCCTCTCTCCGCTTGTCCTTAAAGCCAATCAGGTTGTAATAAAAGCCCGGTTCGACATAAAAAAGGTTTCCCTCTTCGTCGACGAACCCTTGGGCCAAGGTGGTCTTATCAACGATCTTTTTGCAGCTAGCGAACTCTTCGTATTCCATGATGGCGATTATAGCACCTCATTTATGATAGGGCTCATGATGAAGGAGACGGAAGGCGCGATAGATCTGCTCCAAGAGGATCACCCTCGTGAGTTGATGCGGGAAGGTCATCGTCGACAAGGAAAGCGCCTCATTCGCGCGTTTCTTGAGTTCGTCGGATAATCCGAGGGATCCGCCGATTACGAAGCTAAGATGGCTTCCTCCGCGCGAAAGCATCGCTTCTAGGTGCTTGCTGAAGGAGACGGAGTCTTCTTCCTTCTTCCCAAGGTCGAGGGCGCAGAGATAATCGGAGGGCTTTAGCTTTGCTAAGATCTTCCCCCCTTCTTGGTCTTTGACCTTGGTTTCAATCTTTTCGCCCACCCCTTCTTTGTAGCCGATGTCATCGACTTCGACGACTTTGACTTCGGCATAGGGCTTAAGGCGCTTCAAATACTCTTGGCAGGCATCACGCCAATAATCTTCCTTAAGATGGCCGACGCAGTAGATCGTGATCGTCATTTTTCGCCTCCTTGGGTGATCTCCCATTGGGCGGCGGGGATGATCTCGATGCCCGTGAGATCGATCTTCTTCTCCAACAAGGTCTCCCGATAGCTCTTCAAGGCGATCTCCGGCGTGTTGCATTCTTCGGAAAGGTGGGCCAAAAGGATCTGCTTGGTCCTTGGGCCAATGAGTTTGGCCATATATTTCGCCGAAGCGGGATTGGAAAGATGGCCGTGCTTGGAATGGATGCGGCGTTTTAAGATCGCCGGACGATTGCTTTCCCTCAGCATCTTAAGGTCGTGGTTCGATTCGAAGTAATAGAAATCGCAGTCGCGGAGCAAAAGCAAATCATCATCGCTTAAGAAGCCGGTGTCCGTCACATAGCCAAGCCTTTGGTTATCGGCTTCCAACAAATATCCCATCGGGTTCGCGGCATCATGGGAAACCGAGAAGGGCACGATGTTGAAATCGCCGATCGGAATCGGGGAGAAAGGCGCGACCAGATAATCGGCCTCTTCAATCGTCCCTTCGGAGGCGAAGATCGGGATCTGGTCATGGTAAAGCTTCAGGGTCCCGACATGGTCGGTGTGCTCGTGGGTGATGAAGATTGCCTTGATGTCAGAACGCTTCTTGTTTAGAAGCGACAAGGCCTCATCCACGCGTTTTAAAGGCACCCCCATATCGATCTGAATCAGGGTGTTCTTGGAACAAATCAAGACAGCGTTCCCTTTTGAGCCGCTGCCGACAATGACGATTTTCATCAGTCGCCGAGGTCGCCGCTTTGCCGTCTTTGGATTTCGGCGATCTCATCTTCCCACTCGGAAGTGGGGTCATCGAAACGCGAATAGGCCTTCGAGAAGATAAGAGTGATGTTCCCGGTCTTACCGTTACGGTTCTTGGCCAGGTTGACGTTCATGACCGAGGCATCGCCCGGGCCGGTCGGCTTCTTGGGTTTAGGCTGCTCTTGCTGCTGTTGCTGCTGGCCGTAGCCGCGCGTTCTCTTGGTCCCCTGGCTCTCGTAATAGTCATCGCGATGGAGCAGCAAAACCATATCGGCATCCTGCTCGATGGAGCCGGATTCACGAAGGTTCGATAGACCAGGCCGCTTGCCTTCATTGCTATCGACTTGGCGGTTCAGCTGGCAGACGACGATCACCGGCACATGGAGCTGACGGGCGAGCATCTTAAGCGAAGAGGAGATCAGCGAGACTTCCTGCTCACGGGAATAATTCTTGCCCTTCGAGTTGGTGCGGATAATGCCCATGTAGTCGACGACGATCAAGCAAAGATCGGGGAAGCGCGCCTTCAAGGTCGTCGCTTTCGCGGTTATGTCGCCCAGTAGGGCGTTCGGGGTGCTGTCGATATAGAGTTTGGTCCTCGAGATCTCATTGATCGCGTCATTGACCTTCATCAATTCGTCTTTGGTGAGCATGCCAACCTGGATATGCTCGCCAGGAACGAGGCTGCGCGCGGAGATGATACGCTGCATGACGGTGATGTCGCTCATTTCGAGCGAGAAGAAACCGACGGTCTGGTTGGTGCGGATCGCCGCGTTGACCGCGAAGTTGAGCGCCAAGGCGGTTTTGCCCATCGAAGGACGGCCGGCGACGATGATGAGTTCTTCTTTCTGCCAGCCTTTGGTATAGACGTTGAGCTTTTCGTAGCCGGTATCGACGCCGGTTAAGCCATTGTGCTCCCTGGCCCGCATGACCTCGATGTTCTCGCGGACGGCGACGGAGATCTGGGCGGCGGATTGGAACTCGCCGCTGGAACGGCGGTTGGCGATTTCGGCGATCTTGTTGTTCGCCCCCATGACAAAGTCATTGATGTCGGCGATCGTGCCGCTGGAATAATCCTCTTCGATTTCCCGCATCTTCAAAAGGAGTTCGCGGAGAATCGAATGGTCGCGGACGATCTTCACGTAGTGATTCATGTTCTCCGGGGAGATGACTTCGTTGACCAGCGTATAAAGATAATCAGGGGCTTCGGCTTCTTGATCGAGCTTCAAAGTCACGAGCTCGTTATAGACGGTCTGCGGGTCGACGGGCATACGCCTGGCAGCTAGTTCGCTGATCGCCTTGAACACCGGGCGATTGCGCTTATCGACGTCGGAGAAGTCGTTCTCGGTGAGGGCGGAGACGCCGATGGCGGCCGCCGGGGCATCCAAAAGCATCGTGCCGAGGACGGCGCGTTCCGCTTCAAGGTTATAGGGGAGGACCAACGCTTTCGCCATTTCACTTCTCCTCGCTGACATGGACGTTGACCGTGCCGATCACTTGGCCGGCCTCGCCTTTATAGAGTTCGATCTTGAGCCTGGTGAAGCCAATGACATTGGCCGGGGTCTTATCGATGAACTTGCGCTTATCGATCTGAATCCCCCAGAGGCCGGTTTCTGGGACCTGATCAACCGGACGGATGTGCCGCCGATGGCGTCGCACTCCTGCTGCCGGGCGCTTTCTTCGGCGTTGGCTTTTGCCAACGACTTCTGCGAGCCTTCGGTGGAAGCCACGGCCAGACCCCGCGGGATCAGATAATTGGCGCCATAGCCATCGGAAACTTTCACGGTATCGCCTTTTTTGCCGAGTTTGCGGACATCGGCCAATAAAATTACTTTCATCTTGCCTCCTCGCGCGGGCTGGAGTTGCGCGCTTCGTTGAGATACTGGCTGAGGGTGTCGAGCAGGATCTGCTCCACGCCGGAGACGGTCTGGTTCTTGAACACCGCCGCGGCCATCGAGAAGTGACCGCCGCCGCTGGTGCCGTTCATCTTCTCAGCCAGAAGCTGAACGTTGATCGTCGCGTCGCTGCGGCAGCTGACTTTGATTTCCTTTTCCTGCGTCCTGCCGATGACGAAGGAAGCGTTGATGCCCTTTAACTGCATCAATTGGTTCGCGACCTTGGAGATGGCCGCGGATTCGATGATATCATGATCGTCGGCGACGCAGTAGACGACCCCGTAATACGGGGTGCGCATCGTCGAGATGATCTTCGTGGTGAGCGAGTACTCTTCGTATTCGTCTTTGAGGTAATCGTCGGCCACCGTGTTGTCCGCGCCATAGGTCTTCAGAATCTCCGCGGCGTCGAAGGTACGGGCGCCGGTCGATTTGCTCTTGAAGAAGTTGGTGTCGAGGAACATGCCCGAGAGCATCAAGGTCGCAAACGAGGGCTTCAGCTCAATACGCGGGTTCGCGGTCGCATAATGGATGAGCTCGGTGAGGATTTCCGAAGCGGAAGAAGCCGAAGGCTCAATATAATTGAGAACGTTCTGATCGATGAAGGAAGTGCCCATGCGGTGATGGTCGATGACGACCGTCTTGGTCGACTTCTCCAACACCTTCGGCGCGTGGGTGTTCTGCGGGACCGAGACGTCGACGACGACGAGCAAGGTGTTCTCATCGATCCGATCGATCGCGTCTTTGGGGTCGATCGTCATCTTTTCGGCTTCCGACTTGCTGAAGGCGCTTTGGAAGGCATAACGCGTCTTGGTTTCGGTGTTCTTGGGGTCGTAGATGATCCGGCACGGGACTTTGCAGTACTCGGCGATCGCCATCACGCCCAAGCAAGCGCCTATCGCGTCCATATCCGCCATCGCGTGGCCCATCACCATGACCGATTTGGCCTGGCGGATCATGCCGATCAAGCCATCGGCGAAGTTACGGACCTTGACCTTGGAGGTCGATTCGGCCGCCTGGGTCTTGCCGCCATAGAACTTGAGCTCTTTGTTGTATTCGGAAACGACCGCCTGGTCGCCGCCGCGGGACATCGCGATGTTGATCGCTTGCGATGCCATGTCGTGGAGTTTCTCCGGATCTTGGAAGTCGTGGGCGAAGCCGATCGAAAGGGTCGGGATGGTGTCGGTGCCTTTGCCAAGGGCGCGGGCGGTCGCGAGGATCGAGAACTTATCGGCCTCCATCCGTTCGAGCGCGCCATAGGCGCAGACGGCGAAATAGCTATCGGCGCGGAACCTGCGGATGACGACGTCAAACTCTTTGCCATAATCGAAGATGGCGCTTCTAACGCGGGAGACGATATCGTTGTTCTCGTCTTCGGAGTTGCCGACGATCTCGGAGAAGTTGTCGATGATGATCTGGCCGATGACCATCGAGTGCTGGCGTTCATAAGACGCCAAGTTGGTGAAGTCGGTGACGTCTTTGAAGATATATAGGTGCGCTTCGGCGAGGTATTTGACTTCGTAGGTCTTCGAGTCGACGCAGATATTGACGGTCATGTCGTTGCCGCCGTCCTTCAGCTCAGCGAGTTCCTTCTGCCACTCGATGATGTTGCGGTCCAGCAAGTCGATCGAGCGATCTTTGAAGATGACGTTGCTCCAAATGACGATGTCGTCGTTATCGGTGACGACCAAGCCGATCTGGCCGAAGTTATAGGCTTCCTGGACGTCGGCGCCGATGATGTCGGCGGCCTTCAGGTCGTTGCGTTGGCGGATGTTCGAGATATGGAGAAGGAGCACCGCGTTGAAAAGGACATTGAAGAAGATCACGCCGCCGGCGAAGATCGCCCAGTAAACCGGCTGCGCCAGTTCCTGAAAGCCAGCCGGGATATCGAGAAGATAAAAAACGATCGCCGCGGCGAAGATACCGATCTCAAGCAGACAGAGGACAAAGGCGAAGATGCGGGTTTTTCTTAGAGCGTCAGTCATAGTCTTTTCAATTATAGCGAGGAAAGAGCCCTCGTCATAGTTTCACTTAAAACTATGAAGCAAAAGGACGAAAAAGAAAAATAGGCAAAATGCCTATTTATTGGGCTTCTTCGCGCGGACGAAGGCTTCGGAGACGATCCGATAGAGCAATAGCAGGAAGAACAAAGCCACCCCGAAGAGGGCGATGCTGGCGCCCGGTTTCCAATCGGCGTAATAGGAAATCGTGATGCCGGCGAGCACCGAAACGACCGACAAGATGACCGAGAGGATCAGGGTCCACTTGTAGGAAAGCTTTGCTTGCAGGCTCGCGGCGACCGGGATTGCGATCAACGAAGAGACCACCAAAGCGCCGATCGTTTTGGCGGAGATCGCGATGACGATCGAAAGCAGCAAAGAATGGACGAGGCTCAAAAGGTTGGTCTTGATCCCCTGGACTTTGGCTTCGGATTCTTGATAAATCAAAGCGAAGATCTGGTTATGGAAGAGGATGTAGAAGAGCAGGACGAGGCCGCAGAGCACCGCGGCCAAAACGACTTCCATCGAATCGACGAGGAGGATCGAGCCGAACAAATAGGACTCGAAGTTCCCGGTTCTGGCAAAGCCAGAAAGAACGCCAGCCAAGCCGACCGAGGCCGACAAAACAACCGTCACCCCAAGCTCCGAGAACTTCGGGAATTTCTTGCGGACGAATTCGATGATCAGGAAACTGACGATGCAGGCGATGACCGAAACCAATAACGGGTTCATCCCGGCGGTTAAGCCAATCGCGACGCCCGCCAAAGAAGAATGGGCCAAGGCATCCCCCGAAGAAGAGAGGCGCTTAAAGACCGCGGTTGAGCCGACCAAGGGCAAAGCGATGCCCAGTAAGATACCGACCACGAAGGCCAAGCGCATGAACTCATAGCTCAGCATGGTGGTGTTCCTCCTGCACAAAAGGCCTTACGGTGCCGTTTCGCACCTCCAGGATCGCATCGGCATGCACCAAATCGTGGAGATGGTGGGAGATGAAGATGACGCCTTTGCCTTTTTCCTGATGCTCTCTCTCGAGCATCTCGATCAATTTATCGTGCGATTCGTGGTCCATCCCGGCGTCTGGCTCGTCCAAGACGATCAAAGACGGGGAAGAGATGACCGCTTTCGCGATCTTGACGCGTTGCTGCTGGCCGCCGGAGATCTCCGCGACCAGTTTCTTGCGGATTTCCCAGAGGCCAAACTCATCCAAAACCTCTTTGACTCTTTGCTTTTTCCCTTTTAGGGAAAATGGAGTCGGCTTCATCCTCGCCAAACCTGAGCCGACGACTTCTTCGACGGTCGCCGGGAAGGAAGAATCGCTTAACGAAGTCGTCTGCGAGACATAGGCGATGGAAGGTTCCTCGCGATGGACTTTGCCACTCGTGGGTTTTAATAAACCCAAAAGCAAGCGGATCAAGGTCGTCTTGCCCGCGCCGTTGGCCCCAATGATGCCGATGAACTCGCCGTCTTTGACTTCGAAGCTAACATCATGGAGCACTTCCCCATCTTTGAAGGAGAAGCCAACATTCTCAAATCGAATCATTTCCCACCTTCTTGGATCGTTGCGATGTTCTTACGATACAGCGAAATATAATCTTCGCCAGCCGTAAGCTGATCCTCATCTAATGTCTCAATCGTATATAAAAGAGCGATTTCGCAGTTGGTGGCCGCAGCCAAAGTCTCGGCGATCTTCTTGGTGAAAAGCTCTTCGGTATAAATGGTTTTGACCTCGGTCTCCTGGATGGTCTGGATCAAAGCCTCTAAGTCTCTGGCGGTCGGCTCCTCGTCGGGCGAAAGGCCAGAAACATAATGCTGAGTCAGGCCATAGGCATCCGCCATATAGCCGAAAGCGGCATGGGCGACGACGAGATTTTTGTTCGTAAGCGCGGAGAAGACGGCCTTGGCATCTTCGTCCAACGCCACCAGCCTTTTCGCCTCGTTTTCGTAATTTAGGGCATACGTTGATGCGTTTTCGGGGTCAATGGATGAGAAAATGCCCCGGATTTTGTCCATCTCAGCGATCGCGTTTTTCGGGTTCAGCCAAATATGCGGATCATCGACGCCTTCGATCTTCAGGGTTTCGATGCCGTCGCTTAGGCAATAGCTTTTCTTCGCAAGGTCACGGACTTCTTGGGAAGACGGGTTCTTGAATAAGGGCTCCAGCCAGCTTTCCATGCCCAGGCCATTATATAGAAGCGCGTCCGCTTGGCACATTTTGCCAAGCTCCCTCGGGGTCGGTTCGTATTCATGCGGCTCTCCGCCGGGAGGAACGAGGTTTTTGACCTCGATCAGACCCCCTGCGACTTTGGTGGCCAAATCGAAAATCGGGTAGCAGGTCGCATATACCGATGGCGTCTCGCTTTGTTCACCGCTTTGGCAGGCGGCGAGGCTCAGCAGGATAAATGAGAGGAAGAACAAGGGTTTCCGCATACAGGTTTCAGCATACTCCCCCTGTCAAGGGGGGTAGGAAGGAGAGAAGGGGTTCTAAAGGCTCTTGGAGGCATCTCACGAGTTCCTCCATCGACAAAGCCTTGATCAGACTTTCGACCCGTTTTCCCTTCCGATAGACCTTATGCTGCCGCCAGAAGAGCTTTCTAAGCCCGCTGGCATGGAGCTTCTTATAGGGAGCCAAATCAAAACCCGGGGGAAGGCGGAGGTATTTCAACAGTCCTTCCTCATCAAGGAAGAACCAATCCTCGATCTCCTCGATTGGGGAGAGGAAATGCCCGTGGACTTCATGGGGGAGCAATCCTTTGGCGGCCTTCTCCCAATCAATGGGCGGCTGCTCGGGGAACAGATCATGGTCATAGCAAAAGAAGAAGTCATAGGAAGCGGCGGGATGCTTTTGGATATAAAGGCGTAAGGCCTTCGGGCTCGCCTTCTGCTCGAAATGGTTCTCCCCCTTCATATCGATGAACTTAAAGCTGGGCAGCTCATCAGGATTCTTTCCTTTGGAAAGAAAGGAAACCAAATGAGAGTAAAAGCACACCTCTGTCGCCCCTTCGACGAAGAATATTGCCAACCGTTTGTTTTCCATCTCCCTCCATTATAAACACCCCTACGGGTTCCGGATGTTTTTGCTATAATCAGTATCATGAACAATCGCGAAAGAATGAAGAACGGCCTGATCTATGACTGCGGCTCAGAAGAGGTCATGGCCGAGCAACGGACCTATTGGCAAGACGTCTATGACTATAACCTCACGAAGCCGAGCGAATTAAAGAAGCGCCAAGCCCTTCTGAAGAAGATGCTTGGAAAATGCGGCAAGAACCCCTGGATCGAACCTCCATTCCACGCCAACTTCGGCGGGAGGCATGTTTTCGTCGGCGATAACTTCTACGCGAACTTCAACCTCACCGCGGTCGATGATGGGAATATCTATATCGGCGACTATGTGATGATCGCCCCGAATGTGACGATCGCCACCGCCGCTCACCCGATCCTTCCTGAGCTGCGGGCGAAGAACTATCAATTCAACAAAGACGTCCATATCGGCGACCGCGTCTGGATCGGCGCCGGCGCGATCATCCTTCCCGGCATCACGATCGGCGACGATACGGTGATCGGCGCAGGGTCGGTCGTCACAAAAGACATCCCTTCCGGCGTCGTCGCGGCCGGGAACCCCTGCCGGGTGCTCCGAAAAGTCGGTGAGCGCGACCGTGAGTATTTCTACAAAAACGAAAAGATCGATTGGGAAAATCTAGATTAAGGGGCTTGCCCCTTTTTCTTATTCCTCGAAGTTGAGGTATTCGGCGTCTTCTTCGGTTAAGGGGATGTTCAAGGCTTCAATGTCTTCTTTCAAATGCTTTTCGGAACCAGTGGATAACACCGCGAACATATTCATCTTTTGGCCGAAGATATATCGAAGGGCGATTTGATTCGGGGTGACGTGATATTTCTTGGCGAGTTTTTCGGCGCGCGCCAACCGTTCGAAGTTCTCTTCGTAGCCATAGGATTTCATCGCGATATGGTCCAAAACCTGCTTGGCTTTTTCCTTCTCGCTGGCTTTTAGGCGCCCGCTGAAGAAGCCATGGCTCAACGAAAAGAAAGCCATGACCGCGAGCTGGGTTTTCTGATAATAGGCGACCTGATCGCGGTTTTCTTTCCCGGTGATGGTGATTAAGCCGTTATGGAAGGGATCCACGATTTGATGGGCGAGCGAGTAATGGGGCGAAGAGGCGACCATGCCGATGAGGCCATGCCCTTTGGCGTATTCGTTGGCCGCTTCAATGCGTTTGGCCGTCCAGTTGGAACCACCATAGGCTTTGACCTTGCCTTCTTGGATCAAGGCGTTGAAAAGCTCGACGATCTTCGCGACCGGGACCCTTTCATCGTCGCGGTGCAGCAGATATAAATCAATATAGTCGGTGCCCAATAGCCTTAAGGAGGTCTCGAGGTCTTTCCGGATCGCCTTTTCGTTGATTCGCCTAGCGAATAGACTCGGATGCCCGCCTTTCCCGATGAGGAAGATCTCCTCGCGGTTGTTGCGCTGCTTCATCCATTCCCCAAGAACGCTCTCGGCCTTTTGGTAAGCCCTCGCCGTATCGAAGGCGGTGATGCCGTTTGCAAAGGCCATATCGAGTTCTTCGAAACCGCCTTGATTCGACATGATCGCCTTCGTCGCCGTGCCGAAAACGATGCGGGAGACCTTCTTCGTCGATCCAGGGATGTTGGCGTAGAAATCGGACATAGGCAAACCTCACCTGCATTATAAAACCTTTATGGGTTTTGGGCTTGTGGTAAAATCAGCCACATGAAGAAGGACGCCCCCTTCGATCCGCGGACCACGAGGTTTCCCTATCCCGAGCAGACCGACCAGCATTATCTGGTCGTCAAGAAAGATAATGGCCTTGTTTTCGATGCGGACTATCCCTATATCGACGAATCCAAAGGATTCCGTTTCAAAAGATTCTGGTTCCGCTTGGTGCTGATTCTGCTTGTTTTCCCAATCACCTATCTCCGCCTGGGTTTGAAGGTCAAAGGGAAAGAAAACCTCAAAAAGCATAGGGAAGAGCTCAAAAACGGGGCGATCACGATCTGCAATCACGTCCATCTTTGGGATTATCTTTGCATCAGCGCCACCCTCCGGCCGCGTTGGCTCCGCGTGCTGATTTGGGCCCCCAATATCCGCGGGGAGAACGGCCCGGCGATGCGGCTATTCGGCGGCATCCCGATCCCGGAGCACGATCTAAAAGCCACCGGCGCCTGCTTCAAAAGCGTGAAGGAATATATCCAAAGCGGCGGCTTCCTCCAAATCTACCCCGAAGGCAGCATGTGGGAATTCTATCAGCCGATCCGCCCGTTTAAAGACGGGCCGGCCTATTTCTCCATCACCGCCAACCGCCCGATCCTCCCCTTGGCTTTTTCCTATCGGAAGCCGGGCTGGTTCAAACGTCTTCTCCATAGCCCGGCCAGCTTCACTTTGCACATCGGGGAACCGATCTACCCCGATCCGAATCTCCCCTATAAAGAAGCACTGGAGAAATTGACCAAAGAAGCCCACGACGCGGTCTGCTCTTTGGCGGGCATCGACCCAAAGGAAAGCATCTATCCCCCGATCTTCAAACATTCAAAACGCGTGGATTATTACACGAAAGAATACGGGATGGGTTATAAAGGCTCCCATTAAGGGAGGAAAGATTGAATCAACGAAATGAGAAGGGCGCTGGCGGAAGACTCTTTTCCGCCTGAGCCGAAGATCTTGTCGAAGAAGCCGGCGATGTTATTGATGAAGAGCTGGTAGTAGCCTTCCACATAGGCAAACACCAACAAAGCGACCCCGACCACCGGAATGATGATGTCGGGCAACATGCTTCTTTCGCGTTTGGTGTAAGAGAAGAAAACCACCAAAGGGATGACAATCAATAAGGCCATCGAGTTGCCGAAGCCGATATTGATGAGTTCCGACGCCGGAGAATTCGCCAAGATGAAATAGATGATGGCATCGAGCAAGCCGAAGACGACGAACAAGACGATGACCTGATGGTTGAACCGCGTCCGGCCATATTTGCTGTCTTCATAAAACATCAGATCCTTTTTGCTGAAGCCGTAGGAGAAGAACTTTTTCTCGCGGATCTTCAGGAAAATGAGGATCAAAGTGAAAGCCAATGACGTCAGCGGAGGTTTGCTGGGCAATAACGGGAAGAGATATAACGGGAGATCGATCACCGAAACCGCATCGAGCCCTTTTAAGACGAAGCAGGCGATTTCAAAGAGGATCGGGAACAGGAAGAAGATGCGGAAGAGGACGATGTGCTTGCTGAAAAAGCCCTTCTGCGGGGTGTAGAAAAGGAAGAAGAAGGTCAGCGAGAAGAAGAATAGATCGATGAAGACGTTGAACGAGAGGAAACCCCCGAACATCAGCTTGATGATGGTGCTAAGAACCATCTGGGTGGCTTCGAAATCGTTGAAGATGGCAAGGCCGATACCAATCGCATAATGGAAGTAAACCAAAGCGAAGATGCCATAGATCAGCACGCTCAACCCCGCATAAAGGGCGAGTGAGCGGAACATGTTGTTCTTCTGCTGAATGATCGAGGCGAAGTTGGCGAGCAAAAAGCAAGGAAGCGCCAACGCGGAGAGCAAGCGGAAGATGCTGGATAAAATCATGATCGGCCCGATCGCGGTCTCGCTCCGGCCTTCTATAGCCACGGAGGCGGCGCTTAAAACCACCGCCAGCGCGCTGAAAAGCATCGCGATCCAAGCGATGATCCTAAGAACGCGATAGGAGATGGTCAGATTGACTTTCGGGACGCGGTTGACGCGGTCGATGATCTTTTCCCGCTTCTTCGCTTTTTTCGGGGACAAACCCTCGCCGTTAGTCTCGGGAAAAACGTAATTCTCGTCTTTTGGTTCCTCTTCGCGGAGAAACACGTCGAGCCATTTCGATTGCATGCCCATATCATCGCCCCTTTTGCTCCTTTTTACAAAGGATAGTGGAGCGAAACGAGGCATTTTTCGCTTACCTGCTGTACTTATCGAACCACTTGGTGATTTCGTCTAAGCGCTTCACGCGGTGCTTGGGCTTGCCAGTCCTCGAAAGCTCATGGTTTTCGCCATGGAAGACGACCATCTTGCAAGGCACCCGTTGGTAAACCAGCGCGGTATAGAACTGCCAGCCTTCTTCGATCGGGCAGCGATGGTCTTCATCACTATGGATGAAGAGAGTCGGCGTCTTCGCGTTCTTGACGTATTTTAACGGGGAGGCGTCCCACATCTGCTGGAAGCCTTTCTCGCTATAAGGATGGGTGTTGCAGGTCTCGTCGCAGGCCACGGGCGGGATATCGCTCACGCCATACATCGTGATCCAGTTGGCGATGCTCCTTTGGGTGGCGATGCAGCAGAAACGGTCGGTATGGCCGTTGATCCAGTTGCTCATGTAGCCACCATAGGAGCCGCCGGTGCAGCAAACCCGCTTCGGGTCGATCTCCGGCACGCTTTCTAAGACTTTGTCGACGAACGCCATGATGTTCTTGTAGTCGATATCGCCCCAACGGAGGTTGAGGGAGGCGAATTCATTGCCCCTGCCATCGGAGCCATGGGGATTGCAGAACATCACGAAATAGCCCTTGGAGGCCCAATACTGCATCTCATGGAAGAAGATCGGGCCATAGGCGCATTTGGGGCCGCCATGGATATCGAGGATGGCCGGGTATTTCTTGCTGGGGTCGAAATCGATCGGCTTCAGGATCCAGCCATCGATATCCTCCTCGCCATAATGGGCGGAGATGAATTCCGGCTCGGCGAGGTATTTGTCTTTGAAGACGTCCTTGTTCGCGTTGGCGATCACTTTGAGTTTTTTATTCTCATACAAAGCGATCTTCGGGAGCTCCAGGCCGAACATCCCCAGCACCGCGACCTGGCCGTTTTTGACGTCGAAGTCGGTGATCGAGCCTTTCTTCTTGACCACGGTTTCGATCTTGCCGTCGATGCCGATGCGCTTTAAGGCGGAGTCGGTGCGTTCCAAGGAGAGGAAGTAATAATAATCGCCGTCGACTTTGTCGAAACGGGTAGAACCATATTCGACATCGGTAAGCGGGCCCATGCCCATGCTCTCGTCGGCATCGTTGATCATCGTATAATCGTTCTTTGCTTCATCAAGCAGGAAGAACTGCGGGTTCTCGCTGATGCCATAACGCTTGCCCTTGGTGCCGAGGATGAGGACGCGATCCTTAAGGATCGAGACCGAATAAACCATCATCTTCGGCCCGACGAGGCGGACGATTTTCTTGTCTTTGAGGTTGAACTTGTAGAGGCCATTATAAAGCGGGCTTTTGGCCTTGTAGGCGCTCGCGGCGAAGAAGACTTCGTCCCCGCGGATCGCGAGCTCGCCGCAGTCGAGGTTCTGGCCGCTTAAGCGTTCGAGTTTGTTGTTTTTGACATCCCAATAGAAGATCGCTTCGCGGTAGTGATTGACGTAGCCGGCGCCATTGGCGAAGAAGGGCGATTCGTCGAGCTCTTCGTAGTCGCGATCTTCCTTATGGTCTTCGTAGAACTTCTTCCGTTTCTTCTCATCGAGCTTATAGAGGTTTGGATAACGCTTATCGATGAGGCCATGGAAAAGATAGTCGCCATTTGGCAGTTTCTTAAACTGCGAAACCTGGAGCGGGAACTCATAAGCCTTCTGGGCTTCGCCCCCGGACAGGGAAAGGCGATATAAGATCGTCGAGGGCTCTTTCTTCTCCTTGTCTTTATCTTCGCGTTTGGCGGCGAAGAGGATATGGTCTTCGTCTTCAAAGAAGAAGTATCCGACCTTGCCATCATTCACCAAGGGAATGACCTTCTCGTCGCGGTATAGCCGCAGATTGCTCTTATAGTCATTGTCTTTTTCGTTGGGTTTGCTTTCCACGAAGGCAAGGCTTTTGCCTTCCGGCGAATAAGTGAGCCCGGAATACAGGGTGAAATTGAGGAATTCCTTCAGTTCGATTGGCTTCATAAACCACCTCCAAGAATGTTGTCCCTCATCATAGCACACGCACGAAAAAAGTCGCCTAGCACGCGCATATAGACGTCGACGGCCATTTCCTCCCCTTCTCCCGCTTCCTATAATTAGGCCATGGTCTTGGATCTTCTATACGCCTTATCCATCACTTTGTTGGTCGAGCCGATCATCGTTTCGAGCATGAAACGCTTGGACCCAAAGCTTTTCCTTTCGGCCTATTTCCTCAATGTTTTGACCAATTTAACGATGAATGGGTCCCTTCTTTTTATAGATCCCCTCAATTATTGGCTGGCCCTTCCTTTGTTTGAAGCCGGCACGCTCGTCCTCGAAACATTGGTGATTGTCCTCATAAACAAAACGAAGGTCCTCAAAACCTTCGCTTTCGTTTTCTTGGCCAATCTGGCTTCTTTGGCCCTCGGGCTTGGCCTCAACCGGATCCCGATGAACCGCTTAGCGGAGTTGATCGTCAGCGTGATCTTCCTCATTCTCGGCATTTCGCTGTTTCTCCCGACGCTTTCTTCGCGCATGGCGCACCGAGAAGAAGATAATCAGGAAAATGCCGCCGGGAACGACAAAGGCGATGATGCAAAAAATCAATAGCATCATGATCGCGGCCTCGGCAAACGCACCGTAGTCTGTTTCGCGGCCGTGGTTGCGGTAATACTCATATGCCTCGATGAATTTGTGGCAGGAGATCGACATATCGTTCACATCGAGGTCGGTCGCCGTCTCGATCGCGTATTCGGTAAGGAGCATGTCTTCGTGGAAATAATAGGTCTTCCCGCCAGAAGTCACTTCGAAGATCGGGGCATAAAAGTTGCCGAAGTCCTCGGTATTTTTGCTAAATTCCACGGTGAAGGAATAACGGAAATGGGTTTTCCCGTCTTCCTGAAGCGTTTCTTTTTCGACGGCGGAGTAATTCGTGAAGGTCGCCGCGTCATCGACGATGAATTCCTTATAGCCGTATACGGAGAACGTCAGGGCGCTTTGGCTTAAAGCCCGGGAAGAAGTAAAGGTGATCTCTTTCGCTCCGTTTTTCGCTAGCAATTCGTCTTCCGGATGGGCGGGGCTATATAGGTCGGTGCGATCCTGCTGGATATCCAGCCAGGAAAGAGATAGATAGCCTTCTCCGGTGTTTTTGAGGACAAAGCTATTTTTGTATGTCCCTCCATCCAAGCTAGAGGAAAAAGAACTCACCTCGTAGTCTTCATATTCCACCGGCCCACGGAAAGGGGCTGGGGAATTGGCCAAAAGAAGCGGGGTCAATGCAAGGATTGGCAATAAGGCTTTCTTCTTCATCTTTTTCCTGATTTTTCGAATTCCGCCGCCTTTATTTTCCATCCGCGGTGGGGAATTTTTCAATCGCATAAATAATGGGCCGTGGCTTGCGCATCGGCCCGTGATGGGGTCTAGAGGCAAAAGCCGCCTGCGCTATCTCCCGACGATCTCCACGCGGCCATCCCCGCCCAAATTCGCATAGGCGGAAAGGTCAGGATGGGCGACGAAGAAATCTTGGAGGACCTCCCAATCGAGTTTGTCTTCGACCGGAAGCCGCGTGTTCTTAAATGTCGGATAGCCGTTTCCGCCGGTCAGGATGTAATCGTTTGAGGCGACCGAATAGGATTTATTCGGATCGATGGCTTCCCCGGCGACTTTGACATTGCGCACCCTTCTTTGGACGCCGCTTGCCAAAGGCAAGAACTGCCCTTCGTCATTCAACGTGACCGAGGAAGGGATAGAAAGATCGACGGTGTAAGTCAAGCCTGAAGCATGGAGGAAGCCGCCGAATTCGCCCGGCAGCGAATAGCAGGAGAACTCCAGTTCGTCCAAGATCTCCTGCCCACTCATCGAAACCTTCGCGAGGGCGTTCATGAATGGGAAGACCTTCAAAACGTCATTGAGGGTGATGTCCCCTTTGCCGATGCCGGCGCGCACACCGCCGCCATTGACGATGCCGATATCGGCCTTGCCGCTTTCTTTGAAGGCGTCGGCGGTTAAATCGCCCAGGTTGGTCTCGCCGCTTCGGACCAAGCGCTTTCCATCCTCCCCGAGGATCGTGAGGTCAAACGCGGCGTGGCCGATGACTTGGTCCAATTTGGCGGAGTAAGTCGCCGCGATCCCGCGGTAGATTTCATCCACCTCCGCGTCTTTGCCATCGTATTCATGGATCAATTCGGTTTTGAGGGAACCATCCTTCCCGATCGAGAGCTTCCCGATGCATTCCAATTTGGTACCGGTTTGGCTGAGGATGACTTCTTTCCCCTGTTTGTCCTTTACGATCTCGCTTTCCATCACTTCGTGGGAATGGCCGTCCAGGCAAACGTCGATGCCGCTGACATTGGCCAGAAGATCCTTGGAACGATAAGGTTTCACCGAATCTTCGCCGCCCAAATGGGCGAGGGCGATGACGTAATCCACCTTTTCCTGCTTCAAGGAATCCACCGTCGCCTGCACGCGGTCATAGAACGTCCTCCCGCCTTCCCCTTCATAGAAGGTGTAAATGAATTCGCCATGCGCGTTCTGGAAGTATTTGGGGGTCGATTCGGTCAAGGATGTCGGGGTATCGATGCCCAAAAAGCCGATCTTCCGATTCCCGATGTCTTTGATTAGGTAGGGAGGAAGATAGTCTTTATGGGTTTCCAAATTGGTGAGGTTGCAGCAGATATAAGGGAAGTCCGCGAGGTCCATCAGATGGTCCAATTGCTCAAAGCCATAATCGAATTCATGATTGCCTAAGGTGGCCAAATCATAATCGGAGGCATTCATCAAAGCAATCGACGCCTCCCCTTTGGAGAGGGAGCCGTAGTTATCGCCTTGGACCGCGTCGCCGACATCGACCAACAAGGTCGGGGTGCCCTGCTTCTGGAGTTCTTTCTTCAAGGAGGCGACGCCGGAATAGCCTAAATTCTCGGCATAGCCGCAGTGGACGTCATTGGTATAGAGAATGACGATATCCTCCGGCTTGGCGCTTTGGCAGCCGGAAAGGGAGGCCAAAAGCGGCGCGAGGAGCAAAAATAGATCAATTCTTTTCATACTTCAGTATTTTAGCCAGGAAGCAGAAGTTGCTCTAGCGGTCATCGGTCTTCGCGGAAATAGGATAGACCAAGGTTATTCGGCGCTTGGTTCTTCTTATCGAAAATCGAAACGGCGACGAGGACGAGGATGGTCGCGACATAGGGGATCATCTTGAGGAGATAGGTGACGTAGCCCGCCGCGCCCAAATAGGGGGCGAAGAAGGTCGGGGCGATCGAAAGCGCGCCGAAGAGGAAGGAAGCGCCGATGGCGATCGCCGGTTTCCAAAGCGAGAAGATGACGATGCAAAGCGCCAACCAACCGAAGGCGTCGATGCCATCGGCCACGTTGAACATGCCTTTGACGTTATCGAGCTCATAGCAGGCGCCGCCGATGCCGGCAATCGCGCCGCCGATGATCGTCGAGATATAACGGTAAGCGCCGACGTTGATGCCCGCGTTATCGGCCGCCGCAGCGTTCTCGCCGACCGCGCGGAGATTCAAACCGACGCGGGTGAATTTCAAGAACAAGGCCGCGACGATGGCGATGACGATGCCTAAATAGGTGAACCAGCTCTGAGCCAAGAAGATCTCGCCGAACCACCCTGCCGCTTCATAGCCGGAGAAAGCATGCTGGATCGCGAGGCCGGCTTCGGCCATCCTGCTCATATTCATCGTTCCGATGAAGAAGCAGGCGATGCCGACGCCTAACGTCGTAAGGGTTAAGCCGGTGACGTTTTGGTTGCAATGCAATGTAACGGCGAAGAAGCAGAAGATCGCCCCGCCAACCGCGCCGAAGAGAATCGCGAAGAGGACGGGCATAAACACGATCATAAACGGATTGAGGGCCGCTTCCGCGGGGATCGAATCCAAATAGATCCTCTCGCCCAAGATGCCGCCTAAAGCTCCTAGGTACATGATGCCCGGGATGCCCATATTGAGGTGGCCGCTTTTTTGGTCGATGATCTCGCCGGTCGCCCCGAAGAGGAAGACGGTCGAATATTTGATGACCATATAGAAGAAGGAGACGAGTAAGTTCATTGGATCTTCACCTCCTCCACTTTGTTTTCACGATGATGGATGCGGAGCTGGTACGAAGAGAAGAACTCGCAGGCGATGATGATGAAGAAGAAGACGCCGGTGCAGATCGCCGAGAACTGGGTCGCGGAGATATTGACCGCGGTCGCCGCGGTGATCGTTCCGCGCTCCATGACCGCGGAGAGGAAGGCGAACAAAGCGATCTCCCACGGATCGAAATGGCCGAGCCAAGCGATCAAGACGCCGGTGAAGCCTTTGCCGCCGACCAAGGTCGGAGAGAAGGATTGATGGACGCCGCAAACGAGGAAGAAGCCCACCACGCCGAATAAAGCGCCGCAGACGATCATCGTGCGGATGGTGACCTTCTTGACGTTGATGCCGATGTAACGCGCGGTGTCGACCGATTCGCCCAAGACGGCGATCTCATAGCCGTGCTTGCCATAATCGATATAGACCATCATCGCGAGGAAAATCAAAACGCCGAAGATCACGACCAGGGTGCCGGAGTTGCCCAAGATATAAGGGAAGGTGCCCTGACGGAGGACGCCGAAGGACTGGGAACCGCTCTTGATCCAGATCGAGATCGCCATCGAGGAAGCGATCGTGGCGACGTAGTTCATCATCAAGGTGAATAACGTTTCATTGGTTTTGAAGAACGCTTTGAATAAGGTTGGGATCAACGCCCAAACGGTGCTGGCCGCCATCGCGCCGAGAAGGGCGAAGAGCAAAATGATGATATTGGGGAGCCCCCTCGGGCAGAACCTGGCGATGCCCGCCGCGGCAAGGCAGCCGATCAAGACCTGGCCTTCCGCGCCGATGTTCCAGAATTTCATCTTGAACGCCGGGGTGAGGATGATCGCGATCAATAAGAGGATCGAGAAGGTGACCAAGAGGTCGATGACCGAGGAGATATCGCCGAAATCGAAGCAGCCGCGGACCAATTCGGCATAGAAGGTTCCAAAAGAGCCTGGCGAAAGGATCGTGCAGGCGATCCCGGCGACCAAAAACGCCAAAAGGATGCCGCCGACGCGAATCGCCCAGTAGATTTTTTTGCTTAATCCCATCCTACGGGTGCCGTA
>CADCLZ010000003.1 GCA_902802365.1 uncultured Erysipelotrichaceae bacterium | reverse complement strand
TACCTCGTCAACGCCGAAGAGCTTGGAATTCGAAAGCATTCCGAGGCTTTGGCGTATCTGGATGAGCTTGGCTTCCGCACCAACCCAGAACGGAAACTCCTCAAAGGCCCGGGCGAACTCATGGAATATATCGACGAATATTCGCAAAAGCGCCCCGATCTTTCTTATGACATCGATGGCTTGGTCTTCAAAGTCGATGATCTGACCGCCTATCCGGCGCTTGGCTATACCGCGAAGACCCCGAAATGGGCGACCGCTTATAAATTCCCGCCTTCCGAAGTCACCACCAAACTTCTGGATATCTTCCTCACTGTAGGCAGAACCGGCCGGATCACCCCGAACGCCGTCTTATCGCCAGTGCGCGTCCAGGGTTCTACCGTTCAGCGCGCTACGCTCAATAACGAGGACTTCATCAAGGAAAAAGGGCTGATGATCGGCGATATCGTGAGCCTCCGCAAAGCCGCGGACGTCATCCCGGAAGTCGTTCGACCTTTGGTCGAAAAGCGCGATGGCACCGAGCGTCCGTTCGTGATGAGCGAGGTTTGCCCCGATTGCGGGCAGCCGCTCACCAAAGTCCAAGGGCTTCATTATTGCCTGAACCCGGAATGCCCGAGCAGAAAGATCGAGGCGATGATCCATTTCGCCTCCCGCGATGCGATGGACATCGACGGCATGGGTTCCAGCGTCGTCGAAACGATGTTTAATGAAGGCTTCATGACCGACATCCCAGGGATTTATCATCTCGCCGACCACGCGGAAGAGATCAAAGCCCTCGATGGCTGGAGCGATAAATCGATGAATTCGCTTTTGGATGCGATCGAGAATTCAAAGAGCCGTTCTTTGGAGCGCTTGATCTTTGGCCTCGGCATCAAAGAGATCGGTTTGAAGACCGCTCGCACGCTTTGCGCGCGTTGGCGGACCCTCGATGAATTCTTATCTCTCACCGAAGAAGACTATCAAAAAGTCCCGGATATGGGCCCGGTTTCCTCCCATTCTTTGGCCGAGTACTTCCATGACCCGAAAAACCTTGAGTTAATTGAGAAACTCCGTCAGGTTGGCGTTAACTTCACTTATCAAGGGAAAGACCTCTATGATCCGAATTCCTTCTTCTTTGGGAAGACGGTCGTCCTCACCGGGTCTTTGACCGCCTATAGCAGGGAAGAGATGACCGAACTATTGGAGGCGATCGGCGCCAAAGTGTCCACCTCGGTTTCGAAAAAGACTGACCTGGTGGTCGCTGGCCCCGGCGCGGGAAGCAAGCTCACCAAAGCGACGGCTTTGGGCGTTGAAGTCATCAATGAAGAAGAAGCGCTTTCCTACCTTCCGAAGAAGGAATAACTCACTCTCACCCGCGCGTTGATGGCGTAATGCGTGTATACTGGTTTTGTTTACGAGGTATGACGAAATGAAAGAAATCACGTTAGATGTTCTCCATGATGCCGCGACTCGTTTGCTTTTCGATATGTCCGACGAGGAATATCAGACTCTTTTCGAAGAGTTCAAGATTCTTACCAAGCAAATGGAGACGATCGGAAGGATTCAAGGGCTCGACGAATTGGAACCGATGACTTTCCCGTTTGACTGCGGGAACTCTTATCTACGGGAAGATGTCGCGGAAGAACCGCTTCCCCGCGAAGAGGCGCTCGCCAATGCCGGCAGCGTGCAGGATAACGAAATCAAACTTCCGAAGGTGGTGGGCTAAATGAGCATTCTCGACCTGACGATCAGCGAAATCCACCAAGCGTTGGTCAACAAGACGACCACTCCGGTCGAATTGGTGAAAGAAGCTTTGGCCAGAGCCAAGGCGAATAACGACAATGCCTTCGAGATCCTCATCGAAGAGCAGGCGATCAAAGAAGCGGAGGCTTTGGGCGAGCCCGAAGTCGATAACCCATTTTGGGGAATCCCGTTTGTCCTTAAGGACAATTTCTCCACGAAAGGCATCGAAACCACGGCTTCCAGCAATATCTTGAATGGTTATATCCCGCTTTTTGATGCGACGGTTTACGCCAAGCTCAAGAAAAAGAAAGCCATCTTGATCGGCAAGACCACCCTCGACGAACTCGCGATGGGCGGGACCGGAACGACCGGCCATAAAGGCACGACTTTCAATCCCTGGGACCCTAAGCACGAACGTCTTGTCGGCGGGTCAAGCTGCGGAAGCGCGGCTTGCGTGAGCGCGGGGATCGTCCCGTTCGCGATGGGCTCTGATACCGGCGACTCCGTCCGCAAACCGGCTTCTTATGCGGGCTTGGTGGGCTTTAAGCCCAGCTGGGGAAGGATCTCCCGCTATGGTTTGTTCCCGTTTGCCCCAAGCCTTGATCACGTCGCCTATTTCACGCGCGATGTGAAAGACGCGGCGTTATTGCTCGATGTCCTTGCTGGGCGCGATCTCCATGATGCGACCTCTTCCTTGGAGCCGGTCGAGCGTTATGAAGAAGACCTATCCGCTCCGTTAAAGGGCAAAAAGATCGCCGTTATCGACGATATCGTCCAAACGATCTCCGATCAGAAGATCCAGCTCGCCTTCAAACGTTCTTGCGAGGAGCTCGCCAAGCAAGGCGCGATCATCGAGCATATCCGCTTCGGCGAAGATCTTCTCCAATCGATCTATGCGACTTATATCGTGATCAGCTGCTCCGAGGCCACTTCCAACGACGCGAACCTCGACGGCATCAAATTCGGCCCCTTCTATCCGGGCAAGACCTATCAGGAAGTCATGTTCAACGCCAGGACGAAAGGCTTCTCCGAATTGATCAAGCGCCGCTTCGTGATCGGCTCGTTCTCCTTGATGAGCGAGAACCAGGATATCTTGTTCAGAAGAGCGCAGAAAAACCGCCGCAAAATCGTCAATCGTTTGAACGAAATCCTCGCAAAAGTCGATGCGATTTATGTTCCTGCGGCCCCTTCGGTCGCGCCGAAGATCGTTTCTAGCAGCTATAAGCTTTCCGATGAATATCTGATTGCCGACAACCATTTGGCCCTTGGCAATTTCGGCGGTTTGCCCTCGATTACCTTGCCGCTGATGCTCGAAGATGGCCTCCCCGTCGGCGTCAACTTGACCGGCGCGGCGTTCGAAGAGAAGAAGCTTCTTTCCTTGGCCGCCGGGTTAGAGCGGATCACCGGGTTAGCAAACCTCAGCGTCTTGAATAAGAAGGAGGGCAATCTATGAACTTCGAAGCAGTCATCGGGTTGGAAATCCATGTCGAGATGAAAACCAAGTCGAAAATGTTTTCCGCCGCCCCGAATTCCTTCTCCCGTGAGCCGAATACCGAAATCGCTTTGCTCGATATGGCGTATCCCGGTACGATGCCGATCGTCAATAAGCAAGCGGTCATCAACGCAATCCGCGTTGCCAACGCCCTGCACATGACGATCGACCACGAACTTCATTTCGATCGGAAGAATTATTTCTATAGCGACCTTCCGAAAGGCTTCCAAATCACCCAACAGTTCCGCCCGATTGGCCGGGATGGCTATTTGGAGGTGCTTGGACGCGATGGGAAAAAGAAGCGGATCGAGATTGAGCGCATCCACATGGAAGAGGATACCTGCAAACAGCTCCATTTTATGGACTACACCTTGCTCGACTATAACCGGGCGGGCGTCCCGCTTGTGGAAATCGTCTCGCGCCCGGACATCCGTAACGGCACCGAAGCGATGCATTATGTCGAGGCGATCCGCAACATCGTCCTTTATTCCGGGACTTCGGATGGCAAAATGGAGGAGGGAAGCTTGCGCTGCGACGTCAACATCTCCCTTCGTCCTTATGGAAGCGACGCCTTTGGCACGAAGGTCGAAATCAAGAACATCAATTCGCTTAAAAACATCGAACAGGCCTTAGATTATGAGATTGAGCGCCAGAGCGCTTCCTTGCTGAATGGCACTCCGATCCAGCAAGAGACCAGAAGGTTTGACGAGGCCAGCGGAAAGACCGTCTTGATGCGCGTGAAGACCTCCGCGGTCGATTATAAATACTTCCCCGAGCCCAACATCGTTCCGATCCCCTTAAGCGACGAATTCGTCAATCAGGCGATCGCGACCTGCCCCGAGCTTTATGATGCGAAGAAAGAACGCTATCTCGCCAAGGGATTGAACGAGGCCGATGCCTCGATCATCCTCAGTGATATCGCGATGTCGCGTTACTTCGAAAAGGCCCTCCCGTTGGTGAAAAACGCCAAAACCTTGGCGAATTTCCTCATCGTCGAAGTCAATGGCTACCTCAATAAGAATGCGATCGGAATCGCTGAATTCCCGCTCGATGAAGCCAGCATGGCGGAGATCAGCAACCTCCAGGACGACGGCTTCACCCATAAGCAGTGCGCGGATATCTTCAATTACTGCTTAGCCAACAAAGTTTCGCCCAAGGAAGCGTCAAGCGCTTTGCAAATTGAGAAGCAAGTCGTCGACGAAGGCGCGGTGCTCCAGGCCGTCAATGCGGTTTTGGACGCCAATCCTCAGTCGGTGGCCGACTTCAAAGCCGGCAAAGATCGCGCGAAGGGCTTCTTGGTGGGCCAAGTCATGAAAGCAAGCCACGGCAAACTGAATCCCGCCGCGGTCAGCAAAGTCATGGACGAAGAGCTGAAGAAGAGGTGATTCCCGATGGAAGATAAGGAAACGAAGAACCTGCAAGAATGGATGGAGGAGGTTTCCTCGTTCAAACTGCCCCAGTATTCCGAGATCCCTTCGGTGGATCTTTATATGGAGCAGGTCATCACCTACATCAATAACTCCTTATCGGTGTTTTCCGACGACCCGAAGAAGGTTTTGACCCCATTTATGGTCAATAACTACGTGAAGGCCGGCATGATCAAAATGCCGAATAAGAAAAAATATGACAAAGAGCAGATCGGCTATTTGATGGCGATCACCTTGATGAAGCAGACCCTTTCCATGGCGGATATGTCATTGCTGCTTGATCTTGATCGATACGTCACCGCCGACAAAGGAAGGCTTTATGCCTTCTATTGCTCAATCGAGATGAATATGCTCCGTGAGCAGGTCAAGAAGACCAAGGCGCATTTAGAGAGCATCAACTCCCGTTATGCGCGTACGAAAGACGCCGATCTTAAGAAGGCGCGGGAGGACTATGAAGCTTCCCTCGGCCTTTTGGCGCTGCGTTTGGCCACCGAAGCGCAAGCCTGCAAGCTTTTAAGCGAAAGGATCATCGAAGAGATCCGCAAAGACGTCGATGATGATAAAGGGCAGGTGAAGGCCGTTCCAGCAAAGAAATCTGTCGAAAAAGCCAAAAAGGAAGACAAGAAGCCTGAAAAGAAAAAGCAGGCTCCGAAAACCAAGAAGAAATAAAAAATAAAGGGGGCATGTATGCGAGTTTTAGTAACAGGTGGCCTTGGATTCATTGGATCCGAGACCGTCATCCGTTTGATTGAGAACTGTCATGAAGCGATTATTGTCGATAACCTCTCCAATTCCAAAATCGGCGTCCTGGATAAGATCGAGCAGATCACCGGCGTGCGTCCGCATTGCCACGTCGTCGATTGCTGCGACGAAGACGGCTTTGAAAAAGTCTTTGTCGAGGAAGGCAAAATGGATGCCGCGATTCATTTCGCCGGCTTGAAGGCGGTCGGGGAATCGACCAAGAAGCCGGTGGAGTATTACACCAACAACCTTCTCTCGACCCTCGTGCTGGTCAAATTGATGAGAAAGCACGATGTCCACTCGATTATCTTCTCCTCCTCAGCGACGGTTTATGGCGTGCCGAAACGCGTTCCGCTTTATGAAACAGACCCGATTGGTGAAGCCACCAACCCCTATGGCCAGACGAAGATCATGATTGAAAGGATCCTTTCCGACGTCAACAAAGCCGACCCGAGCTTCAACGTGATCTTGCTCCGTTATTTCAACCCGATCGGCGGCCACCCCTCTGGATTGCTGGGCGAAGATCCAAACGGCATCCCCAACAATTTGATGCCTTATATCGCCCAAGTCGCGGTGGGGAAGCGCGATCATCTCAACGTCTTCGGCGATGATTATCCGACTCCGGACGGAACCGGCGTTCGCGACTATATCCACGTCGTCGACTTGGCGGAAGGCCATGTCGCAGCTTTAAAAAAGCTGAAAGAGAATCCTGGCGTGGTCGTCTATAACCTTGGAACCGGCAAAGGAACCTCGGTTCTCGAGCTCGTCCATGCTTTTGAAAAGGCGACCGGCGTGAAGATCCCTTATGTCGTCGCGCCTAGGAGGCCAGGCGATGTCACCGAGAACTATGCCAATTGCGACAAAGCGTTCAAAGAACTCGGCTGGAAGGCGAAGCTCAACATCGAAGATGCCTGCCGCGATGCTTATCGCTTCCAAACCAAAGGGGCGAGCAAATAAGAGAAGATTTTCCTCTTCAATCTAGCTAAACTATTTCTAACAGCGAAGGAGTTATCAATGTACGAAGAATTCGAAGTCGTTTTGCCAAGCGGCGAAAAGCTGAAGGGCTGCTTTTGGAAAGCCAAGAAGGAAGCGGTTAGGAACATCGTCATGCAGACCGGCATGAACGAACACGCCTCTCGTTACGAAGGGATGGCGGAATACCTCAACGAGCACGGGATCAACATCTGGATTCTCGATGCCTTTGGCCAGGGCCTCAACGCCAAATCGGTTGAAGAACAGGAGCAGTGGCCGAAAGACGCCTTCTTCAAGAATGTCGATGCGATGCATCTCCAGCTCGAAAAAGTGAAGCAGGAAACCGGTCTTCCCACCGTGATCATGGGCCATTCGATGGGCTCTTTCATGACGCAGTGCTTCGTCGAGCGTCATCCTGGCGCCGCCGATAAGGTGGTCCTCTTTGGCACCAACGGCCCGGTTGGCATTTACCCGATCGCCAAAGCCCTTGCCAAGATGCTCGTCCATAAAGGCAACTGGGATAAGCCGAACAAATTCCTCACCAATCTCGCGATTGGCGGCTTCTCCAAGGCGATTAAAGATCGCAAAACCGATCTTGACTGGCTCTCCTATAACGAAGAGAACGTCCAAAAATACATCGATGACCCGTATTGCGGCCATATGAATACCGGCGGCTTCCTCCGTGAGTTCTTCACCGGCTTAGCCACCCTTTATAAGAAAAAGAACATCGCGCAGATCTCCAAGGATCAGCCGATCCGCATCATGAGCGGCGAAGAAGACCCGGTCGGCGCGAACGGCAAAGGCCCGAAAGATCTCGCTGAGATGTACAAAAAGCATGGCGTGAAGGATGTTTCTTTGATCCTTTACCCGCATTGCCGTCACGAACTTCATAACGAAGACATCAAGGAACAGGTCTATAAAGATCTGACCGAATTCGTCCTCGCCTAAGATTCGTTTCCCAAAAGCCTTGGGGCGAAAGCCTACAAGGCTTTTTCTTCAAAAATTAAGACGGGAGTATCCGATTCGGTTATAATCAAAGAAAGCCAGCATGATTAACGTTTCTTATTACAGCGTCAGCGCACCTTCCGGAGAAATCCGTTATTCTTCCGAGGGCGAAGGCCTTTGCCTTGTTTCCGGCGTCGAAGCGCGGTCGTTTTTGGATATCCTCGAACTCAAAGGCTCCTTAGAATATGCTGGCTCTTTCCGCATCTTCGATAGCGACCTATTGGACATAAATAACGCGAACCGTGATCGATATCCGGTTTCCGTTATCCGTTCCGGCGATCAGAGTTTCCTCGTCCAAAGATCGCAGGTTCCCCTTGGTGGAACCCTGGAAACCACGAAAGTCGACAAACTGGTCGAGCAATATCTGGGAGAGCATGATCTAAAGGCCAATCAGACCCCGAATTTCCGTCATCTGTTCCAAAGCATCTATTGCGAGCTTTGCGCGGAGACCAAGTACATCGTTTTGGAATTGATCGGCGAAGACAAAGACTTCTCTTTCGCGGTCTTGGATCTTGCCGCGAAGATCTTCAAAGAGAAAGCCGTCTTCCTTTATGCCCCGTTATTGACCCCAAACGAGAGCCGGACTTTGGTTTTGACCTATGATTTTAAGTCGATTCTCAATCCGGTGGAGGACGAAACCTATTTGGAACGCCAAAAAGAAAGAACCGCCATCCAAATGACCTTCATCTCCGATCTCCGGGGGAAAGAAAACGAATTCGCCACCTCCAAGAAGCGGAGGACCCTTGGTTTCAAAGATTTCGAAATCGATAGTTCATCGGCCGATGCCGATGCCCCAAGAGGTCTGTTTTCCTTTGGAAAGAGTACCGACTTGGTCAACGTCATTTTGGCTGGAGCCTTCCTTTTGGTGGGCGGAATCATCAGCATTATCTCTTTGCTAAGCCAAGAATCGGGTTTATTCATCGTCTTATTCCTCTTAAGTGCCGCCGCGTTGGGAATGAGCTTCTTGCCGTTTTCGATCCTTAATTGGCATCGCGGTAAGCGGAGGTTAATTGCTTTCAAAGAGCAGATCTGGGCGATCACTTTCTGCTGCGGCCTCTCTTTGCTTTGGGCGATCCTAACTTTGACCATCGGATTCTTAAAAGAATTCGAACCTTGGTATGTTTTCCTGCTATTTGAGCTACTTTTCGTCTTATATCCCGGTCTATTGGCGCTTTCGATGTTCATCTGGCACAAAAGAAGCTGAATTAAGCGTTAGTCCGATTCCTTTTTGGTGGAGGTTGCTATGGATTTGCCTGCATTCAAAGATCTCAGTTTTTATGAAATCTACCCAAACTCTTTTTATGACTCCGATGGCGACGGGTTTGGCGATTTGAAGGGAATCGAATCCAAATTGCCGTATGTCCAAAGCCTCGGCTTCAATGCGATTTGGCTCAATCCGATTTACGATTCCCCATTTTTGGATGGCGGATACGATGTTCGCGACCCATTTAAGGTGTCTCCTCGCTTTGGAACAAACGAAGATTTAGTTCGACTAGTTCAAAAAGCACATGAATTGGGAATCCGCATCTTTTTAGACCTGATTCCCGGCCATATGTCGGTCCAATGCCCGGACTTTTTGGCCTCCGGGGAGGCAAAGCCCAACGATAAGTGGGATCTTTTTGTCTGGAACGATAATCCCTGGGATACGCCAGCTCCTTATCGCTGGATCAGCGGCTATTTCAACCGCCACGGCTGCTTCATGGTGAATTTCTTCGCCCATCAACCGGCGATCAACTACGGCTTCAAAGAGGTGAAATACCCTTGGCAGCTCTCCTATAAAAAGACCCAAAAAGGCCGCAAATACTTGGAATCAATAATGAAATTCTGGCTTGATAAAGGCGTGGATGGCTTCCGCGTCGATATGGCGGATTCTTTGGTCAAAGGCGATGACGATAAGGAGGCGACAATCTGGCTTTGGCAGCAAATCAAGGCGGATTTGGCCGCTGAGGGCTACAAAGATTTCTACATGACTTCCGAATGGAGCAATCCCGAGCAATCGCTCAAAGCAGGCTTCTCCTCCGACTTCGTTTTGGATCATTGGAATAATTTTTCACACAAATTATTCCGGGAACGCGAAGTAGAGAGCAAAGAACCGCTCCTTCATGCCTTCGATGCCAATTTATGGGATTTGTTCAAAAAAGATTTGCTCTGGAGGATCGCCTCTAGCGAGAAAGAAGGCGGCCGACTCTCCATCATCTCGGGAAATCACGACACTTGTCGCATCGCCGATTACCTTGATGATGAGGAATTAAAGCTTGCTTACTTCTTCATCCTTACGATGCCCGGCGTTCCTTATATTTATTTTGGCGATGAGCTTGGCCTAAAGACGAACCGTGACCTTCTCTCCTTTGAAGGGGGCTATCAGCGTACCGGTTCCCGCACCCCAATGCGCTGGGATTCGAGCAAAAACGCCGGTTTTTCGCAGGCGGACCGCACCTTCTTACCAACGAATGAGGGCGAACTGACCGTGGAGGAAGCGGAAAAGGACTCGAATTCCTTGCTTCACCTTATCCGAGAGCTCAACGAGCTTCGGAAGAACGAGGAAGACCTCCGCGGAAATGATTTCGCGCTTCTTGAAGAGCCGCTCTCCTATAGGAGAGGAGATCTCAAGGCTTTCATCAACCTGAAGGAAGAGCCAATCAAGGTCAAAGGGAGCGTCTTGTTTGCCATCGGCCAGCCCGAAGAGCAAAATGGCATTGTCATTATTAAAAAACATGAAGCGGTTTTGATCCGCGAATAAAGGAGAATCATGGCAAGAGTTGATTTTGGCAAGAAGTCTTGGCTCTATCCAGAGCCCGTCCTCATCCTTGGCACGTATGATGAAAAGGGAGTCCCGAACGCGATGAACGCGGCTTGGGGCGGCATGTACGACTATAACGAAGTCGTCGTTTCCCTCTCCGATCATAAAACGACAGAGAACCTCGTGAAGAAAGGGGCCTTCACCCTGAGCTTCGCGACCAAGAAAACCGTGGCGGCTGCCGACTATGTCGGCTTGGTCTCCGCCAAAAGCGTCCCCAACAAAGTCGAGAAGGCTGGTTGGCATGCGGTTCGTTCCGCCCACGTCGATGCCCCACTATTCGAAGAGCTCCCGTTGGCCCTTGAATGCAAGGTGAAATCGTTCGACGGCATTTTGGTTGGTGAGATCATCAACGTTTCCGCCGACGAGTCGATCCTGACCGACGGGAAGATCGACGTTAAGAAACTCGAAGCGATTTGCTTCGATCCGTTTGGAAACAATTATGTCTTGGCCAATGAAGTGGTGGGGAAAGCCTTCCATGATGGCCTGAAGCTGAAATAAGGCAAAAAGAAAACACGGGCGGCCAAACCGACCCGTGTTTTTGTTTACTTCGCGGAGAGATAGAAGACGCTGGCGCCAGCATGAAGGACCGGGACCAGATAATAGATTACGACTTCCGCCAAGGAGATCACGCCATTGGAGCTGCCGGTGACCGCGAAGAGCATATGCGAGATGCTGATCAGCAGCAATGAGCCCAAAATGATCAAGGTGCAGATCCGCAAAGTGGGGGATTTCAGCCCTTTGGCTACCCATGGAATCGCCACAGCCAAAAGGGCAAAGATTGGGATCAACACTTTGACAATGGTGGAGAAATAACCGAAACCTGCTTCGGAATAGGTGTTTAATTCGCCAGAGAAAAGGATTCTGCCTTCGATGATTAAGAATACCAAGGCAAGGATTCCGGTAATCGCGGAAGTGATGGCGCACAAGACGATGGAAATAATGCGTTTCATCTTGCGTTCACCTCATAAATTCTTTGGCAGAGCTCGGGAGTGACGAAATCGAGAACCAAGATCCCCGTGTTCGAGACGCCTTGGATCGCCGTTTTGATGTAATCGTTCATCTCCGGGGCGACGCTAAGCGAATAAGTGGGTGGGAAAGAGTCCACCAAATAGCCCGAAGAATAATTCACGAACCACTTCTCTTTGCCTAAAAGCGCCTCGGCCGCCCAAACGACACTGTTATAAGAGGCCGCTTCATCGACCAAAGCCTTGAATTCGGCCTTTTTGTCTTCGACCGAATTCAGCTTGTAATGGTCTTGGACCCGCAAAACGCCGGAAGCGACGTTGATCGAGAAGGTATTCGCGTTGCTCGCCTCGCCTGGATCCGCCCAATTATCGGAGGCGTTCACCCCAAACTCAGAGCCAGAGAAGCGGCGGAGGAGGATCGCCTTCCCGCGGATGTCGCCCAAACGATGGGGGAGTTCATTGGTTAAATCCCAGAAGCTGTCTTCCGCCATTTGCTCGGCAAGCAGAATCGGGAAGCTCTTGGAGGAATTGGAATCATCCTGCTCGCGTTTGATCGATACGATCAATCCTTCGCCGGGATTGGCTTCTAAGAAGGACTTAAACGAAGCGCGGATTTGCTTGAAGGTCTGCCCTTGGTCAACATAGCCATGGCAAACGACGAGGTTATCGTTTGCCGCCCGCAGGCGAATATCGAAGAAACGCACGCCGGCGCGAAGTTGCTCGTCGATGGTTAAATCCTGGCAAATGCCCGCGACGTCCGCGATCGAATGGATAGAGCCCGAGTCATGGGAACCGGGCATCGAAATAAGGGAAAGCGGCTTATCGTCGGATAACGCAGTCATCCAAGAACTGCCGGAGTCCGGCGTTTTGGCTTGAGCGAAACGCCGAAAAGCAAAAGGGCTCACCGCGACCATGCCCAAACAGAGTATTGCGGTGCCCACGATGGCAATCTTTTTATTCATGGTTTAAGTTTACCTTCCAAGGATGGGAAAAGAAACCTCAGGAACGCCCTTGGCCAAGCAACTCTTTGTTGTGGCGCCAGGAGGAACTGGAGTAATCATTATAGCGAATCGTGCCTTGTTCGCGGATATAATCCGCGAGAATATGACGGTAATGAGCGTCCTTCCCTTCCGCTCCAAGAACTCCGACCAACGAGATGGAGGGGAAATAGTCATAAACGCGTTTGGTCGACTTATGGAAAGCGAGGTAATCGATGATCGCGATTTGATAAGTGCGGCCGCTCACGATCGCGTTGTTTTCCGCTCTTGCGATCAGGTTCGTATCATAACCGGCTTCTTTTAAGATATCCGCGCCATCGCAGTTGATGACCCAGACTTCATTATCAAATGGGACGGCCTCGTAGACATCGCTATAAGTGATCGGGCCCTGATCGATGTTTTTCCGGCAATTATTCACCATCGCCAAAGCAGGGGAATAGCCTTCGCGCTCAGCTTCTTGGAGCATTGCTTCCGCGAGCATGTTGGGGAGGTTGCTGTAGCGGTCCATATATCCGCCCTCCATCGTGCCTAAGACTTCGTTGCCGGCGGCGCTGCTCTCCGCGCCATAGGTATCGACCAACTGCTTAAGGTTCGGGTCATAGTTTTTGCCGACCGAATTGATTACATCGAAGTAGTCCAAAGTCTTTAACTTCGATGAAGTTACGTTTTTGTCTTTATCGACCGTCATCGTCACTTGGCTGATGTTTCTCCCATAGGCTTCGTTCTGCGTGAACAAAACCCCGTTTTTGGTCGTGGTTTCCTTCTGGTGGCTATGGGCGCAGAAAACGATGTCGACATACTTTTCTTTAGAAACCGGGGAAACCGCGGTGATCCCAGTATCGATAACATCATCCTGGTCGGCATGGATATCAAGGGCGACGATGTCACAGCCTTTTTGCGTCCGCAGCTCATCCGAAAGCGACTTGACCAAGGGGGCGGGATCTTTGAAGACGACGTCATCGACGTACCAAGAAGTGATCGAAGTCCATTGGTTAAAGCCAATCATCCCGATGATCCCGAGCTTTAAGCCGTTTTCCAGCGTCTTGATCGTGTAAAAATCCCCAAGATCGCTCTGCTGAATCGTGCCCTCGGCTTTCGCCTCATTATCATAGTTATAGATATTGGCGGCCAGCCACGGGACTTGGTAGCCATCGGTTTCCGCTCTGCGGAGCTTGTTTTCTTTGAGAATCCGCAGGCCCCAATCGAATTCGTGATTGCCCAACGTGAAGCAGTCGAATTCGATCTCATTCATGCAATCAACGAGCAGACGGCCATTATTGTAATTGGATTCAATCGCGCCTTGGAACATGTCGCCGGAGTTGATCAAAACCGTATTTTCCTCTTCGCCCTTTCCTTTTAGGAAAGTACCAAGCGAAAGAATGCCAGGCTCCTTGTTGCTGGAGCTTTGTTTAACCGCCCCATGGAAGTCATTGATTGCATAGAAAGTAATCGTTCCTCCCTGGAAAGATTCCTCTGAAGATACCGAGGGGCTCTCTGGCGTGCAGCCGGCCAACAAGGCAAGGAAGAGCAATAAGGAGAAGATGCTTTTACGGGTTTTCATACGAACTGAATTGAGACAATCATCATAAACGAAGAACGACGTTTGAAAAAGCAATATTCGTTGTGCTCTCTCATATAAGAGATGTTAAACTTTTCACATGAAATGTCTTGCGTTCGCGATGGAAAAGGAAGCTAAGCCCGTTTTGGAGGCTTCCCAGATCCTGACAAAGAGATCATATGGTTATTCGACCATCTATAAGTGCCGGAAAGGGAAACTCGACTTCTTCGTCGGCATATCCGGGATTGGAAAAGGCTTCGCGGCGGCTTTTGTCTCCGCCCTTTGCCTCAGCCATCCCGAAGTCGATACGATCGTGAACGTCGGGGTGGGCGGTTCTTTGGATGCCGAGAAGGCTCCCTTGCTCTCCGCCGTCATCGCCTCCAGCTTCGTCCAGCACGACCTCGATACTTCGGAAATCGGCGACCCCGTTGGTTTGATCTCCGGGATCAATTTAGTGACCATTCCCGCATCAAAAGAGATCAATGCCCCCCTTGAATTGGCTTGCAAGAGCCTTGGGATCCCTTATTCTTTCGGGGTGATTTCCAGCGGGGATAAATTCATCGTCGATCCCAAGAAAAAAGAAAAGATCCGCGAGAAGTTCGCTTCGTTGAGCGTCGATATGGAATCCGCCCCGATGGCCCAGATCGCCTATTGCTTCAACAAAAAATTCTCCGCGCTCCGTGTCGTGAGCGATACCGGCGATGGAAAAGAATATGATGCCAATGTGCTTAAAGCGGCTGAATTGGCCTCGAAAATCATCTTTTTCCTATTGGAAAACTGAAATAAAATAAAGTCAGAGGCAGTTATATGATCATTACCATTGGACGCGAATTCGGTTCCGGCGGACGTGAGTTTGGCCGGCGTTTGGCCGAAGAGCTTGGGATCGCTTATTACGACCGCGAGATTCTCGCTGAGATCGCGAAGAAAACCGCTTATAGCCAAGAATACATCGAAGAAGTTTCCCAAGGGCGCCCCGTCGCCTTGTTCCCAATCCATTATGGCGGAAGCTTCCTTTCCGTCGCCGACCCCAACATCACCCAAGCTGCGGACATTTTCCAAGAGCAGAGCAATGTTCTTAAAGAATTGGCTGATAAATCCGATTGCCTCATCATCGGCCGCGCCGCCGACTACGTCCTCCGCGACCGCCATCCCTTCCGCATCTTCATTTACTCCAGTTTGGAAGCGAAAGTCCGCCGCTGCAAAGAGAGGGAAGACGAACGCGAAAAAGGCTTAAGCGACAAGGCCTTGATTAAAAGAATCAAGCAGGTCGACAAAAAGCGCCGCCAATACTATGAGTTCTATACCGGAAACGTCTGGGGCGATCGTAATCATTACGACTTACTGATCAATACCTCAAACGGCGACCTAAAAGCGTTGGCCAAAGCGGTTGCAGCCCTGTTAAAACCCAAGAAATAAAGAAGAAGGCGAGAGAAACCCTAACGCCTTCTTTTCTTTTCTCGTATAATCGTTTCGGTATAAACCGAAAGGAAAAACAGATGATTAAGTTAGTATTGCTCCGTCACGGCCAGTCCGAATGGAACCTCAAGAACCTCTTCACCGGTTGGACCGATGTTGAGCTTTCCGAGCAAGGCGTCAAAGAAGCCCACGAGGCCGGCCGCCTTCTCAAAGAGAAGGGCTATCATTTCGACCTCGCCTTTACCTCCGTCCTCAAGCGCGCCAACAACACCATGGACTTCGCACTTGGCGAAATGGGTGAAACCGATATCCCGAAATTCTATTCTTGGCGCCTCAATGAACGTCACTATGGCGCTCTCCAAGGTTTGAACAAGGCCGAATCCGCTGAAAAGTGGGGTGCTGAGCAGGTTCATATCTGGCGTCGCAGTGCGGATGTTCCGCCGCTCTCCCTCACCAAGGATGATCCGAGATGGCCGGGCAACCAAGAACCTTATAAGACCTTGGTCGCCAACGGCGAGATGAAGATCGAAGAGTGCCCGCTCACCGAGTGCTTGATCGATACCGCCGCCCGCGTTAAGCCCTACTTCGACGAAAAGATCGGCCCCGCGATCCAATCTGGCAAGAAAGTGTTGATCGCCGCCCATGGCAATTCGCTTCGCGCCATCGTCATGATGCTTGAGCATCTCACCCCTGAGCAGATCATCTCCGTCGAGATCCCGACCGGCAAACCGCTCGTCTACGAGCTCAGCGAGAAAGACCTTACCGTCCTCGACAAATACTATCTCTAATCCTCCTCAAAAAATGCCTCGGTTCGCCGAGGCTTTTTTCTTTGTCGAAACGTCTGGAAACACTTTCAGACAACATTATCTAGTTTTCAATACAAGAAAACTTGACAACAAAAACTATCAGGTTGATTATATAGGGCATGAGAGCCACGAAATTCGAACTTCCAAAATACACATTGGCCCAAGAACTATGGAATGCAATCAGCCATGGTTTGGGGGCGGTTTTGACGATCGTCGGCGGAGTCTTTCTCATTTGGAAAGCGGCGGAGATGGGCAATGTTTGGGCGATTGTCTCCTGCGCTATATGGGCATTTGGCAACTTTTTGATGTTCGCGATGTCCTGCATTTATCACGCCTTAGCACCCTGCAAAGGCAAGCAGGTTTTGCGTGTTTTAGACCATAACTTCATTTTTGCGGCCATCATGGCGACATATGTTCCCTTCTGTCTGATCAGCCTTAGGAATATCCCTGGAACCACGTTCCCTTGGGGATGGGTGATCATCGGGATTGTTTGGGCAGGATGCGCGACCGGGATCTCTTTGAACTCGGTGAATATGGAAAAATTCAAAGTCCTCTCCATCGTTCTTTACATCGTTTTGGGTTCGACCATCGTCGGGGCGTTTTACCCGCTTTATCTGGCGGTTGAATTACCCGGGGTTCTATTGCTTTTGCTCGGTGGCGTCTTCTATTGGTTAGGGGCGATGCTTTATGGCCTTGGGGCCAAAAAGAGCGTCTGGTTCCATACCGTTTTCCATTTCGCGGTTCTCTTCGGCGCGATCTCGATGTTTTTCAGCATCTATTTCTACGTCTTGGTCTAGTTTCCTTTTTAGAAGGAAAAACACCTCAAGTGTGGTATAGTGCCCTCGTGAAGAAATCTCGTCTCCTCTGCTTGCTTATCCTTCCCTTGCTCAGTACGTGCCTCAGCGGATGCGCGATTTTCGACCTTTTCGGATCGAGCGAAACTCCGATCCAATCGGGCTCTGGGAAAATCAGCAGAGGGGATTTTGACGCCAAAGGACTCGGCTATTATCGGGCCAGGGGCGAACAAACCCTCACCCCGTTTTCTTATCGCGACGTCAATTTCTCCTGTGGGATGGATTGCGTTTCTTCCTCTGGCCAAGTCAAACTTCTTTGCGTGCCCGTCGAGCTTTCGGATTATCCCTTCTATGGCGGGACGAAATCGCCATATCTTAACGAAGAGGCGATGAGACAAGACCTCGATATCGCCTTCAATGGCGAAGCTGAGGACACCAATTACTGGGAATCCTTGGCCTCTTTCTATAAGACTTCCAGCTATGGGAAACTCGATATCAGCGTTGAAATCGGCGATATTTATCGGACGGGCGAAACCGTTAGGCAATTCCGTGAAAAAGATCAAAACGTCGTGGACGAAGAAGGGCAACCGGTCGAAGCTCCGCACGTCGTTGAGACTCTCAACAATATCGTTGAGGATATTAGACAGAAGAAGGGCAATGACTATGTGAAGCGGTTTGACACCAATTCTGATGGCTGGGTCGACGGCATCGTCATGATCTATAGCTGCCCGGATTATCAAAGCGATACCTATATTGGAAATACGATCGATACGAGCGGCCAGACTTATTGGGCGTTCTGCTATTGGGCGGCGGAAAGCTATGGAAAAGCCAGCAATCCGACTGGGAACCTCTTTTTCTGGGCTTCTCACTCCTTCTTGCATGAAGCTGCCCGCTATCCAAAAGTCGACTGCCATACCTTCATCCATGAGTTTGGGCACATGCTCGGTTTGGATGACTACTACCCTATGACGAGCACCCCGAACGCCTGGAATGCCGCGGGTGGGCTCTTGATGATGGATGAAAACATCCTCGATCATGACCTCTTCTCCAAGACTGCTTTGGGCTGGACCGAGCCTTATGTGGTGACCGGAAAGAAGACCGTCGCCCTCACGATCAACCCAAGTCAGCAAAGCGGGGACTGCATCATCATTCCTGCGCGTTCTTCTTGGAACCAAACGGCTTTTGCGGAGTATCTAATCTTGGATTTGTATACTCCTTACGGCCTCAATGAGCTTGATTCCACGGTCGCATACGCCGGAAAACGCGAACTTGGCTACTCGACGTTTGGCGTTCGCCTTTACCATGTCGATGCCCGTTTGGTGAGCATCTCCTATTCCTCGCAGAAATGGACCTACTACTATGGCGATTCTTTGAACAAGACGGACTATTTCCAGGTCGCCGCGAGCAACTGCATCAAAGACGAAAGTCGCTGCCGGAAGGATTTCTCTTTGCTGTCTTTGATCGATGCCCAGAACAAAAAGAGCTTCCGCGGTGGGGATATCGCCGACAACGGCTGCCTCTTCCAAACCGGTGATGTCTTCAACTTCCAGAGCTATCGGGCTTATTTCCCCAACGATAAGAAGTGGAACGATGGAAGCGATGCCTCCAACCTCCAGATCTTCTTCACCTCCGTGAGCGCCGAATCGGCGAAAATCGAATTCCGTTTCTAAAAGAAAAACAACAATGAGCAGGCAGAAAGATAATTCTTTGTTATTAGAAAACCGCAAGGCGCATTTTCTTTATTTCCTCTCCGATTTTATGACCGCAGGCCTGGTTTTAACCGGAACGGAAATCAAGTCGCTTAGGGCCCGGAACGCTTCGCTCAGCGACTCTTAT
>CADCLZ010000002.1:64435-73513 GCA_902802365.1 uncultured Erysipelotrichaceae bacterium | reverse complement strand
CACCATCCGTCAGTATCACTGACATATTAAAGTTAGAGGATCTAGGAAGCGATTCCTTCAAATCCGGGAGAAATCCCCTGGCCCTGGGCTTGTGGCCATGGTAAACCAAAGATACAGCCCTCCCCTAGGAAAGACGGCTAATCACCGATCCCCTCCTAGATAGGTAACCACCCCCTCAAAAGGGTGGGGCGAGGCCCCTTAGCCGGTGAAACCGAATGAAAGGGACTGCGAATCCTTCGTTGCTTGCAAAGGAAGATCCGGAAACATCCAGGAATTCATAACTGGGTGGTGCCTACAGAGGCTCGGCGTGCGGTAAACCGCTGGAAATGCCTCGACCCAGATCAGTCTGGGGAGCGGAAGACTCGTAAGGGTCCTCCTCGGAAAGCGTTCCCTCCGAATGCAAAGAGAACGTGGAATACGTACCAAGCGAAGGAAGACGTACCTTGGACGTATGCCAAGCCCGATCGGTGCAAACGCGGGCCACGGGAGATAGGCAATCTCCTCGCCGGTAGACCGGAAAACAAAACGCCAGTCTCCGAATGGCCCCTCTTCAAGGGAGGAAGCAGGTAAGAGACGGATCTCGCAAGAGAGTGGTTGGATGAGATCTCCCACACGGTAGACCGTAAATTGAAATCTCCGTCGACGCTAGTGCCTGGACGACGTTAAAAAATCAGCCAAAGCGGACACCTCGCAGTGATGCGGGGCGTTTTCTTTTTTATCCAAAAGAAGCTTGTTTGTTTTCGTTAAAAAGGCAACGCTTCCTTAACGAAAAGCGACAAAGGGGCGTCAAAATATTTTGCGATTTTATAAACGTGATCGAACGAAGCGGCATAAAGATGATCGTCATCCTTTTTATAGTAATTCAGGGTATTTAAACTGATGCCCATAGTCCGGCTTGCCGCAGTCAATCTCTTGCCGCTCGTTTTGCAAAGCAATTCTATTATTGTGTTCCTTTGCGTAATGACCCCGAATTGGTTTGAAATAGAGGAATAATCCATTTCATGATAAACGGGGTATAAGAGGGCCAGTTCGTCAAAAGGCATCTTTAAAAGAACATAGGAAAGAGGCTTCTTGCTCTTTCTCGTCAGCCGGAAATAAACGCTGCCGCACCAATACGCATCATCGTAAATGCCAAAGCTTTCATCTTTTTGCAGGTACAAACCCGTTATGTCGTTGAAGAGGGCCGGCAAAGAAACTACATTGTTTTCGCTTCCCAACTGCAGATCTTCACGTTTCATGAGCGCGATGGAAAAAGCGCGCATGCTCACTTTGTTTTGCTTGCAGAGGACGAACAGCCTAGAAAAATAATCTTCATTGATTCGCATGGTCTCTTACTAAGTCAATCAGCCTTCTCTCGCTGCTATAACGGTCGTTGCGCAACAGCTCGGCAAACGTCTTATCTGCCGCGCTTTTTCTTGAATAGTAATCGCCTCTATATTTTTGCTCGACTGGGTAGTAAGCGAGGAATTTGATGTTTTTAAACGCTTTTTCGGAAATAAGCACATACTGCCTGCCTAAATTTCCTGCTTTGAAGATCTCTTGGAGAGATTTGAAAGTTATCTCGCTTCTAACAAACGCCTCGGGAAAGCGAAAATAGGAATCGTCCGCGCGATATCCGATAACGACATCGTATTGGCGAACATCCAGCAGATAATTGTCAAAAAGATATTTTAATTCGCGCGGGTAATTGGTCCTCAGCTCTTGCGAAATCTCCCGATTGCTCATCAATAAAGCGACCCAATGCAAAACATCATCATAGGGAGGCTTGGTCAAATCCAAGATTCTGAATCGATCATCCCGCAGCGAGTAAACGTTAACATAGCCGGCGCCGTTTTTTCTTGCGCCCCATTCCTTTGCCAGCGCCTCTTTGGTGGTGCAATAAAACCCCAATCCGTAATCATTGTGAAGATTTCCGATGCCAAACACGGGTTTTTCAACGATCGATTCGCTCCCATGAAACAATCTTCTTTCCATAGAAAAAATTATAGAATGTGTATTTTAAAATAGCAAATATATGTGGCTTACTACATAAAAATATTGTTATGATATACACAACCCGCAAATATGAAACTAGCATTTTTATGAGGATTTTGTTCCATTATGCCAAAGCGAACGGCAACCTGCCGCACATAGACTTTAACATTTGTTAAAACCTATCTTTCATTAGCAATAATCGTTTGTTTTCCATTTATTTCGGTCGAAAAGAGAAAGATTGATCAAAACCCATTCAATGCCGATGCCGCCGCATAGGCGGTCGAGAAGGCGATCTGCATGTTGAAGCCGCCGGTGAAGGCATCAACATCCAGTACCTCGCCGATGAAATATAGGCCCGGCACCAATTTCGACTCCATGCTTTTGGCATTGACCTCATCCACCAAAACCCCGCCGGAGGTGACGATTCCTTTTTCGATGGAATCCAAGCCGAGGAAAGTCAAAGGGAAACGCTTTAAGGAAGCGACCAAGATCTTCCGTTGCTCCTTGGTCAACGAGTTCAATGCCTGCCCCTGGTCGAAATTGACTTTCGCGAAGAAGAAATCCAGCATCGCCATTGGGAGCATCGTCGACAAAAGGAAGCGGATGTCCTTGTTGGGCGCCCCCGCGACTTCGCGGAGGATGCGGTTATTGAGCTTTTCTTCATCCAAGGCCGGCTTGAAGTCCAAAGAAAGAGCCACCTTGCCAACGCGGTTGATCAACGAAGACATCGTCAAGGCGATGGGGCCGCTGACCGCGTTTGGCAAGAATTCCAGGTCGCCGAAGAGGCTTTTCTTGAAAGAAGCGTTCTCCGCGGTCAAGGAAACGTTCTTCAAAGTTAGATCCAGCATATCCCTGCTTGGCTTTTCTTGGATGAGGATTGGGCATAAGGATGCGACCGGGTAAACGATTTGATGGCCGAATGCCTTCGCAAAGGAATAACCATCCCCGGTCGATCCCGTCTGCGGGTATGATTTGCCTCCGGTCGCAATCACCAGAAGATCCGATTCATAGCCCCCATGCATCGTTTTTACGACAAAACGGCCATTTTCTTTTGCCGCTGATTGGACCCGTTCCCGATATTGGATGCGGACCCCCGCTTTTTTGCATTCGCTCCACAGGCAATTGATGACGTCGCTTGCTTTATCGGAAACGGGGAAGACGCGGTTCCCGCGCTCCGTTTTCAAAGGGCAGCCACGATCATTGAAAAACGCGATCGTATCCTCCGCGTTCCATTTTGAGAAAGCCGAATAAAGGAATTTGGGGTTCCGAACAACGTTTTGGATGTGCTCCTTCACCGAGGAATCGTTCGTCACGTTGCAACGGCCCTTCCCGGTGATATACATTTTCTTGCCAGCTTTCTCGTTGCTTTCCAAAAGCAAAACGTCATGGCCGAATCTCGCCGCCCATAAGGCGTAGAACAACCCGGATGCCCCGGCGCCGATGCAGATGATCTTCATACAAGAATTATACAAGCCTCGCCGTAAACTGACCCGCGGGCTTTTCGAATTGCCGAACGGAGCGGCAAAATGAGAACGCTCGATTTGATTGCCGTTCTGCTCGCCAATTAAAGGAAAGCGCCGATAGAAACGCCGCAATTCAAAAAGTAACATCAAAGCAACAGGCCAAGCGGTTGACAAAAAAGCGCTTTACCACAGACTGAAATTCATCGTTGTGTTTCCCATTCGAATGAAGCGGATGATTTCGGAGGATAGATTATGCGTAAAACCAGGTTAATGCGATTGTTGTTCATAATTCCTTTGCTCCCTTCTTTGGCGGCATGCTCGGCATATTCAAGGGAAGTGGAGCTCTCTCAGCCGAAGGTGGTGAATCCACTTAAACCCATAACCCGCGCCGAGGCAAGCAGTTGGCTTTACCGCTATCAGCGCCTTGCGAAGAGCGCTTGGCCTTCATCGATGATTTTGGACAGATCTTATGAGTTCGACATCAATGGCGATGTTACGGCTTCTGGGGATTTGGAGCCGGGGGACGGGAAGGGCTTTGGCCAAGAACGCATCCTTTTTAATGGCGAGGAAGGATGGATGCGTTATTTCGCCGCCAAAAAAGCCGTAAACGAAAAAGAGGAAACAAGGAGCGACATCGTCGTTGTCTATTCGGAAAACGGAAGCGATTTTTATGACATCGATGCAAAAACGCATTGCCGCTCGGATTGGACCCCTCTTGCGTCAGGCGACTCAATTCCGATCGACGACCCATTGCCTCTCAGCTTCGTGGAGCGCTCCTCGGAGCTTGTTTCCAAAGAAACGCGCCGAAGATCGCGGAAAACTCATTAACTTTGCTAAATGTCTTATCAAGCAACGACTATGAGGTGACGAGTTTAGTCGAAGAGTATTCCACTTATGGTTGGAGCGATCTATTCATCCACGCCGAAGGGCATATTAAGATTTTCGAGGCGGAGTTCGATTTCTATTACTGCCATATCTACCAAGATGGGTTACCGGTCTTTTTCGAAGAAAAAAAACGGTTTTTCCAACCCTTTGATCTATACGCTTCTTTTGGCGTATCTAACCACCGATTATCGAAGCACAGTCAAATTCCATTATCAGGAAGTTGAACCTGACCTTATTCCGAATGACTCCGATTTCACCAAGATTGAAGGGTCCCAGACTGTTTAATCAAGAAAAGGCAGGCAATCACGCCGCATGGGCGGATGGCCTGTATTTTCATTTCCTGAAGCCTTTGTTTTCTTCGAAATCCTTTGCATCTAGTTTGGGCAAGAAAGGCAATAACGGCTTTTGAGGCACCTCGCCTTTCTTTGAAGACAAATAAGCCCGATGGATGTTTTTTTGGTTCACATAAGGGAGAAGGTCCTTGAGCAAAACGCCCCGCTTCAGCCCCTCGTTGAATTTCTGGTCGATGAACTTGGGCGGAACAAAGGTCAGCAGCTGATGGAGATATGGTTCATCGGCTCCGTCTTTTTCCAGAGCTTCTAGGAATAATTCTTTTCGTTTCTTTTCCTCCAAATAAGGCAAAAACGATACCACGACCCCCTTCTTTTCTTTGATTAAAGGCAATAAGAGAGCCAAATCATCCGCTTCGGCAAATGGGAGATAATCCACATAAAAGCCATCGTCTTTCTTCAAACTTTCTTGGATGAAAAAAGCGGCTTCTTTCTTTTCGAAGAAAGGCAATAAAGGCGCGATGGAGCGTTTGCTGCGTCTAGCCGCGATCAATAGATCCTGTTTATGCAGATAAGGCGCCAAATCGATGAGGCGCGCCCCTTCGAACACCTCTTCGGGCGAACCTAAAATCCTCTCAGCCAATTCCAGCCGATCGTCATAAAGAAGGAAGACGATTTGATCAGATAACCCCATTTGGTTTATTTTAGCATGGCAAAGGAAAGAAAAAGCCCCGAAGCGAATCGGGGCTAGTTTCTTAAGACGATCAGATCTTGGCGAAGAGCAAGGTCGCCGCGTCGTTGGAGGTGTCCGCATCATCGAGGACGCCGAGGGACTGAACGCAGAAGTTGAAGTCGATCGGGGTGCCATCGTTGAAGACGGTCTTGGTCGCGGTCGCCGGGCGGTAGGTGAACCAATCCTCGAACATGCCGGCCGAGAAGGCGCTATTGCCATCCGGGGTGTAAAGGATTTGCTCAGTGACGCCGGTGTTCTTGCCATAACGCGGGTTGGCGCTGCCCTTGACGTTGCCGGGATCTCCGTTGGAATTGAGCAAGGAGATCTCTCTGAAGTCAAGGCCGGCCATGGAATCGGCGGATTCGGGGTTCATCGACCACGAAGTGGACTTGGTGTTGGTCTGGCGCATCGTGATGTAGGAGCCGCCGACCAAGGCGAAGAAGTCGGTGCCGTCTTTGGCTTTGGTGAGCTCATAGACGGGGTGGAGGTCTTCGAAGGTGTCGGTGTATTCGAGCCAGGTCTGCTCTTTGTTTCCGCCGCTATCCGGGCGGGTCTTGATCAAGCGGGAGTCGACGTGATAGGCGACGATGCCGTCTTTCTCATAGGTTCCGCCATGGCCGTAGTAGTCGGCGTGGCCCTTCCATTCGGCGTAACCCTGGGAATCGCCGGCGTTGAGCCCGGTCGGGGTGTAGTAGGCGATGAGGATGTATTCGTCGAACGGAGTGTTGTTATAGGCTTCGACCATGCCCTTTTCGTCGTTTTGGTTGTCCAAAGCGGTTGGGGTCGGGGTGGTCTTGCTGGCTTCGTCGTTCAAGCGGACGAGCAAGCAGTCGCCGGATTCCTGGAACGGACGGAGCTTCGTGGTGAAGTAGTCGGAGGTGTAGTCGATGACGCGCGGGGTGATCCAGTTGAAGCCCATCTTGGTGTACGGGTTATGATCGCCGATGTTGAGGTCCATCATATCGACGCCATAGATCGGGGCGCTGAGGCTATCGGTGTCATAGTAGTCGTTGAGGCCCATCAAGTGGCCGGTTTCGTGGATCAAGGTGTGGGCATCGATGTTTTTGCCGTCGTTGTAATAAGGGGTCGGCCCGTGGCGGATCATATCGAAGGAGCACCAGCAGAGGTTGTACGGAACCGGGGTTTCCTTGACGTTGCCTTCGGCATCGAGGTTATTGCCTCTTCTGGCGAAGTCATGATGGGTCCAGGCCCACCAGAAGTCGCCGGATTCGGATTTGTGGCTGTTGACCATCCAGACGCCATCGATGTAGCCGTCGTGGTCATTGTCATATTGGCTGAGGTCGACGGTCGGGTTGTTGTCGACATAGTTCTTCAACGCGACTTCGAGGAAATACCAGGAGACGTTCCAATGTTGGCTGTAAACCTTGTATTCGTCGGAGGTGGTGTCGGCGCCATTGGCGGCGGCGACTTTGTCGAAGTCTTCCTGAGTCAATTTTTCAACCTCGGGACCGGTGAGGGGGCTGTGGTAAACCGGAGCGACGACGCCGTCAAGGTTGAGCTTGCCATAAGAGGATTTGTAATAGAAGCTCTTCAAGGATTCCCAGGAGGTTTCTTCCGATTCGCCGAAGAAGGCGGCGTTGATGTCGTGGAGGACGCTGGCTTCGCCACCGACGAAACTCGTCGATTCGAAACGGAGATCCGCGAAGTCGATCGGGAGGACGAGGATCTTCTGATCGCCCCAGCTCTTCAAATGTTCGGTTTGCTCGAATTGGCCGAGCTTCCAGAAGTTGACGTTGTCGAAGTTCTCCGCCGTCTTTGTGAAGCCGACATCGGCTTCCGGGGTCCCGCCCTCGATGGTCAGGATGGTCGGTTCGGAGGTGGCCTCATCTTTGTAGGAGGCGACGATGGTGTAGTCGCCGGGTTCGATGAGCATGCTGTTCTTGGTATACGCCTTGCCATCGGGACCGGTGATCGCCAACGAGATCAACGTGCTCTTCGAGAGGTCATAAGACTTCCCTTTTTGGCTGACGGTGACGGTAAAGCCGATGCTGCGGACGGTGGTGCCGACTTTGCCTCTGTTCGACTTGAGGGTGACGGCCACGGTTGTGGCGTTTTGATCGATGCTAGAGGCAGGGGCTTCGCTGGAAGCGCTTTCTTCTGAGCTCGAAGGAGTCCCGGGTGTGCATGCGCCCAAAGCCATGGTTGCCATCATCGCCATCAAGACGATTCCTTGCTTCATTTGCTTTTTCATGGTTTCTTTCCTTTCTTTGAAAGTCGGTTAAGAGAATAACGAGGAAACGAAAATAAGCAACATTATTTCTTTAATTTTAATCTTTTTTTTGTTCGTCTATGCGCGCGATGCGCAAAGTCATTGAAGAAACGCACGCACCTTGGGCCGAGAACCCCATCTGAAAAAACCGGTGAAACTCTCCGAAAACTTTTTGGGTGAAAACCTCAACTTTTGAGCCAAAATCGAATGAAATTGGCCAAAAAGTGCTCTGAAAAAAAGTCTTGACACAATTCGGTTGGGCATTAAAGTAGGCCCATATCTGTGAAAGGAGATATCTATGAACAGCAAAAAACTGATGCTCGTTCTCGGATTAGCTGGCATTCTGTCAAGCGTTAGTCTGGCCGCTTGCCAAAGCAACGTGGCTAACACGTATACGCTTCGCGAGTACCTCGCCGGCGACCCGAGCGACTTCAACCCCCACACCTGGGAGACCAATGCCGACAACTATCCCGCTGGCTATTGTGAGATGGGTCTCGTTGACATCGCGATGGACACCAAGAACGAAGGCGCCTATCAATGGGTCTACGAAATGGCTGACAAGATCACCAACGTCACCAAAGAGCTCGAATTCCAAACCGATGAGTTCATGAACAAATGGGGCATTGCCGCCACCGATGACGGCCGTGTCTACAAGATCGAACTCAACAAGAACGCTCAGTGGGAAGACGGCACTCCGATCAATGCCGACACCTACATCGAATCCATGAAGCGTTTGCTCGACCCGGCGATGCAGAACTATCGCGCCAACACCTATTATTCTGGTGAAACCGGACTCGTCGGCGCCGATGGCTACATCAAGGCTGGCTCGATCAACTATGTCGGTGCCACCGAATTCGACGAGGAAAGCGAAGATTACAACGCTGTTGATGAAGAAAACTACTACATCAACTGGCCGACCTGCTTGCTCTTCACGGATTCCAAATACCTTGGCGGCAAGAATCCGGCTGATTTCGGCTCCAAAGGCAGCTATGCCTCTTATGGCGCCATCCCCAGCACCGGCGAGAACGCGATCGACAAATACCCGAACGGCACCGTGATCACCACCGATGTCATCAACGGCATCCTTGCCTCGAACCTCAACCTCGTGCTCTTCGGCGGCTCCCTCGAAGCCAATGACGTCCTTGCCCTCTTCGGCAACGTCAAAGTCAAATACGCGGCGGCCAACTGGGACAACGTCGGTCTTCTCAAAGAAGATGACTACACCCTCATCTACATCAACCTCCAGAACGTCACCCCGTTCTACTTCAAGGCCGCGATGACCTCCAACTGGATCGTCAAGACTGATCTCTATGACAGCCTCAAAGATACCAGCGGCGCTCTGACCACCACCACTTACGGCACCGCCCAGGATAAGTACATGTCCTACGGTCCGTATAAGATGGAATCGTTTGAAGACGACAAGCAGATCAAGTTCGTCCGTAACGACAAATGGTATGGCTACACCGACGGCAAGCACGAAGGTCAGTACAAGACCGACGCGAT
>CADCLZ010000002.1:50991-64356 GCA_902802365.1 uncultured Erysipelotrichaceae bacterium | reverse complement strand
GCGTCCTCTGACTACCTCCTCTACACCGACGAAACCTACACCATGCGTTTGGTCTTCAACTCCAACATCGAAGACTTGAAGGCCCTTGAGACTCTCGCCAACGATGGCAAGAACAAGCAGATCCTTGCTCAGTATGACTTCCGTAAGGCTCTCTCGCTCTGCATCGACCGTGAGCGCTTCAACAAAGAAGGCACTGCCGGCAACCGCGCTTCCTACGGCTTGCTCAACACCCTCTACTACTACGATGTTGAGAACGACCCGCAGTCCATCTATCGCTACACCGATCAGGCTAAGCAGGCCATCGTTGACCTCTATGGGCTCACCTATGGCGCTGGCCAGACCTATGCCACCCTCGATGACGCTTACAAAGCCGTCACCGGTCTCGACGTCGACCAGGCTAAAATCCTCTTCCAGAGCGCTTATGAATCGGCGAAAGCCGCTGGTCAGTACACCGACGGTCAGGAAATCAAGCTCCAGATCGGCTACTTCGATGCCGACTCCAGCGCTTCCTCCGCTCAGACCAAACTCTTGAACGAATTCGTCACCACTGCCACTAAGGGCACCAGCCTCGAAGGCAAGATCACCTTCGAAGGTAAGTCCTATGGCGGCTCCGAATCCCGCTATGACGCCATCGGCGCCGGCAACATCGAAATCGCCAACTGCGCTTGGGGCGGCGCTGCGTTCTATCCGTTCAGCTCCGTCCGCGTCTACACCGACCCGGACTATGCCGACATCAACGAAGTCCGTTCTTGGGATCCGACGACCGAATCCTTGAAGCTCACCTATGACTTCGATAACGACGGCACTCCGGAAGAAGTCAGCAAGACCTTCACCGGTTGGTCCTCTTCGATCAACGGCGGCGCTTACACCGAATCCGCGGAAGATTGGCAGATGAGCCGCAAGCTCTTCATCCTCTCCAGGTTGGAGAACGCGATCCTCAACAAATTCCTCTTCGCGGTCGTCGGCAGCTACGCTTCCGTCAGCCTCTACTCCCAGAAGATCAGGTATGCCACTTTGACCTACAACATCATGTACGGTTATGGCGGACTCCGCTTCTTGGACTACAACTACAGCGATGCTCAGTGGGATGCTTACGTCAAAGCCAACGGCCTCGACTACAAGTAATCTGTAACGCTTTAGCCACCACAATCTGAGCTTATTGGGGGGCGGACCGCAAAATCCGCCCCCCGTTTGCAGTCTTTATAAGACTGCTTTCTATATAGAAGGCTTCTCCTGCTTTTCGTTAGAAAAACCTTTTGGACGAAACCCAAGGTTAAAAAAGCGGGAAAAGCCCTCTATAATGTACGCACGCACGACTGCGCAAGCAGTCACGGGAAAAGGAGGAAACATGTTAAAGTACGTTCTAAAACGTTTGGCACTCATGTTGTTGACCTTTGTCATCATCATGTTTTTGTGCTTCGTTTTGATTAAGTCTTTGCCTCTGCCCGCGATCGAAGGCCTGCCGCCCTCTCAAAGGGATTTGGTGGAGGCCCGCCGCATCGCTTTGGGCTATTACGAGCCGATCATGACCCAGTTCTGGATCTTTTTGGTCAATGTCATCACCAAATGGGATTGGGGAACTTCGTGGTACGTCGACAAGATGTCGCCGGCCTTCGACGTTCTTTGGAGCCGCCTCCCTCCGACGGTCCTTCTCAACATCTACTCCCTTGTCTTCTCGATCCCGCTCGGCCTGCTCCTTGGCATTTACGCCGCGCTCCATAAGAACAAATGGCAGGATGACGTCATCAACATCGTCATCATGCTCTTCGTCTCCGTCCCGAGCTACGTTTACGCCTTCTTGGTCCAGCTGCTTCTTTGCTCTGGCGAATCCGGCTTAGGCCTCTTCCCGCTTACGGTGTCCTCCTTATCCGATGCAGGCGGATCCTATTTCTCGTGGACGATGTTCCATTCCCAGATCCCGGCCGTCTTGGCCCTCTCCTTCGGCGAAATCGCCGGTTTGGCGAGGTTCTTGCGCGCTGAGCTCACCGAAGCCCTCAGCTCCGAATACATGCTTTTGGCCCGCGCCAAGGGCTTGACCCAGCGTCAAGCGACCTGGCGCCACGCCTTCAACAACGCCATGGTCCCGATTCTTCCGTCGATCATCGGCTCGTTCGTCTCGATTATGGGCGGCTCGCTCATCATCGAGAACATCTTCGGCGTCCCTGGCGTTGGGAACGTCTTCCTTATGTCCATCAACATGAAAGACTATGACGTATACATGGCCTGCAACGCCTTCTATATCTTCATCGGCCTTCTCGCCAACATCTTGGTCGACCTCAGCTACGGCTTCATCGACCCGCGTATCAGAATGGGGGAATAAGAAATGGAAAACATCAACAGAGATTTCGAATTCGCCCAGAAAGACGCGAAAATCACCGACCTGAAGTTCGACACCAAGCCGATCGGTTATTTCAAAGACGCCTGGATCCGCTTCCGCAAATCGCGGGCGGCTATAGCCGGCGCCATCGTCATCATCCTCATCGTCTTGTATGCGATCATCATGCCCCTCGTTTCTTCGCATGGCGTCGATACCACCGACGGCGTCTATCAGTACAAGCGCCCCTTCGATGCGAATCTCGCTTCGATCGGCCTCGTCAAAGGCACCTACACCAAGCACTGCAACGACCGCGCTTATCTCCATCTCCAGATGATCGGCGCCGCCTACGAAGACTATAATGGCGAATCGATCAACGCCGAGAAGGCGATCAACTCCGAATTCAACCCGATCCGTGGCGAATCCGAGCCCTATTTGGTCAACGGGGTCCGTTACCGCGATTGCGAGGTCCAGGACTATTACGAATCCGGCTTCCGTTATTATCAAATCACCGTCGATGACTACGAAGCCCTTCGTTCCTATGAAGCCAAAACCGGTCTTCGTCTGCTTTACCCGATGGTCGACACCACCTTGGTCGAAAGCGCGATGAACACCAATGACGCCAACTACTGGTACCTCACCAAGAGCGGCTATCCGGTCGACCAAAACGGCAACGCGATCCGCGAAGCCAAAGACCTCGGCAAAGCCCAGGATATCTATCTCCGCGATGCCGATGGCAACGTCCAGTTCTATCAGATCGTCGCCTCGAACTCCGTCAAGGTCAGGATCTTCTACTGGAACTACTACTTCTATAAGACCGGCCATATCCCCAGCTTCTTGATGGGGAGCGATGACCAGGGCCGCGACATCGCCGTCCGTCTCGCCTCCGGCATCGGCCTATCCTTGATCCTCGCCGTATCGACGTTTGCGATCAACTTCGTCTTAGGCGCGATCTACGGCTCAATCGAAGGCTACTTCGGCGGCTGGGCCGACTTAATCATGGAACGTATCACCGACATCCTGGTCGATATCCCGTTCATCATCTTGGCCTCGATCGTCAAGCTGCGTTTCATCGACACCAACCAGATGAGCCCGATGATGGCGTTGATCTTCGCCTTCGTCGTGACGGGCTGGATCGGGCCGGCGTACCGCGTCCGTACCCAGTTCTATCGTTTCAAGAACCAAGAGTATGTTTTGGCCGCCCGCACCTTGGGTGCCGGCAATGCCCGGATCATGTATAAGCACATCTTCCCGAACACCTTGGGCACGATCATCACCGCCAGCGTCCTCACGATCCCTGGAACGATCTTCTCCGAATCGATGCTCTCTTACCTCAACATCGTCAGTCTCAACTCGGGCGACATCACCTCTTTAGGTACCTTGCTCTCCACCGGTCAGCAGTACATGGTGTCGTTCCCGCACATGATCTTGCCGCCGGCAATCGTCATCTCGCTTTTGATGATCTCCTTCAACTTGTTCGGCAATGGTCTGCGCGACGCATTCAACCCATCGTTACGTGGAGCGGAGGAATAAACCATGGCAGAAAAGAAACCAACGATTCTCCGCGTGAAGGATCTTCGTATCTCCTTCCGCACCGTCTCGGGCAAAGTCCAAGCTGTCCGCGGCATTTCCTTTGACCTCCGTCAGGGCGAAACCCTTGCCATCGTCGGCGAATCCGGCTCCGGCAAATCCGTCACCAACCGCGCCGTCATGGGCATCACCGCCAAAAACGGCATCATCGAATCCGGCGAGATCCTCTACGATGGCAAAGACCTTCTGAAGATCGCCGAAGAAGATTTCCACTACATCCGCGGCGACAAGATCGCGATGATCTTCCAGGATCCGCTTTCCTCGCTCAACCCGATCATCCGCATCGGCCGTCAGCTCACCGAAGCCACCTTGTTGAAGAACCGGTCCAACCGTCATGAGAACGCGGTGGTCTATAAGAGCATGACCGAAGCCCTCCTCGCCCATGCCAACGCCGCCTATGGCGATGACGCCAACGAAGTGGCGGAGAACAAGAAGCTGATCAACGACTTCCGCGCCCTCGGGACCGCCTACACCAAGCTTCAGGGCCCCTATAGCGATGCCTCCACCGCATTGCAGGATGCCCACGACGATATCGAAGACTTGATCTTCAACGTCGAGAAGCACGTCGATTTCGATCTGCCCGAACTGCTTTCCGAATTCTTGAACCGCTTCAAGAAGTCGGTCCACCCCTACATCCTTAAGGATGAGGCGAAGGTCGACGAATTGGTCGGCAGGATCGAGGGCTTGAAGCCAGAGTACCGCAAGGCCAAAGGCAAGCACCCGGAGATTTATCTCCCGGTCTTCCACGAATGCAAAGCGGTCATCGACCCCGCGCTGGACCTCGTGAAGCCCGATAACTTCGCTTTTGCCTATTGCCAGCTCTTCGTGAACGAGCCGCTTCCTGAAGCGGACGTCGCCACGCAGAACGAATTCGCCAACAAGCACTTGGAGCAAGACTTCATGGTCACCTTCAATCAGCGCGTCGCCAAGGCGCTCAAACACGCCCACGACGAGTCGATCGAGGCGATGAAGGAAGTTCAAAGGCTCTTCGCCGAGAAGCGCCCCGTCTTCACCAAGCCCGAACTCGATAAAGGCGAATGCAAACTCGCCTTCAAAGAGCTCCAGGCCGCGGTTAAGAAGTCGATCAATCCTTTGCTTTTAAGCAAAGACTCCTATTTCTACACCTTCGGCCCCTCGCTTGAGACCCAGATCGCCACTTACTTCCGTCAGAGCAAGATCAACGTGAAGGAGCAGGCGCGCTACGCCAAGCAGAAGGCCAAATACGACGAGAAAGTCGCCGCGGGCAAGACCCCGGGCTGGAAACCGGTCCCGGCCAACGTTTTGCCGCACGACCTCTTGGTCAAGAACATCACCGACGTCATCGATAACCTCAATGTCCGCCTGCAGATGAATATCGACGCTGCCAATGAATACGACGCCGTCGAAGAAGCCAAGAAGATCGCGCCTTATCTCCGCGAGAAAGCCGCCCTCTCCGTCTACGAAGTCACCCGCTCGATGGCCAAGAACATGGCGGTCAAGCTGATGAAGGAAGTCGGTATCCCCGAACCGCGCCGGCGTTATCGCCAATACCCGTTTGAATTCTCCGGCGGCATGCGCCAAAGGATCGTCATCGCCATCGCGTTGGCGGCTAACCCCGAGATCTTGATCTGCGACGAGCCGACCACCGCTTTGGACGTCACCATCCAGGCTCAGATCCTCGAGCTCATCAACAAGATCAAAGAAGAGCGGCACCTCTCCGTCATCTTCATCACCCATAACTTGGGCGTCGTCGCCAACGTCGCCGACAACATCGCCGTCATGTACGCCGGCAAGATCGTCGAATATGGCTCGGCGGACGACATCTTCTACGACCCGCGGCACCCCTACACCTGGGCGCTGCTCTCCTCGATGCCCGACCTTGAGACCAAGGAAAAGCTTGAGGCGATCCCCGGCACCCCGCCGAATATGATCTATCCGCCCGAAGGCGATGCCTTCGCGCCGAGAAACCGTTATGCCTTGAACGTCGACTTCGAACTCGAACCGCCGATTTTCCAGGTGTCTCCGACCCATTATGCCAAGACGTGGCTCTGCGACCCGCGCGCCCCGAAAGTCGAGCGTCCGGAGATCGTCAACGCCCGTATTGAGCGCATGAAAGCACGCTTTGGCAAGGATATCGAAGCCAATTTCAAGGCCGAGGCGGAAGCCGCTCCGGACGAAACCTATGCCGCGATGTCCGTTCCGATGGGCAAACAAGGCGATAACAGCCGCAAAGGAAAGGAGTAAGAGTATGGCCGAAGAAAAGAATCCCGTTTTAGAAGCCACGCAAGTTGGCGAACCCATCCTCGAAGTCTCCCACCTGAAGCAGTTCTTCCCAATGGCAAGGGGCCGCAAACTCAAAGCGGTCAACAACGTTTCCTTCTCGATCTACAAAGGCGAGGTCTTCGGCCTCGTCGGCGAATCCGGCTGCGGCAAGACCACGACCGGCCGTTCGATCATCAAGCTTTACAAGATCACCGGCGGCCAGGTCAAGTTCAAAGGCCAGGTTATCTCCGCTGGCACGCGCTGGAACGAAAAGGAGATCAAATTCACCAAACTCCGGGCGAAAGCCAAGATCAAGCAACTCGAAGATGAGCTTGGCTCCGCCTTGGAAGACACCCCTGAGGACCAGGCCGAAATCCAGGCTCTCAAGGACCGCTATGCCCAGAAGATCAAAGAGGTCAATGAGAGCACCGCCGAAGTGGTGCGCACCCAGAAAGCCCGGATCAAAGAGCATAAGCACGACAACAAGCACGGTCCGAAGGAATATACCCGCGCCTTGGTCAAAAAGGCCTGGGACGAGGGCAAATCCGGCTGGGGCGAGCTGAAGGCGAAGAAAGTCTCCTTTGGCGAAGGCATGAAGTTTAACTTCAAGGTCCTCAAGGAACTCCGCGTTGCCCGCAAGACGAAGCTGATGAACAAGATGCAGATGATCTTCCAGGATCCGATCTCGTCCCTCAATCCGCGTATGACCGTCCGCGAAATCATCGCCGAAGGCCTTTATATCCGCGGCATCCGCGACAAAGCCTATGTCGATCAGCGCGTCATCGAGGTCCTTAACCTCGTTGGCTTGCTCCCCGAACACGCCACCCGCTACCCGCACGAATTCAGCGGCGGCCAGCGTCAGCGTATCGGCATTGCCCGCGCGATCATTATGGATCCTGAGCTCATCATCGCCGACGAGCCGATCTCGGCCCTCGACGTCTCGATTCAGGCCCAGGTCATCAACCTCTTGAACGACATCCGAAAACGGATGAACCTCTCGATCCTCTTCATCGCCCACGACCTTTCCGTCGTCAAATACTTCTGCGACCGCATCGCGGTCATGTATTACGGGCGCATGGTGGAGCTCACCACTTCCGAAGAGCTCTTCCGCCACCCGCTTCACCCCTACACCAAGTCTTTGATCTCCGCGATCCCGCTGCCAGACCCCCATTACGAGAAGCAGCGCCAGAGAATCACCTATAATGCGGCGGCTACCCACGATTATTCGACGGATAAGCCTTCGCTTCGCGAGGTGTTGCCCGGCCATTTCGTCTATTGCAACGAGAAGGAATACCAGGGCTACCTCGAGGAAATCAAAGAATTGGATAAGAAGGCGGCCGCCAGCGAGGAGAAATGATGACGCCTGCCAAAGTCAAATGGCTGGAATACGGCATCGCGACCATCGTGGGCCTAGTCATCGTCCTCATCTACGTCTGGGCCACCGGCACCTTCACCGCCGTCCGGGCATCCGATGTTTACAAAAACCTCTCGAATGCCTGCCTGATCTCCGGCGGCTTCGCCGTGGGAGGGGGCTTATTGGTCTATGTCGCCAACCAAGGCGGGTTCATGGGACTCCGTTATGGCGTCGAATGGACCCTCGGCCGCTTCATCCAGGCGATGAAGGCCGGCACCGAAAGCTATCACGACTTCCGGCAGCGCCATAGCGCTCGCCCGAAGACCCCATGGCTGTTCTTGGTGATCGTCGGCGGGGCCTTCCTGCTGCTATCCTTGCTATTCCTCATCCTGTTCTACACGGTCTATGACCCGTCAACGTCCATCGCATCCAGCGAAGCGGTCTCCGAAAGCCTGCTTCGGCTGCTCTAAATTTGGGAGGAACCATTATGAAGAGTCTAAAACGTCCATTATGGATCGTCATTGCCCTCGGCATGGGGGTTTTGGCATCCTGCTCGGACACGCCCAATTACGATTCCGGCACCGGCTTGCTTTTCAAGCTGAACGATAAAGGCGACGCCTATTCGGTCATCGGCAACGAAAACAAACGGCAAGCCGTCCAGATCCCGGCCACCTACGAAGGGAAGCCCGTCACCGCCATCGAGCAGGACGCCTTCCTCAACAGCAACGTCGTCGAATCGATCGAAATCCCTTCCTCGATCACCGAGATCGGTTTCTCCGCCTTCCAAGGCTGCACTTCTTTGACCGCGATCGCCCTCCCCAATTCGATCAATGAAGTCAATGACTACCTGTTCAAAGGCTGCGTGAAGCTTTCTTCCGTCAGCTTCCCCTCTTCGATCACCCGCATCGGCTTCGAATCCTTCTATGGCTGCGACGCCCTCACGAGCATCGATATCCCCGACACCGTCACTTATATCGGCGCCGAAGCCTTCTTCGATTGCGCTTCGCTCACCACCGTTGAGCTTTCCAGCGGCCTCACCTCTTTAGGAGGTGACGTCTTCCGCAACTGCTCGAAGCTTGCTAACGTCACCTTAAAAGACGGCCTCACCAAGCTGGGGAACCGCGCCTTCTATCAGTGCACCTCCTTAACCAGCATCGATATCCCCGACACCGTGGAATCGATCGGCGGTTATTGCTTCATGGGTGATACCTCTTTGGCGAGCGTCGAATTCAGCGCGAGCCTCCTCTCGGTCGGCGCCTATGCCTTCAACGGCTGCACCGCGCTCACCGCGGCGAACTTCCCCGAAGGGCTTTTGAGCATCAACGAGTCGGCGTTTGCGGGTTGCACTTCCTTAGCCAGCGTCGACATCCCCTCCTCGATGACCAAATATGCCGCGAATGTTTTCGCCGGCTGCACCGCGCTTTCCTCGATCGAGATCGATAGCACGGTCGCTGCGATCGATTCCACCGCCTTCTTGGGCGCTGGCATCACCTCGTTGGTCCTCGACCTCCCGACCCTCAATTCTTCTTGGCAGGGCGGCCTTGACCCGAAGCAGATCACCAGCATCGTGATCGGCCCGCACGTCATGACCATCACCAAAGACGCCTTCAAGGATTGCACCGGTTTGACGAGCTTGGAGATCCCGGCCACCGTTTCCGAAATCGAATCGGGCGCCTTCGATGCCTGCACCGCGCTTCGCTATAACAGCGAGAACGGCGTCAACTACCTCGGCGATGCCGATACCCCGCACCTCGTTGCGATCAGCCTCGCGAACAAGTCGCTCACCTCGCTTGAACTATCCCCGCAATGCGCGATCATCGCCGCCAGCGCCTTCCAAGACGCGACCGCATTGACCTCGATCAGCCTGCCCGAAGGGCTCACGATGATCGGCGATGCCGCCTTCAAAGGCTGCACCAACCTCACCGCCGCCGCCCTTCCCTCCAGCGTCACCACGCTCGGCGACGAAGTCTTCGCCGGCGACACGAAGCTTGCTTTAGTCACCCTCCCCGCTTCCCTTTCCGCGATGGGCAAAGACGTCTTCAAAGGCTCCACCGCCTTGAAGAGCTTCGTCTTCAATGCCGAAAGCGTGCCCTCTAGCTGGCTTGGCGGCCTTGCTGCCAGCCAGGTTACTTCGGTCACCGTCAACGAAGGCGTGAAGTCTCTCCCGAACAACGCCTTCAAGGGCTGCTCCAACCTCACGAGCCTTTCGCTCCCGAACTCCTTGGAGTCTTTGGGGACTGCTTGCTTTGCCGATTCCGGCATCGTCTTCACCGAGGCGGGCAATGGCAAATATCTTGGCAATGCGCTCAATCCGTATCTGCTCCTTGTCGGCTTTGTTTCCGGCGGCTTCACCGAATTCAGCTTCCAGCCCGGCGTCAAATTGATTGCCGACGCCGCTTTCTCCGGCGCGAGCTTCATGGAAACGGTCACCATCCCGAACACCGTCACCTTCTTGGGCGATGGCTCCTTCTCTGGATGCAATGCGCTTACCTCCGTCTCCTTCCCGCATTCCTTGACCAGGATCGGCACCCGCTTGTTCGGCGCGATGGGCAAGAGCGTCACTTCCTTCTCCTTCGATATGGAAGTGGTCAATAGCGACAGCTTCGGCGGCGCTTCCAATACCCAAGTCACCGACCTTGTCATCGGCCCGAACGTCAGGAAGATCGAAGGCAACGCCTTCAAGAACTTCTCCGCGTTGAAGAACGTCACCTTGGGCGATGGCCTTGAAACCATCGAAGATGGTGCCTTCGCCAACTGCGTGAGCTTGCTCCTTAACACCGAAAACGGCGTTTCCTATTTGGGAAGCCCGCTCAACAGCCATCTGGCCGCTCTCAAGAGCGCGACCTCGGGCGCCGTGAGCCTGGCAGCCGGCACCAAGTTCATCTTGGACTATGCCTTCCAGACCACGACCTTCACCACGCTTGAGATTCCCTCCAGCGTCATCTCGATCGGCAGCGCCTCCTTCCGTCAGAACGCCGCGCTGACCAGCATCGCGCTCCCGACCACCGTCTCTTATTTAGGCGGCGACGTCTTCTCCGGCTGCACCGCGCTGACCTCGGTCACGCTGCCGGAGAACATCACCTCGATCGGCCAGAACTTCTTCGCCGGCTGCTCCGCGCTTGCTTCGATCGACATCCCGGTTGGCGTCACCTCGCTTGGCCTTTCGGCCTTCCAGGGTTGCTCCGCCCTCTCTTCCGTCATCCTCCCGGATGGCTTGGTCGATATGGGCAGGAAGGCGTTTGAATCCTGCAGCAGCATGGAGAGCATCGTCATCCCGCAGAGCGTCACCAGCATCTCCGCCGGTATCTTCAACTCCTGCAGCAGATTGAGCAAAGTGTTCTCCTATGCTTCCTTAAGCGATCCGAAGCTTCCGAGCTGGGGCAGCTACAACTTCACCGCCAGCAAGCCGCTCATCTACCTCTACGCCGAAGAAAAACCCGCGTCCGGGAACGCCTGGCACTGGGTTGATGGCACCCCGACCGCTTGGTCGAATGGCGGCCTCCTCTAATTCATCCGAAAGCCTCGATTGAGTTCGGGGCTTTTTCTTTTGCCTTCCTACCGCGACCAAGCAAAAACAAAAGGCCCCATTCACGTGAAAACGCGTCCACGGGGCCTTTCTTTTCTCTTATGGGAAGATACGCCTCTTTGTCGGAAAACGCCTCTACGCGCGTTTTTAGACCCTAGGAAAGCGGGATGGGAAATAACAGTTTTCCCATCAGGAAGAAGAAGGCGCAAAAAAGGACCGCCGAAGCGATCCTTTTTGTTGTTTTCTTAGCGATTAGAGAATCGCGGCGAAATCGGTGATGAAGGTGACGACGTTGTCTTCGACCTTGGTGAAGCCATCGGTCTTGACTTCGACGCTGCCCTTGCCCCAGTTCCAGGTCTCGAAGCCGTAGCCCGAGGAGGTGAGCTTGGCGTTGCTCTTGGAAACGAGGAGGTTATCTTTCCATTCGGCCTTCATGACTTCGTCGCCCTGGCCTTCATAGTAAGCGTTGTAGGTGCAGGCGATGCTGCCTTCGCCGTTCTTGACGTAGGATTCGTCCTTGCAGGTGACATTGGCACTGACAGATCCGCCAGCGGCGATCTTACCTTCTTCGTCGAACCTGCTGAGGAAGCCGCAGAAACCATATTTGTTGGCTTTGTTGGCGTGGGACTTGCTGTTGGCCAAGTGGGTCTCGATGGAGCCGGCCGCCTTGGTGACAGCTTCAAGGGCAACGGTGAGAAGGACGTTGGTGCTTTCGACCTGGACGTACTGCTTGGTGTCGCCATCCTTCAAAACGAAGGTGTAGGTGGTGCCGGTGACGCCGATCCAAGCTTCTTCTTTGTGGGCCTTGCCTTCGGCAGTGTAGTCGTTGACAACGTGGGTGGCTTTCTTCTCGCCATCATAGATCTTGGTCTTCTTGCCTTTGATCTTGGTGCCGGTGTTTTCTTCTTTCCATTCCTTGACGTAGGTCAATTTGGTCTGGGCTTTCGCTTCGGCCTTGGAGATCTTGTCCATTTCTTCGATGGCTTCGGCGCGGGTGAGGGATTGTCCGCAGGAGGCGAGCATCATGGTGCTGGCGGCTGCGAGCAAGAGTAATTTTTTAGCGTTCATTATGAATCGCTCCTTTCACAATTGGCAATTGTCGCCAAACCCGCACGCATATGCAAAGATAATCGCACTCAATAAGCAAATAAATACCGATATAACGGTATAAGAAAGCAAAAACCGCTGCCCTACGTCCTTGTCTTTGCCCCCTCGTATCCCTATAATTCACAAGTACAGTTTTTCTTAAGGAAAAAAGATCATGATTGCGAAAACAAAACACCTTCAGATCAAGAAGGGTCGTGGCATCCATCTTCCCCTCAAGGAAATCCCCGCGCCGAAATACGTCTACATTCCTGTGGATAACACTCGTTCAAAATTGAGCGAGCTTTCGGTCGAGGAAGGCCAGCACGTCTATATCGGGACGCGCCTTGGCCAACGGCATGCCGCCTTCTTTGATCAACCGATCTTCTCCAGCGTTTCCGGCACCTACGTTGGAAAAGAAAAACGCCTCTACCGCAACAACAAGGTCATCGACTTCCTGAAAATCGAGAACGATTTCAAAGAAGAGGTCGACCCTTCTTGCAAAGGCAGGGACCAAGCCGGAATGGACGCCCTCAACAAAGAGGAAGTCGCGTTGGCGATGAAATACTACGCCGGCGTCGGCCTCGGCGGCTCGAGCTTCCCGACCTACGTCAAACTCCAGACCAAGAGCCCGATTAAGATGATCCTCGTCAACGGCGTCGAATGCGAGCCCTATATGGCCACCGACTACCTCGCCATCAAGGAGCAATCCCCCGAGATCATCGAAGGCATGAAGCTCCTGAAGCGGGTGTTCGATATCCATGATGTCCGCCTCTGCGTCAAACCGATCCACCCCGAGCTCCAGCCGATCTTCGAAGAAGCCCTCGCCAAGAGCCCGGACCCCGAGGTCAAGTTCCAGTTCGTCAAGGACTATTATCCGCAGGGCTGGGAAATCGCGATGATCAAGGAAGCGACCGGCATCGAAGTGCCCCCGGGAAAACTCCCGATGGATTATGGCATCCTCGACTTCAACGTCTCTTCGATCATCCAGATCTACCGCGCTTGCAAAGAAAGCCTTCCGATCATCGATCGTTATGTCTGCGTCCAAGGCGACGCGCTCAATGAGCCCTGCATCGTCAAGGCCAGGGTCGGCACCCCGTTCACTGAGTTGATCGAAGCGGCCGGCGGCTATAAAAACGACGACAAACCCAAGACCTTAATCCTCGGCGGCCCGATGATGGGCGCGACCGTCTCCGATGACACCGGGGTCACCACCCGCACCGTCACCTCATTGATCGTCGATTACGCCCAAGAATA
>CADCLZ010000002.1:0-50973 GCA_902802365.1 uncultured Erysipelotrichaceae bacterium | reverse complement strand
AATACGAGGAAGAGCCCTGCATCCGCTGCGGCTCCTGCGTCCTCAGCTGCCCCGTCCATCTCCGTCCGGTCGACATCATGAATGCCATGAAGGTCATGCCGGTCGACAAAGATCGGGTCAAGGCACTCAACCCGCTCGCCTGCATGGAATGCGGCCTCTGCACCTATTCCTGCACCAGCAAGATCAAAGTGACCGATTACGTCCGCCGCGCGAAGATCGTGGCGAGGCTGCCGTGAGAAAGGAGGATCCAGAATGAACTTCATCACTGAAAATTCGCCCCATATCCGGCGCAAAGACAACCTGACCTGGATGCTCCTCGATGTCATCATCGCTTTGGCTCCGGTCGTGATCTTCTCCTATATCGCGTTCCGCCTCTATGCCCTTCGCAATCTCGCCATCCCCGTGGCGGTCATGCTTTTGGCGGAATATATCTTCGTCTTCATCCGCTTCAAACCGAAAGAAGGCAAAAAGACCTTCCAGATGCTCTTCCAGCCGAAAGTCATCGGCTTCAAGATGTATAACCTCCTCTCCGCGATCATCTCCGGCCTCATCTATGGCTTGATGTTCCCGGCTCAGGAAGGCGCGATGTACTTCTACATCCTTCCGATCGGCGCATTGTTCGGCATGATCGTCGGCAAATTGCTCTTCGGCGGCTTTGGTCAGAACATCTTCAACCCCGCCGCGACCGGCTTCATCTTCGCCAAGGCCTGCTTTGCCTCCCAGATGAACGGCCAATACGTCAATTACCTCTCCGAAGGCATCACCGCCGGGGCGACCTCGCTCCAAGGCGGGGACGCCGATCTTCTCCACCTGCTCATCGGCACCACCCAAGGCGCGATGGGCGAGGTCTGCAAGATCGCCATCTTGGTCGGGCTGGCGTATTTATTGATCCGCCGCGTCGCCGATTGGCGCGTGGTGGCCAGCTATGCCGGCACCTTCATCGTCTTGATCCTCGTCGCGGGCATCTTCCTTTCCGACAATGCCCTCACCTATACGCTTTATCACGTGCTCGCCGGCGGCTTCCTCTACGGCTTGGCCTTCATGATCACCGATCCGGTCACGATGCCGATCACCGCCCCGAGCAGGATCTACTATGGCATGGTCGGCGCGATCGCCGCGGTTTTGATCCGCCTCTTCGCCGGCGCCCCCGAGGGTGTTGGCTATGGCATCTTGATCGCCAACTTGGTCGCCCCCGCCCTCGATTATTTCAAATGGAAGAACCGCTTCGACAAGCGGCACTTCATCGCCTATGGCGCGATCATCCTCGTCGCCGCGGGCATCGTTCTCTGGGCCGCTTATGGCAAAGCCAACCCGGTCGCTGAGATCGCTTTGTTGGGAGGTGTGTTATGAGCTTCGAGAAGAAACCGATCAAGTATTACCTCCAGACCGTCGGCGTTTTGACCGCGATCGGCGTGGTCAGCGCCGCCCTCATCACCAGCCTCAACCTCTTGACGGGACCCGTCATCCAGGAACGCCGGGAACAAGCCCAGTCGGCGGCTTTCAAAGAAGTCTTCCCGACTTTGACCGAGGTCTCTGACGCCACCCTGATGGCCGGCCAATACGTCAAAGAGTACCGCGTTGCCTATGAAGGCAGCGAGGAGCTCGGCAAAATCATCCGCGCGGAAGGTCAGAACTCCCGCGCCTCCTATAACCTGATGATCGGCATCACCGGCGACGGCGACGATCCTTCCATCGCGAAGGTCGCGATCGTCGAGCAGGAGATGACCCCGGGTTATGACACCACCTTCAAGGCTTACTACGATGCCTTCGCCGCCGATCCGAGCGACGCCAACCTCGAAGCCTACAAGGGCACGGGCGCGACGCTTAGCTGCGGGCTCTTCCGCGACATGGTCAAGGAAGCCAAAGACATGTACGCCGGCATCTCCGGCGGCGTGAGCGAGGATTTCGCCATCGAGATCAGCACGATCTTCGGCACCACCTACACCTACGCCGACAAGGATGACCGTTCCGTCGATGGCGGCACCTACCTCAAGAAGTACTATCCGCTCTATAACGACGCCGGCAACCTCAACGAGGCCGCCAGGATCTACTCTCTCCGCTATAGCGGAGACGATGGCAAGCTCGGCCTTGCGATCGGCCTCTCTGGCGATCAAGAGAACCCCGTCCTCGCCGAAAAGGCCTACGTCCTCCAGAACACCTTGGTCGAAAACGGCACCACCGGTGAAGTCAGCACCGCCGACTTCTCGGGCATCTACACCACCTTGGTCGACGAAGCGAAGGCCCACTACCAGGCCAATGGTTTGGATAACCTCGCCGCGAAGAGCAAGAATCTCTTCAGCACGGCGAAATCGACTTCGGACGCCACCAAGATCGATGACGTGAGCATCGTGACCAGCGCCTTGCTCCCGCAGTATCGCGATAAGCCGTTTGAAAATACCGGCACCGGCGAGCTCGTCGAGCACTGGACCGTCTTTGACGAAGCCTCCGCGGAGCTTGGCGAAGTCTATCTCTGCTCCATGACCCTCCATTTCTCCGAACCGGAGCAATACCTCGAGGCCCATGGCGATGCGACCTATCTGGTCTCCTTCTCCTATGAGTCCGAAACCGTCAAGTTCGGCAAGATGCAGGTCTTGACCGACACGATGAGCCGCGGCCCGCAGTGGGAGGAATCCTATGTCGCCAACTACAACGCCAATCCGAGCGGCGACGTGGAGCTGACCGCCAACGCGACCATCTCCGCTTCCGCTTCGCAGCAATTGACTCTGAAGGCCGCTGAACATTACAGCAACCTCAAGAAAGGAGCCTGATCATGGAAGAAAAGAAACGTTATTTCCATAAAGAAAGCTTCCTCAAGCCGATCTGGCAAGAGAATCCGCTCTTTGTGTTGGTGCTCGGCACCTGCCCCGCTTTGGCGGTCACCAAGACCTTCGAAGCCAGCCTTGGCATGGGCATCTTGTTCACCTTCGTCCTCGTCTTCTCGAACGTGATCATCTCCGCTCTTCGGAAGATCATCCCCGATGAGGTCCATATCCCCTGCTACATCGTCGTCATCGCCACCTTCGTCACCATCACCAAGATGATGACCGAAGCCTTCTTGCCGGAGCTCTATAGCTCCCTCGGCGTCTTCCTCGCCTTATTGGTCGTCAACTGCATCGTTCTCGGCCGCGCGGAAGCCTTCGCCAACAAGAACACCGTCGGCGATTCGTTGCTCGATGGCCTTGGAAACGGCGTCGGCTTCACCCTCGCCCTCTGCATCATCGGCCTCGTCCGCGAGATCTTGGGCACCGGGATGCTCACCCTTGGCAACATCTTCACCTTCATTCAGGTCAATGGCGAAGCCATCCATCTTCCGATCTTAAAGGCGGTCGATGGCTCCTATGACTTCTCGATCTCGCTGTTCTCCAATCCCGCCGGCGGCTTCATCACCCTCGGCGTGATCATGGCGATCATCGCCGCGGTCAACAACCACAAGGCCGCGATTGCCAAAGCAAAAGCTTTGGAAGAAAAGAAACGGCAGGCCGCCCTCAAAGCGCAACAAGCGCAGGCCGCCGTGGGAGGTGACAAATAATGAACTACTTCGTGACCTTCTTGCTCGCGATCGTCTCGTCCTTCTTGGTCGATAACGTCGTGCTCAGCCGTTTCTATGGCATCTGCAGCTTCGTCGGCGTCTCCAACCGCGTCAAATCCGCGGCCTCGATGGGCATCGCCGTCACCTTCGTCATCGTTTTGGCGGCCTTGGTCTCTTGGCCGATCTACGTCTTCATCTTGGTGCCGGCCGAGTTGACCTTCATGGATACGATCGTCTATATCTTGGTCATCGCTTCCTTGGTCCAGGTCGTCGGTCTCGTCGTCAAGAAATTCTCCCCGAGCCTTTATAAGGCTTTGGGCATCTATCTCCCGCTTATCACCACCAACTGCGCGGTCCTCGGCGTCGTGCAGGAGAACACCGCCAAAGGCGCTTCCTACGCCTATGCGGCGGCGGACTTCGGCACCGCGATGGCCAATGCCCTCGGCACCTCGGTCGGCTTCTTGGTTGTCATCGTGCTGATGGCTTGCATCCGCACCCGCTTAGAAGCGGCCAACACCCCGAAGGCGTTCAAAGGCCTTCCGATCGCCCTGATCACCGCCGCCCTTATGGCGCTCGCCTTCATGGGCTTCCAAGGGATCGGTGCATGAGCAAAGAATTAGCGATAACGCTTACCATCGTCATCATCGTCGTCTTGCTCGCCATCTTCGTCACGAGCTTCGTCCTCTATCGGAGGACGCCGGCTCCGAAGGGCTGCGAGAACCTCGAACCGAGCGAAGAAGTCTGCGGCAGCTGCAAAAAAGCTGGTTGCCCGATCCGCTGGGGCATCGAGAAAAGCGATGAAGACGGGAAGGAGGAAAAAGAATGAACGTATTATGGGGAATCTTGTTGATGCTCGGCCTCTGCGCCGTCTTCGGATTGGGCCTTGCCCTGGCGGCCGTCTTTCTCGCCGTCAAGGAAGACCACCGCATCAACGATGTCGAAAAACTATTGCCCGGCGCCAATTGCGGCGGCTGCGGCTATGCCGGCTGCCGCGCCTTGGCCGAAGCTTTGGTCAAAGGCGAGGAGACGAAAGTCAGCAAGTGCAAAGGCGGCAAGGGAGAAAGGACCTACGATCCGATCATCGTCTATATGATGGATCATCCGGATGAGGACGGAACGAAGCACATTCCCACTATCTAAGAAACGTGGAGGCCACATCTTTTTCGGGGTGGCCCCCGTCGTTTTTCTTTTGCTTGCCTGCGGGGAGCAGAAGACCCCCTACCACGACTATAAGGCCGACTATTTTGCGATGAATAGCCGGATTCGGGTTTCGCTTAGGTCCGCCGACGAAACCCTTGGTGAGCCGGAGTTTGAAGTCGGGAAGATCTTCTCGCTTTATGACTCTTTGGCCGATAACACCCAGTCGGTGACAAACCACAAGAACGTCTACGATATCAACCAAACCAACCAAGCCGTCACCATCGAGAAAGAGCTTTATGATCTGCTCAGCTTCTCACTCCAGATGGAAAAAGAGTCCTATGGTTATGTGAATCCCTTGATCGGGAACCTCTCCGATCTATGGAAAGACCATCTCCATCCCGAACGCGTTACCCCTTCGGGTTCGAAGACCCCTGACCCCAGCATTCCGAGCCAGGAAGAGATCCGCGCCTGCCTGAGCGAGATGGAGAATTCCGACTTGGTCCTTAAGGAAGAAGAGGGCAAATATACCGTCCGCCGCATCGGAACAGCGAAGATCGATTTAGGCGCGATCGCCAAAGGCTACGCCGCCCAGAAAGCCTGGGAATGGATCAAGGATAACGGCTTCACCGCTTATTATGTCGATGCCGGGACCAGCAGCATCCTGCTTGGCGAACAAGACCTCGACGGCGGCGCTTGGACGGTCAATATTCGCGGGATCAGCCAAAAGATGAAACTCAAAAACGTCTGCGTCGGCACCTCGGGCATCGATGCCCAGGAAGCGGATATCGGCGGGGTTTCCTATTCGCATATCATCAACCCGTTCACCGGGAGCGCCCACGTGGATTATTTCGGCGTGACCCTATTGGGTCAAGACGCCGGGGTTTTGGACGTGCTTTCCACCGCCTTCATCTTGATGGGCGTGAACGAGAACCTCGACAAGGTGAACGCCTTAGCCAGCAAATACAACGTCTCATATGTTTTCTATAACGATGGCGAAATCGTCAAAAACCAAGGAGTCGTCTTCCAATGAACGAACCCGAAACCTTGGAAAAGAAAGTCCCCGAAGAAGCGACCAAGAAGCCCTCTTTTTGGCTGAAGCACCTCTGGGATTTCATCGTGATCGGCGCCTTTTCGATCGCGGCGGCCGGGCTTTCGATCTGGGTGGCGCTCCCCAAACCGAACCAAGGGCATATCGCCCAGATCTCGGTGGCCGGGATGTTTCTTGAAGAACTAGATCTATCCTTAGAGCCGAAAGAAGAACGGGTTTTCACCATCCAAGGGGCGGTGACCTAAATGGAGATCGGCGTCAAATTTAACGCGATCCGCGTCGTGGATGGGCATTGCCCGGGGCATGATTGCGAGCACCGCGGCTATATCAGCGAGCCGGGCCTCCCGATCGTCTGCGCCTATAACCAAGTCGTCATTGAAATCGTTGGCGAACCCAACGGGGAGATCGTGATCGGATGAGCAAGCGGTTCAATCTCCATAAAATGACTTTGATGGCGATTCTGTTGGCCTTGGCCATCGCTTTGGGCATCGCCGAAAGCTTTATCCCCTCCGCCTGGATTCCTGGCTTAAAGCCGGGTTTTGCGAATATCGTCATCTGCTTGGTCCTCTATGAGTTCGGGATCATCGAAGCGTTGCTGATCAACGTCGCCAGGGTTTTGGTGGTCGCGCTGCTCCGCGGCAGCTTCCTCCAGATGGGTTTCTGGATGTCGTTCGCCGGGGCGATGGCGTCGCTTTTGGTGATGGTGTTCGGAAAATACGTCTTACGGATGCTGACTGTCGTCGGCGTCTCCACTTTGGGGAGCATTATGCATTCCTTCGCCCAAGTCGCCGTCGGGGCGATCTTCATGGGTTCCCCCGCCGTGTTCTTCTATTATCCATTCATGATGCTGATTTCTTTGGCGACCGGCGTATTGGTCGGAATCGCGGTCGATCGCATCATGGCGACCGGTATTTTGGAAAAGCAAAAGAAAATCCACGGATATCGCTAGCCGACAACCCTATAATTTCGTCGGCTTTCCTACGGAAAACCTCGCAAACATGCTATCATTTGGTTGGTTTTTATGCCAAGGGCCCTGGAAACAACCTGGAACTACCATTCCTACATCCTCGTCGGGATCATCTGCGCCTTATGCGCGGGGGTCTTTCTGCTGCAGCTTAGCCGGAGCCTCGTCACCAAAAGCCAAGCGACCTTCCTCCGCGGGTTGATGATCTCCTATATCGGCTATTGCCTCGCCAACGTGGTCTGGGGATTTGGCGAAGGCGGGTTGCTGCCTTGGGGCGTTTGGGCCAACAAAATCGACAATTTCGTCTCGTACGCCTCCTTTAACCTGCTGGTTTATTTCTGGTGCTTGTTCATTTGCGAATCCTATATCCCTCTCGCGCTCGACCATACGTGGTCGCGTTTCGTCATCAGCCTGCCGATGCTGGTCGTCGGAACCCTTGACTTCGTTTCGATGTGGACCGGCTGGATATTCGCCTTTGACGCCGACGGGATCTATCAAATCGGGAACCTCTTCTACCTGGCTATGGCCCTTGACGCCCTCTACGTCATCGTCTGCCTCGGGGCTTGCATCTATCACTTCTTCAAAGGCTCCTCAAAGAGGAACCGGAGGAAAGACATCATCCTGCTTTGCTTTGGGCCGCTGATGATTCTTGCCACTTTGCTGCAGAACACGGTCGCCAACGGGCAACCGGTGGAAATGGGCTCCATCATCGTCCTTGCCTCGGTCCTGGTGGTTTTCTTGCACGATGAGCGCATCTATAGCGACGCTCTTACGGGGCTTAACAACCGCCGGAGGCTCGACGAATATGTGAGCGATCTCCTCGAGCAAGTCAGCGAAGAGAAAACTTATGTTCTGATGCTCTTCGACATCGACAAATTCAAGATGATCAACGACGAATACGGCCATCTGATCGGCGATAAGACCTTGCAGCTCGTCGCCAAGGCCTTCATGGCAGCCGCCCAAGAGACGATGGGCTTTGCCGCCCGTTATGGCGGAGACGAATTTGTCCTCGTCTATCAAAAGAAAGTCGCCCAGCCGGAGGCCATGCTTGCGCAGGTCAACGCCAAGATCGCCAAACTTGTCGAAGAAAGCAAAGAAATCGATTTCCCCATCACCCTATCCGCTGGCTGTGCCTATGTTTCCGATCCGAAAGAACGCCTTGAGGACGTTCTTGGTCGCGCCGACCAGGAGCTTTATCAGGCCAAGCAAAGGCTTTTCGCCAAGAAATAAGCCGTTCCTTCTTTCTATCTATTCCCTCGTTTATAATTCCCATGATGAAGAAAATCGTTTTTTGCGTGCAGCAGCTCTTTGAGCTAGGGGGCACCGAACAAGTCAGCATCGACCTCGCCAACCGTTTGGCGGAATCCGGCCATGAGGTGGAGGTCGTTTCGATGTCGGAAACGAAATCCAGGCCACCCGTATATGCGTTTTCCGAGAAGATAAAACTTTCTTCTTTGGAGATTCCTTTTTCGGTTCTCCGCTTCGAAAACCACGCTCCCGCCTTGCTAAAACGCTTCCGGATCTTCTCATTCATCGGTTATTTCTTCCGATTCTGCCATCATTCGTTCTGGAAACGGGGGATTTATCGGAAAAGGCTCTATGAAAAGATCAAAGACGGCGGGACGATGGTCTGCACCTCGCTTGATTCTTATCGTTATGCGCCGAAAAAGGGCAAAGTCATCAATGAGTTTCACTTCGACCTCCCGGCGTTTAAGAACTTTTTCTTCCGGATGGCGATGCTTGGAGCCAGAAAGCCCGATTGCTGGGTGTTCTTATCCAAAGCCACCCTCGATGAGGTCCAAGCCCATTATCCAAAACTAAACGGCAAGTCGACTTATATTTATAACCCGATCCGCTTCCCGAGCGAGCTCCACAAAGAGCCTTGCGGGAATAACATCGCTTTCTTAGGGCGCTATATGCCGCAGAAGAACCCCTTCTTGGCGTTAGAAACCGCGCGGGTTTTGAAGGAAGAAGGCTTTGCCTTCCATCTCAATATGCATGGAAACGGCAATCTCCGCCAAGAGATGGACCGCTATGTTGAGAAAAACGAGCTTTCCGATGTTGTGAGCGTCCACGAAGCCAGCAAAGACGCCAAAGGCGTGCTTCTTTCCTCCGACCTCCTTTTGCTCACAAGCGAATATGAGGGCTGGCCTTTGATCATCGGCGAAGCAAACGCTCTTTCTCGCCCGGTTGTTTCCAGCGAGTTCGGCCCCACCGTCCACGAGATGATCGAAAGCGGGGAAAACGGGACGATCGTTCCCGGTAAAGAGCCAAAGGCTTTCGCGGCGGCGATCCGCGCCTATCTTGAGGATCCCAACGGGCTCGCGGACGCCAAAGAGAAAGCCTATCAGCGTTCGCTTTTGTTCTCCGGGGAGTCGATCCTGCATAAATGGGAGGAAATCCTCTAAGCGTTTTTATCGGTGTACAATAGTGCCCGATGCTTAGCGTCGATACCATGAAAAAGAGACGGATACATCTATTTACTTTCCTCGCCTTGATCAGCGGTTTTTGCCTATCTTCTTGCGAAAATTTGATCCCAGGGCTGCGGTTTAACGGCTTTAATGCCTATGCTTTGGCGGAGAAGATCGCCAACGCGGCCACGCGTTATGGCTCTTCCGTCAACGCGGAGTCGCTTATTTCGCGTTCTAGGCCTTATGCCGAACTCTTGAGCAGCTCCAGCCAAGAAGACCGGGTTTCGGCGACGATGAACGATTTCGTCTTGATGGCCCACGAGGCTTTCAAAGACGTCATACCCGCCCATATCGGGGCGCGCACCTTCCAAGGATTCCCAATGGCTTATGACCGATTGGTGGAGACCCCGCTCGATGAGCAAAGCGAAGAAGCGCTGCGCTTTTTGCTCAACCGCGGCCTTTATGCCGAGAGCCAAGTCTATTTCCAAGTCGCGCCGATCAACGAGAAACGCGCCCAAAAAATGCTGGACCGCTTCCACGCCTATATCGGCACCTCTTATGTGGACGATTTCTTCAGCGCCGCCAACCACGATTTCCTCTATGATGCCTGCCCGATTCAATCCGAGGACCCTTTAAGCGAGACGATGGTCTATGAATCGAGGATGATCCCGCAGAGCCACATCAATAGCTGGGCGAAATCGCTTTTGGAGCAGGCGCCCCGCGCCAAGGCCTTTAATGATTCCTTCATGGACGTCCAGTCGCGGGAAAACGGTAACCTGGCCGGTTTAAGGCCAACCCTGAACGCTTTATTGGGTGCGGAGACCTTGGATGAGTTTGTGGCTGCGATGCAGCAAGAAGCCGTCGAAACCGGTTATTGCCCGTTGTGGGACGGGCTTTCCTTCGTCGATGCGACCCTTTCCGATGGTCGCAAGAATTACTATAAGAGAGCTGCGTTTGCCAGTTGCTTCTCTAGCGATCAACCTTCCTACATCTATGAAAACGGCTATGGCACAGCCGAGGATGCCAGCGATTCCTTTGAACGCTCGGTCGCCCGCTTCACCCCGATTTTCCAAGAAGGTTTGGCCTCTTCCACTTCCGAAGCCTATAACCTTGCGTATAACTACACCCACTTCAAATACCTTTTCTGCGCGGCTAGGGAGCGCTTGGAGAGAGAACTCCCGGACCGGGGCGGACAGCTTAATGGAAATGCCAACATCTATCTTGGCCGCACCTCATTACGCGACTTCTTAACGAACATCGGCGTCGCTGACTGCGACTGCTTCTTCTGGAAATCCGAGATTTATGGTGGGGCGCTGCTTTCGCTTTTCTCTTCCGAGGGGAATCTCCCCTACTTAAAAGGCTTCGCGGTTTGGCAGCTCTTCGCCCATTACACCTCTTGCCTCCCAAAGGGAGCGGCGATCGATAAGTGGGCGTTCGGCAATCGTTATGGCAACGACGAAGCCGGCCTATCCGATGATCGGCTTTGGGGCGCTTACTGCCTCCCGCATATCAGCGGCATCTTGGCTAACGAATTCGAAAAGACCGAAGGCTATCATGAGCAGATCTCGGCCTTAGTCGATTTATTGGGCGACCTTAAGAACGCGATGCGTTCAAGGATCGAGAGCCAGGACTGGCTATCCCCGTCCAGCAAGAGCACACTGAAGGAGAAACTCGATAACCTCCGTTATTCGATCGGCGGTTCCAATAGCGATGGGACTTTCCTCCATTATTCAGAGCCCGCCTATCAGGCGGATGCCGAACTATTTGATAATTTGGCCATCGAAGAGAATGCGAATTTCGATGAAAAAGCCGCTTTGATCGGAAGCGACTGGGCCTCTTCTAATAGCGGAGCGAACCCTTCGCTGGATTTCTTCGGATATTGCCAGGCGGAAGACCCCTTAACGGCAAATGCCTTTTATATGCCGAGCGCGAACGGGATGGACATCTACACCGGCTTTCTGGCCGCTTATGACGACCCCAGGACGTTGACCGCCGAATCCTTCTACGCGACTTTCGGGCATACCATCGCCCACGAACTAAGCCATGCCTTTGACACCGGCGGCGTGAACTTTGATAAAAACGGGAGATATTCCGAAGCCCTGCTCACCGATAAAGAAGCGACCGAGTACTGGAATCGGGCGGCGGCGGTCGCAGTCAGCTATGATCATTACGAAGTAATGCCGGGTGAGGAAACCGATGGGTTCGGCGTCATCAACGAAGCGATAGCCGACATCACCGGAACCGCGCTTTGCCTTGATATGGCATCGAAAGAGCATCCCTCCTTCGATTACCGCGCCTTCTTCATCGCCGTGGCGCAGGATATGGGCGCCTTTGCCTCACAACGCACCTACGTGGAGAATATCGCCGGCGATGAGCATCCATTCGGAAGAGCCAGGGTCAACACCTGCTTCCATCTCTTGGATAAATTCCACGAGACCTTCGATACCAAAGAAAGCGACGCGATGTATTTGCCCGCGAAGGACAGAGTCACGGTTTGGTAAAGAAAGCCCGGCGATCCGGGCTTTTTAAATGAGATTCAGATAATAGGAGAACGCCGAGGGGATCGAATACCTTTCTTTGATTTCCTCCGGCGTGAGGAAGAGCAAGCCTTCACCATCGCCTTCTACCTCAATTAGATAACCTTTCATATGCCAAATCAGGTGAGTGAAGACGTGAGTCGCTTCCCCGACCGGGGTTTCTGAGACGACTTTTAAGCCGATTTCTTCCAGCAAAGCCTTCCGTTTAGCCTTTTTGGTCCTCCCTTGATGGTTCGGGAACTCATAAAGCCCGGCCAGAAGCCCGTTTTCGCCTCTTTTTCGAATTGCGTAACGATTATCCTTTTTGAGCAAAAACACATCAATGTCCCCGCTCTTTTTCGCTTTTTTGGCCCGTTCGCCCGGGTAAGAAGCCTCATCCCCATTCCGGTGGGCGAGGCAAAATCCCTTACAGGGGCATTCTTCGCAGAGCGGGACGCCGTTAGGAAGGCAAACGATCTCGCCCAGATCCATCAAGGCTTGGTTATAATCGCCTGGCCTATGGAGCGGGAAGGCTTTTTGGAAGAAGCTTTCTGCTTCTTTTTTAAGCGATTGGTCGATCGCCGAGAAACGCTTGGCATTTAAACGGGCATAGACCCGGAGCAAGTTGCCGTCGACGGCGATATACGGCTTTTGAAAAGCAATCGCGAGGATGGCTTTTTGGGTATATTCCCCGATGCCGGGCAATTTGGCGAGCTGCTCGGGATTGCCGGGCAGGTTTCCGTCAAAGCGTTCCCAAACTTCCTTCGCGGCTTTATGAAGATTCTTGGCCCTTGAGTAGTAACCAAGCCCTTCCCAAAGCTTCAAAACCTTTTCTTCCGGGGCTTCCGCCAACGATTTAATCGTTGGACAAGCGGCCAGAAACCGCGCGTAGTAGGGTTTCACCGCCTCGATTCGCGTTTGCTGAAGCATGATCTCGCTCAGCCAAACGTGATAAGGGGTCGGTTCTTGCCGCCAGGGAAGAACGCGGCGGCTTTCCTCGTACCAGGATAGAAGTTGGATGGCCTCTTCGCGATTCATCCCGAACATTGTATGACTTCCGCGTTTTGTTTCAAAACGCCCGCTTCATTTTCCTTTCGCTCCCCGCGTGGTAGACTTTTGCCCGTGAAGGAAAAGAAGACGAAGAAAACCCTCTCCCGCGCCGCGCTCATCGAACGGTCGCTTTATACGACTTTTCAGCATGGGCTTTACCGGAAGTTCACGGAAGCTTTGACGATCTACGAGCTTTTAAAAGTTGGCGACAAGGTCTGCGTCTGCATCTCCGGCGGCAAGGACTCGATGATGCTTGCTTTGCTGTTCAAGCACCTCCACCGCTACACCAAATTCCCGTTCGATGTGACCTATTTGGTCATGGATCCTGGCTATAACGAAGCCAACCGTGCTCAGATTGAGAAGAATCTAGAGATTCTTGAGATACCCGCGGTGATCGTTTCGACCGATATTTTCGCGATTTCCAATGAATCGGTCGTCCCCGCTTGCTATCTCTGCGCCAAAATGCGGCGCGGGGCGCTTTATCGGATCGCCAAACGCCTTGGGTGCAACAAAATCGCCTTGGGCCACCACTACGACGACGTGATCGAGACGACATTGATGAATATGCTCAATGCCGGAAGCTTCCAGACGATGCTCCCCAAGGTCCATTCCGATCATTTCGCCGGGATGGAATTGATCCGTCCGCTCTATTTGGTTCGCGAAGAGTATGTGAAAGCCTGGGCGAAAGAGAACGACCTCACCTTCATTCGCTGTGCCTGCCGCTTCACCGAAAACGCCGCGGAGGATCTTGAAGGCTCCAAGCGGGCGATGACCAAAGAACTCATCAAACGGTTGAAGGAAGAATATTCGCCCTACATCGAGAAGAATCTTTTTAAGGCCGGGGCCAATGTGAATGTCGATATGGTTCTCGGCCATAAAAACCACGGGGAAATGCATACTTTCCTCGATCATTACGAAGAAGAAAGCGCCCGCCTTGATCGAAAGATCAAACAAGAAAGAATCGAAGAAGAAGCGGAGAAAAAAGCCGCCGCCGAGCACCGCGATTTGCTCTTCGATGAACGTTTCTTGAAGAAATATGGGGCCTGATGGCCCTTTTCTTTTTCACGCGCCTCTTTGCGCATTCGTGTATAATGCGGGCAAAGGAGGTTTCGAAAAGAAGCAAAACAACATGTATAGCGATGAGAACAAATCCTCATCACTGGCGAAACTCTTAAATGGTTTCGACTTCGTGATCATGGATACCTGCTCTCTGATGGAAGACGGATTCCCCTTATTCTTGGACATCTTGGTCAATGCCAAAGATTACCTTCGGGAAGACGTTCGAATCACCGTTTATCACAAATGCCTGGACGAATTGAAAAAACATTCCAAGAACAAGGCCAATGACGATCTCAGGATCGCGGCGAAGCGGGCATTGAAAATTCTGAAGTTAGCCAAGCGCAGCAAACTATTCGAGTTCACCAAGAAAGAAAAAGATCAGAATTTTGCCGATAACGTGATTTACGTCTCGGTGTCGCAAATGCGAATCACCAAGAAGGTTCTTGTCATTACGCAAGATAAAGGATTAGCCGAGGATCTGGGCAAGTTGAATTTCCTCGATTCCCAACGCGGAAGGAAAGTCGCGACTTACAAAATCCTTTCCACCGGGGTTCTCGATGTGAACCGCGGGGAAAAGATCAAATATCCCTCTTATCGTCAACGCCAAGAGCAGCGGGACGGCGGCGCCCAGGGCTATCAAGCCAAACCCGCCAAAAAAGATACCCAGAATGAATTGATCGCCAAAGCCAAGTCTCATGATGAGAAGCTTTGGACGATCCTTCATAACCCCAACTGTCCTGCCAAGCGGAAAAAGGACGATATTTCCGCGCAGCTTTCCCTCTTAGGGAAGATTTCAGACGAAAACAAAAAGAAGCTCACCCTCAAATACTCCAGCGCGCAATTATTGGAGGAAATGAGGAAGGCCGATGCCCCGGTCGAGGCAAAGCCGAGCGAATCCAAAACCAATGAAAAACCCAAGCAGGTTCCTTTTAAAAAAGAAGAGCCAAAACCTCAGCCGAAACCAGAGGTCCGCGGCTTCTTTGGCAGCGGCCCCTCTTTGGAAGCGGCCATCGTCGACGCCGCGCGTTATCAAGGCATCCTTTTCCGTGACCCCTCGGTGGAATATATCCCCCAGATCCACGGCGATATGGATGTCACCTCCAGCGATCTTCCCTTGCTGATCAAGGCGGTCAAAGAAGGCTCCAAGGAAGGCGTTACCTACAAAGAACGCCTCTTTGTGCGGCCAGAACCCGCTTTCAAAGGTTTCCGGGTCTCTTTGGCCCTCTTGAAGCCGCAACCAAAGGTTGTTGAGGAACCAAAGGCTGAAGAGAAGGCTCCAGAGCCGGAGAAGCCCAAGAAGGCAGAACCGAAAAAGGCCCCGAAGAAGAAAGCGGAAAAGCTGACCCCGCAGACCGAATCGGTGCAAGGCACGTTGCTCGTCGCCGTTCCTGACGACGAGAAAACCAAGGCGGCGATCGAAAGGAAGGCGCGGAAGGAAGCCGCGCCCGCCAAAACGAAGGCCAAAGCGGAAAAACCAGCCCCAAAGGCCGAACCGAAAAAAGAAAAAGCCGCCCCGAAGAAGAAACCGGAGCCCGAAAAGAAGCCCGAAGAGCCGAAAAAAGCCACACCGAAGAAGGCGAGCAAAGCCAAAACGGCGGAACCCGCGGAGAAGGCGGAGCCCGAAAAGCCCAAGAAGGCCGCCCCAAAGGCCAAGAAACCTGCGGAGAAGAAAAAAGAGCCCGAGAAAAAGAGGGAAGCGAAGAAACCACAGGAGAAACCCGCCGAGTCCAGCGCTTTCGAGAAGGCCCGGAAGTCCGAAGCCCGTCTCCTCAGCGTGCTTTCCAATGGAAATTACCCCAAAGAATCCAAACTACAGGATCTAAAAACTCAGTTGGAGCTCGTCCGCGCTTTGAAGCCGGAAGAAGCCAGCAAACTGAAGTACAATGCCGACGCTCTTAAGGGAATGATCGGCCTTATGTCTTAAAATCGCAAAATTTGCGTTTTTTGGCGTTCTTATCTTGCGCGTATGCGTGCAATCCGTAAAATTAACACCATAGAACAGAAAGGAAATCTTCCAATGAAGAAAGGTATTAAGTTCTCCGGTCTGATCGCGGCCGTCTTCGCGCTCATCGCCTTCATCCTCCAACTTGCTTCCCCCGCCGTTGTCTATAACGCAAGCATCGGTGGCTGGGATCTCAGCAGCAACGTCGCTGGCACCAGTGCCATCTTCGGCACCGAAGACGCCACCCTCTCTTGGGCCGCTCTTCTCGCCTGGATCTTCGTCCTCGTCGCCTTCGTCGCTTTGATCTGCGATGGCGTTCTCCCGCTCCTCAAGATCAAGGCTTTGGAGAAATTCTCCAAATTGATCAAACTCTGCTCCGCTGGTTTGCTCATCGTCGCTGGCGTCTTCATGTTCATCGTCGTTCCGACTTGGTTCGCCGCGAATGGAGTCAATAACATTCCCGACGGCGTTGGGGTTGGCGCTGGCTGGATCATCGGCGGCATCCTTGCCATCCTTGGCGGTCTTTGCGCGGCCTGCGAACCGGTTCTCGGCCTCGTTGGCAAGAAATAAGCCTTCCCTTAAGAATGAAAGCCTCGCTTGCACTAGCGGGGCTTTTTTCTTCGTCCTATAGTTGTTCTCGTGGATAAAACGAACGTCATGCGGTTATTGGACGCCGCAAAGCTGGTATATACCGAAAAGGTATACGACCCGGAAATCACAAATGGCGAAGAAGTCGCCAAAGCAGTGGGCGAAGACCCCGATTCCGTCTTTAAAACGCTGGTCTGCCAAGACGAAAGGCGGAATCACTTCGTCTTTGTTGTTCCGGTGAACCGCGAACTGGATCTAAAGAAAGCCGCGAAAGCGGCGGGGACGAAAGCGATCACGATGATCCTTCAGAAAGAACTCTTGCCTTTGACGGGCTATATCCATGGGGGTTGTTCGCCGATCGGCATGAAGAAGCCTTTCCCTACCTTCATCGAAGAAACCGCCCAATTGTTCGATATAATCTATGTTTCCGGCGGAAGAAGAGGGTTTCAGATTGGGCTAAATCCCTTTGAACTGGCCGAATATGTTCAAGGGAAATTTGCCGAACTGGCCAAATAACTGCCCAAAAAAGCGTTTTGCCTCCTATTAAGTGATGGGAGGCTTTTTAATGCTTAATAAACAATCAAATGCCGGGCTTTGTTATTTTGTAAGCCGGGCCAACTCATTAATTCACGAAACCACGAAGATCTATTACCGTTTCCGCAGCGAATTCCCGGTCGATGGGAGCCTCCTTCAAAAGAGTTCTATCCTATCCGCGGCATTCTATTTAAAAAGGAAAGCGAAGGAGCCGACGATGGATGTGGCTTTTGATTTGGGGATGGACCAGGACGACTTTCAGAAGATCATTTATTACTTTGATCGGTTCTCCGACGATCCCTCAGGCTGTTTTTATGACTACGCCAACGAAGTGGAGAAACTCATTGAGGAATCCGCGCTGTCTAAAGGGGTGCGCGGGTATATATTGGTGCCTCAATTCAGCGGAAAACAGCAGGAATTGGAGAGCTATTTGACCCCGTCAATCGGGTGTTGAAACGGGTAAAAAGCACCATAGAATATAAAAAAGTTTGAAAAATTATCTTCGATAAACACTACATTTTTGAAAAAAATAGCAGTCAACGCTTGACAGTGCTAAAAAGTGAACTATCATAGGATTAGCACTTAGGTGTGCAGAGTGCCAAACACAAGGAGGCAAAACTATGAATCGTGAACTTACCAACAACTGCAGGACCTACAATCTTTGGGATCCTTTCTTCGCCCCGTTCTTTGAAGCGAGCAAGAATTTCGGAAGCCTTCAGATGAAGACCGACATCAAAGAGCTCAAGGACAATTATGAAATGTCCGTGGAACTCCCTGGTTTCGACAAGAAGGACATCCACCTCAACCTGGAAGACGGTTATCTGACCATCTCTGCGGAAGTCAACCGCAGCAAAGAAGAAAAAGGCGAATTCATCTCCCGTGAGCGTTTCTCCGGCAAAGCTTTCCGCAGCTACTATGTCGGCGACGTCGAAAAAGAAGCGGTTAAGGCCGCTTACGAGAACGGAGTTCTCACCATCACTTTCCCGAAAGAAAACCCCGAAAAGGTCGCTGCATCCCACGCGATTTCCATTGACTAAGATTGCTTAGTTTGGATTTTGCATCGCAAAGGAGGCTTTGCCTCCTTTTTTCATATCGTTTGCTTGTTGGGCCCGTTCGCGCCTATAATAAGACACCCCAGGGGGGTATCAATGAAACGCAAATACAACGTTACGGGAATGATGTGCGCGGCCTGCCAGGCCAATGTCACGCGGGCTGTGTGCAAGGTGGACGGGGTCAAAGAGGCCAACGTTTCGCTTTTAGCGAACAATATGGTCGTTGAGTTCGATGAGCAGAAAGCCTCCGATGAGCAGATCATCTCAGCCGTGAAGAACGCCGGTTATGGCGCGAGCATTTTCGTCAACGAGTCGATCAAAAAAATCCAGCAGATGCGGGAGCGAGAACTTCATAACCGCTTAGTCCGCCTATTGGTTTCCTTGGGTTTACTGGTTGTTTTGATGGTCGTTTCGATGGGCGGCATGCTGCTTCATGAATATGGAAACGGCTTCATGTCCGCCTCCGACCCGAATTTTGTGACGGAAGCTTTGATTTCGGTCGCGCTTCAGTTCGCGTTCTTCATCCCCATCGCGATCTTGCAGTTCCATTACTTCGTTTCGGGCTTTAAAAGCCTGTTTAAGCTTCATCCGAACATGAATAGCCTAATTGCCTTAGGCAGCACGCTTTCGCTCCTATACAGCGTTTTTGGCTACCTGATGATGATCGTGGGCGCCGTCCAGGGCAACCACGAAGCGGTCCACATGTATTGGATGAACATGTACGTCGAAAGCGCGGCTATGATTTTGGTGTTCGTTTCCATAGGAAAATACTTCGAAAAGAAGGCCACGAACAAAACAACCGCCTCGATTGCCGACATGATGGCCTTAACGCCCGACACCGCGTATTTGGTGGTGGGCGACGAAGTCAAAGAAGTCCTCACGGATACCCTTCAAGTCGACGATATCGTGATGGTGAAGCCGGGCTTAAGCATTCCAACCGACGGAGTCATCATCGAAGGAAGCGGAAACATCGATGAATCCGCGATTACTGGTGAATCCTTGCCAGTCCATAAAACTGCCGGGGATAAGGTAATTGGGGCAACCATTAACCGGAATGGCTCATTCCGCTTCAAGGTTACTTCGGTTGGAAAAGACACGACCATCAGCCAGATCATTGGCTTGGTGGAGGAAGCCAGCGAATCCAAAGCACCGATCGCCAGACTGGCGGACCGCATTTCATTGATCTTCGTTCCAGCGGTCATCGGTCTCTCCATCGTGACCTTTGCGATTTGGATGATTCTATTTGAGACGGGAACGGTTGCCACGCCTACAAACAGCAACGCGGTTTCAATGTCGTTACGGTTTGCGATCACCGTTTTGGTCATCAGCTGCCCATGTGCGCTTGGCTTGGCTACGCCGGTCGCCATCATGGTCGGAACGGGAAAAGGCGCGGAAAACGGCATCCTGATCAAGTCGGCAGAAGCTTTTGAACGATTAGAGAAAATCGGCCTAGTTCTCTTCGATAAAACAGGGACGCTCACCAAGGGTGAAATGTCAGTGGTCGATAGCCGCGTTTTCCACGGGGGAGCGGCGGAAGCGATCCAAATGGCCGCTTCTTTAGAACAATATTCTGAACATTCCATTTCTAATGCATTTTTAACCCTGGCAAAAGAACGTGGTTTAGACCTCTTTGCAGTCCCGGGATTTGAAGACGTTCCTGGCAAAGGGATTCAAGGAAATGACTACGCGATTGGGAACCGTTTATTGATGGAAGGCTTAGGGGTTGAGGTTGGCTTTGCAGACGAAGATTTCAACCGGTTGTCTGAACAGGGATTAACCGTCGTCTATTTTGCAAAAGGCAAGGAACTCGTCGCTATCTTCGCAGTTGGAGATCCAATCAAGGAAAGCACGAAAACCGGCTTAGAAACCCTAAAGAATCAAGGAAAGAAAATTTCGATTGTCACTGGCGATAATAAGAAAACCGCTCAAGCGATTGCCAATCAGCTTGGAATCGATGATCTATTCGCCGAAGTCTTGCCCAAAGATAAGGCGGATATAGTGAAGAAACTCCAGGAGCAGGGCAAGAAGGTCGCCTTTGTCGGAGATGGAGTCAATGACGCTCCAGCACTCACGCAAGCCGACGTTGGCATCGCCATTGGAGCAGGGGTCGACGTGGCGATCGACGCCGCGGATATCGTCTTGGTGAAAAGCGATGTCTCCGATGTTGCGGCTGCTTTAAGGCTCAGCCATAAAGTTGTAATGAACATTAAAGAAAATCTTCTTTGGGCGTTCCTTTATAATGTGCTCTTAATACCCCTTGCTGCGGGGGTAGCGTACCCCTATGTTTCGATGCAGCCGATGTATGGGTCGATCGCGATGTCGATCTCTTCCGTCACAGTTGTTTTGAACGCACTGCGTTTGCGTTTCTTTAAAAAGACTGAGAAACAGGAGGTTGCACAATGAGCAAAAAGCAAACAATCAAAGTCGGCGGGATGATGTGCGAGGGCTGCGTCCGCATGGTGGGCAAAGTCTTAGGAAATCTTCCCGGCGTTTTGAAAGCGGACGTTTCTTTAAAGAAAAACGAGGCGGTTTTAAAAGTCGAAGAACCGCTTTCTGCTGAGACTTATTCCAAAGCGTTGGAAGAAGCGGGCTATCGGTTTGAGGGACTTGAATAAAATGAAAGCGGACCATAAGAAGGTTAAACACCAGATTGCGATCGTTAAGGGTCAACTCGATGGTATTTTGGCGATGATTGACGATGACGCTTATTGCATTGATGTTTCCAATCAATTGCTTGCGGCGATCTCCGGACTGAAGAAAGCCAATAATGATGTCATTACCGCCCACCTTGAATCCTGCGTCCGTGAAGCCAAAGGCCAAGCGGAGCTCGACGAAAAGATGGCGGAAGTCAGCCAGATCCTGAAACGGATGAGCAATTAAAAAGGCCTTTAAGGCCTTTATTTTAGGATAGGAATGATTGCGTCTTGTAGCCCCGCGACAACCTCGAGTTTTCCATTGCGGATGTGGAGATTGGTTTCGCTCCGAACCCCGAAGTCTGGCGCGTAGATCCCTGGCTCATCCGAGAAACTCGTTCCCTCTAAGAGCAAGCGGGTATCCTTTGATTCGAAATCGTCCAAATTGGCGCCCGGGCCATGCGGCGAGACATCAACCGCGATGTTGTGACCTACGCGGTGTACGAAGTAATCGCCAAAGCCGGCATCGCTAATCACTTTTCTCGCAACGTCATCGGCTTCATAAGCCATGACGGGGCGAAGGGGAATCTCTTTCTTCAAGAACGCGATAACCGCGTCTCTGGCGGCGCGGCTTTTACGATATTGAAACGGTCGACATAGACCGCGGGGACTTCCTTTCCGACATAGCCCATCCAGGTGATGTCGGCATAAACTCCTTCTGGATCGTCCATTTTCGCCCACATATCGATCAAAACGAGATCGCCTTCATGGATCTTGTCGTGGATCTTTTCACTGGGGGAGTAGTGGGGGTCGCTGGCATTTTTGCCGATTGCCACCAAAGGTGGGTCGTCATAAACCATGCCTTCTTCATGGAAACGCTTGGCGATGAACTGCTGCATTTCGAATTCATCGGTCTCCCCATGCTTTTCGATGAGCTCTTTGATCTTGGCAAACGCCTCGTCTTTGATCCTTAGAGCAATTTCGTCCGCCTGAAGCTGAAGTTTATAGGCGCGTTCCGAATAAACCGCGGTGATGCGCTGAAGGACGTTCGCGCTTGGTTTGATTTCCGTTCCTAAAGAGCGGACATACTCCACGGAACCCCAATCCGCGAGGGAAACGCGGGGCAGCAAACCATATTCGGAGATATCCATTAATACGGTTTTGTAGCCGGAGAAGAGCTCTTTTTCCAACGCGAGCATCTCGCGCCAGGTCTTATAGACCTTTAAATCGAAGTTTCTCTGGGTCTCCTCATCTTTTAGATAGACGGTATCGATGAAATGGACGATGAGATAGGGCTTTCCGGTCGCCGGAATGACCATGAAGATTTTCCTGGTCAGCATTTTCGGCCCGAGCAAGGCATTCATCACCGGATTCTTGCACTCATAATCGACGAGGATCCAGGCATCGGCTTTCTCTAAGCCAACATATTTTTGGATTGATGGAAGATTCATGGTCTAATTGTACCCTAATACGCGCGTAAAGGTTAAAATTAGGCATCATGTTTACCGAAGAAGGCCTTAAGCTAGACCCCGCCTCCGTCTTGCCAGAGCACCCAAATCCGATCTTTGAGCGCCCCGGTTTCATCAGCCTCAACGGCGAATGGGATTTCGCGATCGATCAGAACCAAAATCCGCCGGCGAAATACGACTTAAAAATCGTCGTTCCGTTTGCGGTTGAGACCCCGCTTTCCGGCATCGAAAGGCGCGTAAAGAAGAACGATCATCTCCATTATCGCCGCATCATCACGATGCCCGAAAACTATAACGGAGAGCTCTATTTGCTCCATTTCGATGCGGTGGATCAGATTTGCTATGTTTATTTGAACGGAATGCTTGTTTGCCACCACGAAGGCGGCTATACGCCCTTTTCTGGAATCCTGAAGAACCTCGTCCCCGGCGACAACGAATTGTGGGTCGAAGTGATGGACGACACCGATAGTGAAATCTATCCGCGCGGCAAGCAAATGAATCAAAACGGCGGTATCTGGTATACGCCGACCTCAGGAATTTGGCAGCCGGTTTGGATGGAAAAGATTCCTGAAGAATATATCTTAGGATTCCGCACAATTCCGAATTTTGACCGCAAAAACGTCTTTATCCATGTCAATTTTAAAGGTTTTATATCCTCTTCCAAGGTTCAGGCCTTTGCCAATGGCTCCCTTGTGGGAGAAGGCCAACTGGACGAGAAAGGCGATGTGACGATCGACCTCGCGGATTCCTTCCATCCATGGAGCCCCGACGACCCGTTCCTCTATGATTTGAAGATCCGGGTCAACGAGGATGAGGCCAAGAGCTATTTTGCGATGCGAAAGATTTCTTCTACGGAAGTGAACGGACATAAGATTTTCGCTTTGAACAACCGTCCATTGTTCCTTTCCGGTGTCTTGGATCAGGGTTATTATCCAGATGGTGGATTAACCCCGCCCAGCGAGAAAGCGATGGTCGACGACATCGAGTTGATCAAGCGTCTTGGCTTCAATATGATCCGCAAGCACATCAAACTTGAATTACGGCGTTGGTATTATCATTGCGACCGCCTTGGAATCGTCGTGATCCAAGACTTTGTGAATGGTGGCTCGCCCTATAAAAAACTCTTTATCAACCTGCGGCCTTTCATCGTTTGGCAAGAAGATGATAAAGACCCCAAAAAGCAGAAAATCCTTGGCCGCGGAAACGCGGATTCCAGGAAGCATTTCGTCAACGAGATTCCCGAAACCGTTAATGCGTTGGTGAATTACCCCTGCATCGCCATTTGGACGTTATTCAATGAGGGCTGGGGCCAGTTTGATACGATCAAAAACCTCGATTTGCTGATGCTTTTGGATTCCACCCATTTGGTGGATGCCAATTCTGGCTGGTTTGACCAAGGTGTGGGCGATTTCTGCTCCCATCACATCTATTTCAAGAAGCCGCGGCTTAAAAACGATGGGCGGAGAATCCTGTCTTTGACCGAATTCGGCGGTTATTCCTGCCGCGTCGAGGACCATTCTTTCGCCCCGAAAGCCTTTGGTTATCGCGGATTCAAAGATCTCCCTTCGCTTTCAAAAGGCATCGTTTCGCTTTTGACTGAGCATGCTTTACCTTTGGTAAAGGAAGGCTTGTCAGCTTCTGTTTTGACCCAGTTAAGCGACGTGGAGGAAGAAGTAAATGGCTTAATCACCTACGACCGGGCAGTCATCAAGGTCGATGGAAAAGAAGTGGCAGAAGCCAATCGGAAGCTCGTCCACGCCTATGATGAGGTGAACGAATGAAGTTTAAAGCGGCTTTCTTCGACATCGACAATACGCTCTTCGACTATAAAACGATGCGTTTCGTCCCCTCTGCCCTTGATGCGATCAAGGCCTTTCAGGCCCAAGGCGGCAAGGTTTTCATCTCAAGCGCGCGTTGTTTCGACCTGATTCGCAGTTTCGGCACCTTCCACCTAGGCATCAGCTGGGATGGCTATATTGCTTTCTGCGGCGGCTTTGCGGTTGCCGATCATAAAATCCTCAAAAATGAGACCACCCCGCCTTCTTTGATTAGAAAACTCATTCAGGTATGCAAGGAAAACGGTTTGGGTTTGGAGATTCTGGCCCCGCGTTCTCGTTATTTGGCAACGCCGGTCAACGACTATGTTCGCGCCTATCATTCCGTTTTTATCGATCCGCTTCCCCGCGTTCGTCAATATCGCGGCGAAAGAGTGAACGGCGCTTTGCTTTTCGCCCCCGCGCAATATGATGAGATCGTCCGGCGAGCGGTTCCCCCTTTGATCCTGAACCGTTTCCAGGAATTCGGCGCGGATATCGCGCTGTCTCTTGATCGGAGCAAGGGCCTCGGCTGCAAAGCGATCCTTGATTACTATGGCATTAAAAAAGAGGAGGCAATCGCCTTTGGCGATTCAGAACCCGATCTTTCCATGGGGGAATATTGCCAAGAGCTCGTGATCATGGGCGATGGCGACCCCGCTTGTCAGAAAAAGGCGACTTTTGTCACCGCCCCGGCGCATAAAGATGGAATCAAACTCGCATTTGAGCATTTTGGAGGGCTGAAATGAAAATATCTTCGCCGATGCTCGGCATTACGATCATGCTGATGGATCGTTCGGAACGTCCGTTCCTCAAATCATTCAAAAAGCCAGATAATCCCTTGTTTTCTTTCGATGTACCTTATGTTGAGAACCCTGCGGAAAGGCAGCACTTTGACTTGTTCCGGGCAGATCCGGAAAAGCGGAAGAACGTTTTGCTCATCGACATCCACGGCGGAGCCTATCTCCATGGCTGGCGGAGGAATAACTATCCCTTCGCCCAAGTTTTCCGCGAAGAAGGCTACGATGTGATTTGCGGGGACTACCGCTACGTCGAAAAGAAAGCGAAAACGGATATTAAGACCGAGGTCCAAGACCTGGCCGCGATGTTTCATTACATCAAAGCCCACGAAGGAGAGTTAGGAATCGCCGGGGATTCTTGGGCGATTACCGGAGATTCCGCCGGCGGGCACTTCGCTTTGCTTTTCGCGGAGATCCTCTGCGACGAAAATTTGAAAAATAAGTGGGGCATGGATGCGAATTTGCCCAAGCCAAAATGTGTTTTGATCAATTGCCCGGTCTACGATTTCCAAAAAGCGATCAATGGCAACTTCACCAAAGCCGGACGCCTCCGGATGTTTGGCGAAGCGGTGAACGACAAAGAGCTTATCCCGTATCTTGATCCGAGGGCAAACCTTAAGTCGCTTAGCATCCCGCTATTCTTCTCAAGCTGCTATAACGACTTCCTAAAGGAAAACGTTGTTCTTCTCGAGGATGATTGCCAAGAACTCGGCATCGAATACGAAAAAGTCTTTCTGGAAACCAGAGATAAGAAAATCGCCCATGTCCACAACATCATTGCTGCCGAGCTCCCTGAATCGAGGCAAGTGAATGGGGCGATGGTCGATTTTCTCAATAAGAAGGCATAAGCCTTCCTTGTAGTGATAAAACGAGAAGCGTATTCTATTTGCCGCAATGGAAAAAAACGATCAGCTTAGAGCCCCCTTTGTCGAAGCGTTGAAAAAATACGTGAGCGAAAACGTTTCGCCTTTTGATGTCCCAGGACATCATATGGGCAATATCGAGAACGATTTCACCAAATTGATCGGGCGCCAAGCCTATCTTTTGGATGTCAATGCGCCGATCGGCATGGATAACCTCGCGAACCCTCGCGGCGTCATCCTCGAAGCCGAAGAGCTGATGGCCGAAGCCTGCGGCGCGGACGAAGCGTTCTTCTTGGTCAACGGCACCTCGAGCGGAATCATCGCGATGATCATGACTGCCTGCCGAGCCGGGGAAAAAATCATTTTGCCAAGAAACGTCCATAAATCCGTCATTAACGCCTTGATCCTTTCCGGCGCGGTTCCTGAATACGTGATGCCGGAGATCGATGGCCAACTAGAGATCGCGAATCAGCCGTCGGTGGACGATTTCAAGCGGGCGATTCTCCGCTCCCCCTCCGCCAAAGCGGTCTTGATCATCAATCCGACTTACTTTGGCGCGGTTACCGATCTGAAGGAAGTCGTCGAATTCGCCCACGAGCATCATATGGCCGTTTTGGTGGACGAAGCCCACGGCGCCCATTTCTATTTCCATTCCGGCTGCACCCCAATCACCGCGATGGATGCCGGGGCCGATATGGCCGCGGTCTCCTTCCACAAAACCGGTGGGTCTTTGACCCAAAGCTCGGTCTTATTGGCCCATACCGAGATGTTTTCCCGTTATAAGATCCAGAAATCCCTGAATATTTTGAATACCACTTCTCCCTCCAGCTTATTGATGGCTTCCTTGGACGCTGCTAGGGAATTCATGGTCACCAAAGGGAAAGAGGCCCAGAAAGAGGCGTATCAGCTTGCCCAATGCGCCAAAGAAAGAATCAATAAGATCCCTGGCTTCCGGGTCGCCGACAGCGATCACTTCCGGAAACACGGCGCGTTTGATTATGACGAAACCCGCATCGTTATTGAGCTCGATAAACTGGATATCTCCGGCTTTGATCTTTATTACCTGGCCAAAAAAGAGTATGGCGTCCAGTTCGAATTAGCGGAAACCTACGCGGTTCTTTGCATTTTCGCGATCGGGACCAAGAAAAAGCACGTCGACGCTTTGATCGCCGCCTTAAAAGACATCTCAAAGAAGCATTACCGCAAAAACGTCGTTTATCCTCTGCATCGTTTCGACGCCACCTTCCCCTATATGCTGGTTCGGCCGCGTGTTGCCTTCCACGCAACGGGAAAAGTCGTGCCGATCGATGAATGCGACGGCATGATCTCCAAAGAACAGGTCATGATCTACCCGCCGGGCATCCCTTTGATCTGCCCGGGCGAAGTCTGGACGAAAGAGTTGATCCGCCGCGTGAAGCGTTATGAATCGACGGGGATCACCATCCTTCGCAGTTACCCGAAAGGCTACAACGTCATCGATAACGAGAAATGGCGTTATTTCTCAAAATACGAAAAACGTTTAGAAGACTATTACACCAACCGGAAAACCGTGCCGTTGGCCGATGGTTTCCGAATGCCTTTCGAAGGCTCGGAGCACAAAGAAACCGTGATCCTGATGCCTTATCGCAAAGATACCTGGCGCGAAGGAGGGCTTCCCGCCCAACTCGCTTACCGCGAAGTCATCAAGGCGATCGCCGAGCACGAAAAGGTGATTGTCGGCATCCATCCGACGATTTTCGAGAAAGTCGCCCCGTTATTCGATGGCATAAATAACCTCGAGCTGCTCAACATCCGCTACAACGACGCTTGGGCGCGGGACAACATGGCCCTTTTCGTCAAAAAAGGCAAAACGGTCCGCGCGGTCGACTTCCGTTTTAACGCTTGGGGCGGCGAAGTGGACGGCCTTTACCGCAACTACAAAGACGACGACCGCCTCGGCGCGGTGTTCGCCAAGCGTTATAAATACGTTTCCTATTCGCTTTCGGACTTCGTCTTAGAAGGCGGTTCGATCGCCGTTGACGGCGAAGGGACCTGCATCGTCACCGAAGCCTGCTTGCTCTCCTCTGGCCGCAACCCCACCCTCAGCAAAGAGGAGATTGAGGAAACCTTAAAAACCTATCTCGGCGTCGAAAAAGTCGTTTGGGTTCCGCACGGAATCTATCTCGACGAGACGAATGAGCACATCGATAATATGGTCGCTTTCGTGCGGCCGGGTGTCATCTGCTTGGCCTGGACGAAAGACAAAGACGACCCCCAATACAAATACTGTCAAGCGACCTATCGGGCGTTGAAGAAAACGACCGATGCCAAAGGAAGGCCGTTTGAAATCCATAAGATCCTTGTTCCTTCCCCCGCCCTTTATTCGACCAAAGAAGAATCGAAGACGATCCATAAAGGCCATTATGAAGCTAAGGAACGCAAGGAAAGCAGCCGCTTGGCGGCCAGTTACGTCAACTTCTATCAAGGAAAGGACTTCGTCATCCTCCCCGCCTTTGGCGTGAAGGAAGATAAGCTCGCTTATGAGCAGATGGAAGCCCTCTTCCCTGAGAAGAAGATCCATCAAATCTATACCCGCGAGATCCTATTGGGCGGCGGGAACATCCACTGCATCACCATGCAAGTCCCGGAGGAAGAATAATGGAAAGAAAATTCGCGTTGGCCCAGTTCTCCATGAGCGCCGTTTACGAGGATAACATCGAAAAAGCCGATCGGATGATCGAGAAAGCCGCCAAGGAGAGCGCCGCTTTGCTGCTTTTGCCGGAGCTGTTCGAGAATCTTTATTTCTGCCAAGTCGAAGACTATGACAAGTTTGCCCTCGCGGAAAACGCCAAAGATTCCAAAACCCTCCGCCATTTTCAAGAAATGGCCAAGAAATACCATATCGTCCTTCCGCTTTCTTTCTTTGAGAAGAGCGGTCCGGCTTACTTCAATTCTCTGGCGATGATCGATGCCGATGGCACGATCCTGGGGATTTATCGGAAGAGCCATATCCCGACCGGGGAATGCTACGAAGAGAAATTCTATTTCAGCCCTGGCGATACCGGCTTCAAGGTCTTCAAGACCGCGGCCGGGATGGTTGGTTGCGCGATTTGCTGGGATCAATGGTTTCCGGAAGCCGCGAGGATCATGGCCCTCCATGGGGCGGAGATTCTCCTTTACCCGAGCGCGATCGGCTCCGAACCGATCCTCCCGAAGGACTCCAAGGTCCATTGGCAGAATACGATGCGCGGCCATGCGGCGGCCAACATCATGCCGTTATTGGCTTCCAACCGCGTCGGCGTTGAAAAGGCAGGAAAGAGCTCGATGAAGTTCTTTGGCTCCAGCTTCATTGCCGATCAGCATGGCGAAAAAGTCGCTGAACTTGGTAGGGAAGACGAGGACATCCTGCTCGCTTCCTTCGACCTAGAAACCATCAACAAAGAACGCGTCGATTGGGGCGTATTTCGCGATAGAAGAGTGGATCTTTACGGGGATATTCTCAAATTCTCGGGGGAAGATAAATAGTGGGGTGGCTCTTAACCGCATCCCTTTTAGGCCTCGGATTATCGATGGATTGCCTCGCGCTTTCCATCGCTGACGGGCTGACTTTCCAAGACCTCAATAAACGGAAGGCGTTTTTCATCGCCGGCGTCTTCGGTGTTCTCCAAGGCCTGTTCCCGCTGATTGGTTTTTTGCTCGGCGAGACCTTCTATGAGTACATCAAGGACATCGACCACTGGGTGGCGTTTGGTTTATTGGTCTTGATTGGCGGCAAGATGATCTTCGACGGCATCCGCGCCTTGGTGAAACCGGAGACCAGCAAACCCAAAAACTTCACGGTTGGTTCGGTGCTTCTTCAAGGCGTTGCGGATTCCATCGACGCTTTTGCGGTGGGTATCGCCATCCGTTCTACCTTGGAAATCGAAGCCGCCGCTGGCCTCGATTATCAGATTTATATTTGCTTCGGTATCATCACCTTGGTGTCTTTCTTGGTTTCCCTCGTCGGGTTGTTCGGCGGCAAGTGGATTCAGAAACTATTCCGCGGCAAATACGAGATCGCCGACATCATCGGCGGATTGGTTTTGCTCGGCTTAGCCATCAAGGTTGTCGTTGAATCCTACATTTAATCGCCCTTGTTGGGGGATATCGTTTATAATTGTTCTATGAACAAAAATGTAGCCCTTGTTCTTCAAGGCGGCGGAACGCGTGCGATCTATACTTCCGGTGTTTTGGACGTCTTTATGGAAAAGGGCATTTCTTTCCCGTATGTCATTGGAACTTCTGCCGGCGCTTTGAATGCCTGCGGCTATATTTCGGGCGACAAAGGAAGGAACAAGCAGATCACGATGGTCCATATGCAGCGCATCCGCTTTGCATCTTTGACCAACTATCTGACCCGCGGGACGTTCTTCGATTTCAAGTACCTATTCCACGAGATTCCAAAAGAACTTCCGTTCAATTGGGATGCCTTTTATTCCGCGCAGGTTCGCCTTTTTTGCGCCTGCACTTCGTTTAAAAGCGGCAAGCCGGCGTATTTCGAAAAAAGCCAGGAAGAATTCTTAGACGGCGTTGCCGCCTCGGCATCTTTGCCGGCGATGATCCGCAAACCCGTCATGGTCGGCGGGGAGCCTTATTGCGATGGCGGCGTGGCTTGCGCCATCCCGTTCCGCAAACCCTTGGAAGACGGTTTTAAGAAGATCGTCATCATCTGCACCCAGCCAAAAGGGTATCGAAAAGACCCCGATTCCGAGAAACTCCCGCTTTATATGCAACGTTATGTCGAGAAATACCCCGAATTCGTGGAGGCCTTCCGCAAATGGCATGCCACCTATAATGCCGACATGGATGAAGTCGATCGCTTAGGCGAAACCGGCCAGGCTTTCGTGCTCTATCCCTCCCGTCCGCCCCGCGTCAGCGTGGCCACGCGCAGCAAGAAGGCTCTTAACTCTTTGTATGATTTGGGTCAAAAAGATGCGAAAACGCACTTTTTGGAACTTCTCGACTATCTTAAAGAAGACTTTTGAATTATCATTCAATAGTCTTTATGAATCGTAACGATCAAAAGAGAAATCGGCCGCAAAAAGGCCTCATCGACCCAAGCCAGGTCAAGACATTCCAGGTGAAGAAGGAGACGGAGCTTCTGCTTTTTTTACTGGAGAAGATGCCGAATGAATCGCGGAACACCGTAAAGCGGATCCTCGCCAATCAGCAGGTTTCCGTCGGCGGCGCCCCGATTACCCAATTCAATTTCAAGCTTTATCCAGAAGATGAGGTTTTGGTTTCTAAGAGGCGGATCATGAAAAGAAGCCGTGCCGATTTGCCGATCATCTACGAAGACGACGACATCTTGGTCATCAATAAGCCGTCAGGCTTGCTTTCGATTGCCTCGGACCGCGAAAAAGGGAAAACGGCCTATCGAATGGTTTCCGAATATGTCAGCCAAAAGGATCCTAAAGCCCGGATCTTCGTCGTCCACCGCTTGGACGAGGACACTTCCGGCGTTTTGATGTTCGCCAAACGCTTCGAAGTCAAGGAAGCTTATCAAAAAGCCTGGCAGGAAATCGTCCATAAACGCGGCTACTACGCGATCGTCGAAGGCAAAATGGAGCAGAAGAAGGCGACGTTTAAGGATTATCTAGAGCAGAACTCCTTGAACTTGGTCTATGTCAGCCAGAACAAAGTCAAAGGCAAACTTTCGATCACCTCGTATGAGGTCATGGAAGAAAAAGGCGATTATTCGTTGCTCGACGTTAATATCGACTCTGGAAGAAAGAATCAGATCCGCGTCCAGCTCGGTCACCGCGGCCATTATGTGATCGGCGATGACAAATATGGCGAGCCATCCAACCCTTTAGGGAGGCTTGGCCTTCATGCTTATGAGCTCGCGCTGACCAACCCGCTCAACGGGAAGCAAATGAAGTTCGTCGCCCCGATGCCCTCCTCCTTTAAGGAAATGTTCTATGGGAAGGGCGCGAAAGCGGTGGAGAAGCAAGTGAGCAAACCGCATTCCTATGCCCGCGAGTCCAAGGCGGTCACCAAAATCAAGAAAGCCCAAAAGCGCGCCCCTTATCGCCAGAAAGGCCAGGTGAACCATGGTTAGGTATTGGTTCGGGAAATTCCTTGATTCCTTCTTGTCGACTTTGCCGATCTTTTTGGTTGTTTTAGTCCTATACCTGCTGGAAAAATTCGGTGTTTGGGTGTTCGCGGGGCTGCCCGAAGGAAGTTATATAACCGATCAGGAATTCATCGCTTTCTCCGTTTGCGCGGTCCTCATCGCCATCGGGCTTGGCTTATTTACCGCCGGTGCGGATCAATCGATGACCCAGATCGGCGAATTGGTCGGCGGGTCGGTGTTGAAAAAACGCAAATTGTTTCTCGTCATCGCGATGACTTTTGTCCTCGGCGTATTCGTCACGGTCGCCGAACCCGATTTGACGGTTCTTTCCGGCCAATTAGACGGCATCTCTCCTCCGCTTGTCATTTGGACCATCGGCCTTGGGGTCGGCCTCTTCTTGGTGATTGGCGTCCTCCGCATCATTTTCCGCAAGCCCCTCAACATTTTCTTCATCGTCTTCTATGGCCTGGTCTTCATGCTGGCTTATTTGGTCGATCCGCGGCTACTTCCGATCTGCTTTGATTCCGGTGGCGTCACGACCGGCCCAGTCACCGTTCCGTTCATTCTCGCTTTTGGCGTTGGCATCGCCGCCAACCGACAAGGTGCCCGTTCGGGCGACGATTCCTTCGGTTTGACCGCCCTTTGCAGCATCGGCCCGATCCTCGCGGTCATGGTTTTGGCGCGTTTCGTCAATCCAGAGATCCTCGAATCCCACCATATGCTTACCGCGATCAATAGCGATTTTTGGCCGAACCTTGGTTCTATTGCCATCGACTGCCTCTTGGATGTTGGCCTTGCCATCTTACCGATCGCCATCTTCTTCCTGGTTTACGATTTGATCTTCCTTCGCCTCCCGCCCTTGAAGCTTGCTCGAATCTTCATCGGCTTGATTTACGCTTATGTTGGCTTGGTCGCTCTTTTGGCCGCGGTCAATGCCGGCTTTAAGCCTTTAGCTTCCAAAGTCGGTGAATCCTTGGGCGGGCACCAAGAGCTCTTCCCGGCCGCGTTGATTCTAGCCGGCCTCTTCGGCTTATTCGGCGTTTTCGCCGAACCTGCCGTCCATGTTTTGGCCAAGCAGATTGAAACGGTTTCCGAAGGCGCGATCAAACGCAACATGGTTTTGGTTGTTCTCGCGCTTTCCATTGGAGCCGCTGTCGTTTTGTCGGTCATTCGTTCTTATTTCCAGTTTGATCTTATGTATTACCTGATCCCGGGTTACATCATCGCGATGGCTTTGAGCTTCGTCGTTCCGAAGATCTACACCGCAATGGCTTTTGACTCCGGCGGCGTCGCCTCCGGTCCAATGACTTCGACCTTCGTTTTGCCCTTTTGCATCGGCTTCGCTTATAGCGAGCTTAGCGGCGGTGACTCCGTGAACACCGGGCATGTCTATCAATACGGCTTTGGCCTTGTCGCGATGGTCGCGATGATGCCGCTTATCGTTTTGCAGCTCGTTGGACTATATGTCCAAGTCAAAACCGCGATTCTCTATCGGAGGGCGCGGAGCAGAATCGTCGAAGAGAACGATGACCAGATCATTCACTTCGGGAAGGAGGTTGCGTAATGGCCGAATTCTTCACGCCTTATGAAGAGAACCATGAGTTGATCCGCCTCGGCCTGACCGTTACGGTCGTAAGCCAGGGTCAAGCCCCTGCGATCGAGGAGCGACTCAAGAAGCACGAGTGCGCGATCGTGGTGCGCACCCATGGTCGCGGCACCTCGCCCAGCGAATTCTACGAAGCCCTCGGCATCGATGACGGCCAGAAGCACATCTTGTTCGGGATCCTCCGCAAGGACCAATGGTGGGGGCTCCGCCACGAACTTGAGGAGCGTTTCCGCGTCTCGGTCTATGCCCGCGGCGTCTCCTTCTTCGTTCCCATTAACGCCATCGCCGGCGTCTCCATCTATAAAATGCTTGCTAATAAGCAAACATATGACCGCATCGTCAAAAAGAAAGACCGTAAGGAGGCCCTTGCTATGAACACTGTAACCAACGCCGTGAAGAGAGAGTATGTCTGTGTCTTCGCCATCGTGAATAACGGCTATTCGGACTTGGTCATGAATGCCGCTAGAGCCGGTGGCGCCCGCGGCGGCACGATCATCAAGGGCCGCGGCACGGGCAACAAAGATATTGAGAAGTTCTTTGGGGTCGTCATCACTCCGGAGAAGGAAATCGCCATGATTTTGATCCCCGCGGAGCTTTCTGACACCGTGATGTCGAACATCAATAAGGAAGCTGGGATCGATAGCAAAGGCCAAGGGATCGTCTTCGCGATGCCGGTCGATGACGTAGTTGGCTTGGCCGATAATGGGGAAGCAGCAAAATAATCAATGTCCGTCGAAGAAGAGAAGATAGTAGTCGCCAAGGAATCCGAGGCACCCATTGACGCGAATTCGGGCTCCAAAATACGTAAACCAGACGGCCCATTGAAGGGTTGGCTGCGGAAACACGTTCCGTTCCTTTTCAGCGCGCAATCGCTTTTCTACTTCGTCTTGTTCCTTTTGATCTTATCGATCGGCTGGGCGGCTTATTCGTTATTCACCAATCATTTCACCCAACTTTATGGCTGGGACTACGAGCTTCAGTACGTGCCCTTCTACTATGACTATTGGGATACTTGGCACGACTTCTTCGCCAGCGGGCATTTTAAGCTTTACGACCATCAGACCTTCCTTGGAACCGATAATATCGGTTCGAATGCCTATTATGGCCTATTTGACCCCTTCGTCATCGCGATGATCCTCTTCCCGCGCAGCTGGATTCCCCAGATGACGGCGGTGATGACATTCGCCAAGCTAATCACCTGCGCTCTTTTGATGCGCGGGTATCTCAAGTACATGGGCATCCAGGAGTGGACGGCGCGTTTAGGCGCGGTCGCCTGCGCTTTCTCGGGGTTCATGAACTTCATGGTCGGCTTCCCAAGCTTCGTCTCGGCCGTCACTTATATGCCATTGGTGCTTTGGGGGCTTGAAAAGGTCATCCGCGAACGGAAGATCCACCATCTTGTCTGGGGCCTCTTCTTTGAAGGCATCACTTGCTTCTTCTTGCTTGTTCCGATGTGCGTCTTCGGCGTGATGTACGCCTTGTTCCGTTTCTTCCAGACGCTTAAAACCAGAAACTGGAAGCAGAATCTCTTCGTGATGGGCTTAGGGGTCGCCGCTTTTGCGATCGGCATCATGACCTCGGCCTGGGTACTGCTGCCCTCCGTCAGAGAATCTTCCCTTTCGGGAAGAACCGTCTCAATCGGCCGTTTCTACCTCGATGCCGTCCTTGCCGCGTTAAAGTCGGCAGATATCGGCCAATTCTTCCATCTGATTTTTGAACCGGTCGGCGGGAACCCTGGCCGCGAGATGATGGCTTTGATCTCGTTCTTCTATCCGACCTGCAACTATCTTTATCTCCCGTTGGCCTATCCGGGATCCATCGGCGGCGCGGATTATCATTACGATGCTTGGACGGCGTCGATCTTCTGCTACACCTTATTTGCCATCCTCTTCTTCCTCGCGTTGATGAACTCGATCCGCAGGAAGAAGTGGAGCCATTTGATCGCCGTCGCCTTGATCGCCTTTTTGCTTTTCACCACCTCGGCCTACTATTTCTTCTTCCTCTTCTCCGGGAACGGATATGGCCGTTGGTTCTTCGTCTTGATCCCGGTGATCATCTATTACGGCTGCTGGGCGTTCGATGACCGCGAGAACGAACCGCATTGGTTCATGCTGGCCGCCTCGCTTTTGACTTTGGCTGGCACGATCTTCACTTATCTCCTCACCGTTTGGGTGTTCAAAGACAAAGTCTTTGTGAATGAGAACGGCTTGACTTATTGGCCGCATTTCTACCTGACCGCGGGCGAGACCTCCGCCAACGGGGAGATCGTCGGGGGAAGCTGGATCCGCTTCGTGGATTCCAGGATGTGGTTCGTCTATTACCAAATCGCCTTGGTTGCCGCGGAAGGGATTTTGCTGATCTTCGCCAACCGCAAGAAATGGGTGAAGATCCCGCTGTTCGCGGTGATGGCGGTCGAGGCGATCGTCATGGGCAACGCTTCTTTTGCCTATGGCAGCTCTTATGGCCTAGAGTGGTTCTTGGGCGGACCGGAATGGCATAATCAGGCCATCGCGGTGAACCGGGCGATCGAAGAAGCGGATCAGGCTTTCTACCGCACTTATTTCGATGCCCCGAACGATACGAAAAACTACGCGGAAGGCGTCGGGTATAACGGAACCTCCACCTTCCATTCTTTGGCCAACTTCCACGTCATGGATTATTGCCGGATGATGCATATCTCCTCTTGGGGGTCTTCGGGCAATAGCTATGGTCAGGATTATTACAACGCGAGCTGGTCGGGCTGGTATCAGAACAAGCGTTTTGCCACCGATACCCAGCTCGGCGTGAAGTATTACGCGATCCGAATGGATGGCTATGGAGAGTTCCAGGGCCACAATGTTCCGTTTGGCAGCAAAAGGATCCTCAGTGAGAAGAGCGAGGACTTCTCCTATCGCTACGAGATCTATCAAAACGAGAATCTTCCCGAGTTAGGGCACGCGGTCAACAAGAACCAGCTTTATTATTTGCAGCGCGCCGAAGAATATCCTTGGTCCGAATGGGAGACCGCTTTCTATGCCAGCAACTTCGGCGTGGGCGGTTGCTTAGAGGTGATGCGCAACGAAGACTTCATGCTAAGCGGCGCGATCCTCGATGATGGGGTGGAGCTTCCCGCGGGCTTCGAAATCAAAAAAGAAGCCCCATTCAGCACGGCCGATTCGCTGAGGATGCATCATCGGCAAGCCCCATACCGCACCAGCATCTACGTCACCGACGCCGAAGATGCCGATCTGTTCCTCGACTTCGATTATGCTTACCGCGAGGATGGCTCCCGCTACTTCGTCCATGGCGAACATTATGATGAAGGACCCGGTTATTTCCTCCATCACTATAGCCCGCAAGACCTCGAGGACTTCCGGGTCGAGAATAAGAGCTATTACCGGATCCCCAAAGATAGCGGCCATGTTGTTTTGCAGCCTGCCGGAGGCACCTATTTCAACTCCGATCCTACTGGGGCGTATTTCACGATGTATTACGGGAATAGCCACGGCGAGGACAACCCGATCCGCATCTTCATGATCGGCGATACTTTCCATGAAGATGGCACTTTGGATAAGACCGATGCCTTGTTGGCGTTTGAATTCCATGCGATTGATGCGCTGCCGGGCAATGCCAATTCGTATCACGGCTATTTCGGCTTCTATCCGGAAGGAAGGGTCAAATACGTCGTCTTCGAAACCGACGGCCCGTCTGGCTATTTCCAAGATTTCCCCTCGACCAGCCAAATCCGGCTTTATATGCAGGAACGGCGCGAAGCTTATTCGTCAGCGAATAGCCTTGGCGATTCTTTAGAGGCCAGGAGCACCTACATCAGGCAAAACGATCCGGAAGATCCAACCGACGATTATCTCCTCCATGACGTCAAAACGAAAAATGGGGATTCCTTCACCTTTAAGACTTATTATTCCGAAGATCAATTGGTGGTTACTCAACTTGCCTACGATGAAGGTTGGAAGATCAAAGTCGATGGCGAAGAGACGAAAACCTATCGGGTTGACGGCGGTTTCGTTGGCTTTGTTGCCCCCGCGGGCGAAAGAAGCTATTCATTGGTTTACGAAACCCCGCAGCTAAAAGGCGCGCTCGCCATCTCTTCGGTTGGCTTCTTCCTGTATTTGAGCTATGTGGCTTATGACTATATCCGCATTGAGCTTGCCTATAAGAAGGCAAAAGAAGAGGCCGCTTTGGGCAAGCGGCCTGATTAAGCTTCTTTCTTAGAAAGATATAAGGCGTAGATTTTATTCTTCGATAAGCCATGCTCCTCGGCGATTTCCTTCGCCGCGTCTTTGGCTTTCGCTCCGGAGGCGATCTTTTCCTGCATCGCTTGGAGAATCTCTTCTTCGCTGAGGGTTGGGCCCTTGTCTTGGCAGCCCTCAACCACGATGACCATCTCGCCTTTTAGGGTTTCCGGATCAAGAGCGCAGAGTTCTTGGAGGCTCCCGCGGATGAATTCTTCATGGGTTTTGGTCAATTCCCGGGCAAGAGTGGCCTTGCGGTCCCCAAACGCCTCATAAAGATCGCGCAGGGTCTTTCCAATGCGGTGGGGGGCTTCGTAGAAGATGAGGGTTTCTTCATGGCGAAGAAGCGCGGAGAGCTCTTTTTTCCGGTCGCCATCTTTCACCGGCAAAAAGCCGTGGAAATAGAAGTGGCGGCTCGCTAAGCCCGAGGAAGCCAAAGCGTTCAAGGCGGCGTTGGCGCCGGAAACGGTCGTGACCTTGATGCCTTCTTTGACCGCGCGGCGGACCAGCCGCTCACCAGGATCGGAAATCGCTGGATAACCGGCATCGGACATATAGGCAACCTTCTTTCCTTGTTTAAGCAAGGCGATGATCTTCGAAGCGGCTTCTTCTTCGTTATGCTCATGGCAGGAGATCATCGCTTTCTTCAGGCCGAAACCGGCGAGGAGCTCGCCAGAGTGGCGGGTATCTTCAGCGGCGATGAAATCCATCTCCTCAATCACCTTGAGCGCCCGCGGGGAAAGCTCGCCAAGATTCCCGATTGGGGTGGCGATCAAATAGAGCAACGGGGCGTTCCCTGAGAAATTTAGCTCACGCGGGTTCATTGCGGTTTCTTATTCTCGTTATTGTTCGGGCGGTTATGGCCATGGCGGTGGCGGTTGCGGTTATGGTTCTGGCCACCCTGGCCACTGTTTTGCTGGTTGTTGCGGTTATTCTGGTTGTTATTGCGTTGGTTGTTCCGGTTGTGGTTGTTCTGGTTCCGGTTCTGGTTATGGTTTTGATGTTGGTTCCTATTCCGATCGTTGCCGCGTTGGTTGTTGTTGCGGTTTTGGTTCCGATCGTTGCGGTTATCCTCAAAACCATGGCTTTTTTCTTCGGCGACGAGGTCGCTTTTGAAGGTGGCCTGCGGCATATCTTCCACCTTTTTCTTCGGGCGTTTGATGCCTTTGATGGCATCGAGGGTGTCCTCGAGGGAAAGGAAACGAACCGAAGCCTCGCCAGAGAGTTTGATCTGCTTGGAGAGGATATTCATGCCGGTCACCGTGTAATCGCCGTCATCGAGATGGACGACGGTTCCTAAGCGCGGGAATTCCTTCTTCGCCTCGGTATACATGTCATCTTCATAAAGCAGACAGCAAATCAGCTTCCCGCAGGCGCCGGAAAGTTTCGGGATGTTCAAGGTGAGCATCTGATTCTTCGCCCGGGAGATCGAAATGCCGTCGAATTGATCGAGGAAGGTCGAGCAGCATAGCGGCAATCCGCAGGAGCCGATCCCGCCGACGAGCTTGGCCTTATCGCGCGGGGCGATCTGCCTCAATTCGATGCGGCAGTGGAGCTGCGGAGCCAAAATGCGGAGCAGCTCACGGAAATCGACGCGGGAATCCGCGGTGTAGGTGATGGTGACCTTCGTGCCGTCTAAGGTGTAATTGGCTTCCAAAAGGTTCATCGGGAGGCCGAGGTTGGCGATTTCCCGTTCGGCGATTTTAATCGCCTTCTTGCTTTCGGCGAGGTTGAACGCGTAATCGTCGCGGTCGCTCTTGGTGGGTTTGCGTAGAATCGGCTTCAACGCCAACGAGGATTTATAATCCGCGGTATCCATCAGACGAGTGGAGATCTTCCCCATCTCGTATCCGGCGATCGTCTCCACGACGACATAGTCGCCGATCTTCAGATCGTCCATGTCGGTCGAAAAATAATAGGACTTGCTGGTGCCTAGAAATTTAACGCCGACGAAATAAGTTTTCTCTTCCATGCGATCACTCCTTGGTGATGATATTGGCAACATGGATCAGCAATAGACCCATGTTAACATTCCGGTCAATGTCGCCCCGCGCGGTCATGATCTTGAGCAGAGACTGCTCAGGATGCGGCAATTTGTTCGCGAGGTCGTCGATTAGTTTAGCATACGATGTGAGTTTAATCTCATCCCCAACTTTCTTTCGGCAGATATCCTGGAAAAACAAAACGAGGACATCGAAGAAGAAACGCGCTCCGCTTTTTCCGGCTTCGCGGGCGCTGATGACGGGGGTGATGGCCTTTTCCATGATGTAGCGGCCATAATCGAAGCCCTGGTTTAAGGCATCGAAGAAGGCATCCGCGCTTTTCTTGGCGCTTTGATAAGCGGCGTTTTGCGCCTGTTCTTTCACCAGCGACCCATCGTTATAGAAATTGGCGAGGATCTCAGCGTCATCTTGGGCGACCCCAAGCTCAATCGCTTCCTGGATGACTTCGTAGATCGGGGAAAGGCGCAGCCGGATGCTTTGGCAGCGCGAGACGATGGTCGGGAGGACCTTGGCCTCGTTTTGGCTGGTCAGGATCGCATAGGTGTTCGGGGTCGGCTCCTCCAGGAACTTGAGCAAAGAGTTGACCGCTTCGACGGTCATATTCTCGACGAGGTTCACGATATAGATCATGATCCCCTTCTTTTCTAATGGGGTCTTTTGGAAATCGCTGACCAAATCGAGGACGTCATCTTTTTTAATCGATTGGTTTTCGCCATCGAGGATCACCAAATCGGGATAGTCCCCGTTTTCGATCCTTTGGCAATAGACGCATTCTTCATCCGCAAGCGGATGGGGGTGATCGCAAAGCAAGGATTTCGCCAAATAGAGGGCGACTTCTTTCAACGGGATGCCCGCTTCGCCTAAAAGGAGATAAGAGTGGGTGACCACCCCTTTTTCGAGGGCGCCGGAAAACGTCCGATAAAGGATCGGCTGTTTATTCTCGACGTATCCTTTGATTCTCATAGGCGGCTTTTGATCGCGGAATAAGCATCCTCGACGACCGCATCCAGATTTTGGCTGGCATCGATCACGACGTAGCGGTCGGGGTAGCGTTTGGCAAGGGTATGGAAAGCATCGCGGACCGCGTGGTGGAAGCTGAGTTTCTCCAAATCGAGGCGGTTGACCTCGCGGCCTTTGTTGGCGGCGATGCGCTTTAAGCCCAGTTCGGGCTCGATGTCGAAAAGCAAAGTGAGGTCGGGATAGCTTCCTTCGGTGGCGAAGAGATTGATGGAGAGGACTTCATCGATCCCTAAATGCCGCGCCCCGCCTTGATAGGCCAAAGAGCTATCGAGATAGCGGTCGCATAAGACGAGCTTGCCCTCTTTGAGGGCGGGCCAGACTTTCTCGACGAGGTGCTGCCTTCTTGAAGCCGCGTAAAGCAAAGCTTCGGTGCGCGGATCCATCGCGGTGTTCTTTTTATCGAGGATGACATCGCGGATCTCTTCGGCGATTGGCGTTCCGCCGGGCTCACGGGAAGTGACGATGGAATAGCCATCTTTCTCCAAGCGTTCGGCGACGATCTTCATGACCGAGGATTTCCCCGATCCTTCCCCGCCTTCAAAGGTGATGAATAGGCTCATAGTTTTCTCCTTCCCTCCAACGCTTTTTCAAGGGTCAAAGAATCGGCGTAATCCAAGCTGGCGCCCATCGGCAGACCATAGCCTAACCGCGTGACGGTCACCGGCTTCCCTTCGAGGAGTTTGGCGATGAATAAGGCGGTGGTTTCGCCTTCTAAGGTCGGATTGGTGGCGAGGATGATCTCCTTGATCCCCTCATTAGCGATCCGTTCCAATAAATGGTCGATATCGAGTTCGGCGGCCCCATAGCCCTTGCTGGGCGCGATCACGCCCCCGAGGACATGATAGACGCCATGGAATTCGTTGAGGCGCTCAAAAGCGAGGGCATCCTTCGGATAAGAGATCACGACGCAGGTCGTATGATCGCGGGTTGGGTCGAGGCAGACGTCACAGACGTCCTTCTCGGCGTATAAACCGCAAACCGGGCATTTATGGACCAGCTTCTTGGCGTTTTTGATCGCTTCGGCGAACTGCAAAGCGTCCTCCTGATCCATCTCCAAAACCGCGTAAGCCATCCGTTCGGCGGTTTTCGCGCCGACGCCGGGGAGCTTGCTGAAGGAATCGATGAGGGTGGTTAAGGTGGCGAGATCTTTCATCAGAATAGTCCGCGGCTGCTGCCGGTGATTTGCTCTTCGATTTTGGCCTTTTCCTCGGCGATGGTCGCGGAGGCTTCATTGATCGCCAAGCGGATCGCCTCTTCGAGCATCTCCGCATTCTCGGGATCGAGGGCATCCTTGTCGATTTTGATTTCCTTGATCTCCATCGAGCCGAGGACGGTCACTTCGACCATGCCGTTCTTGCTGAATTTGAATTCTTTCTCCGCCAACGCCGCTTGGGCCTTTTGGAGCTCACGCTGCATCTTCTGGGCTTGCATGAGCATTTGTTGCATCTGATTCATGTTTATTCTCCTTTTGGAAGTTTCAATTCGATGTCGTTTTTATGCGGCAGCTTATTCAGCTGCTCAAGGTTCGAGAAGGTCATGTAGTACTTGTTGCAGTCCAAGCGGTCCAAAGCATAGACGAACACCTTGCGGCCGAGCAATTGCTCCACCATCTTGGCGATGGCTGGCTGATTGCTCTTGATGTTGGCTTTGTTCTTAAGCCTCGTGAAGTTATAGGTGAGGAGCAGGACTTCTTTGCAGAGGCAGAAGGGGTGGCCATCGGAGAGCAAGGTGGCGAGGTTCCCGACAACCGGATGGCCTTTTAGATCTTCGATCTGCTTCCAGCGCTTTGTGAGTTCCCGCCGTTCATCGCGGTTATCTTTGCCAAGGACAAGGATATTGATGACTTGCTGATCTTCGAGGGAATAGGAATCGCCTTCATTGATGATGTCCGCTTTTTCGATCTGGCTGATATCGACGGAAGGCTCGGGTTCAGGTTCCGGCTCGGGTTTGGGCTGTGGCTTTGGCATTTGCTCGCTTACGAATTGCGGGACGTCCGCGGCCGTAGGCGCAGCGGGTTTGGGCGCGGGGACAGGTTGCACCTGCGGTTGGGTCTGAACGGGCGCCTGGCGCGGAGAGGGCGCGGCTTGAACGACCACTTGCTGCGCGGCGGGCTCGGTCTCCTCAAGCGAGCAAAGCTGCAACAAGGTGAGTTCAAACAGGGAGCGGACGTTATTGACGTTGCGGAACTCGGACTGCGCCTTCAAAAGCACGGCGATCATCTTAGATGCGGCGCGGGAATCGATGGTTTCGGAAAGCTCATTGGCCTCCTCTTCGTCGATCGCCGAAATCAGCCAAGCATCGCCGGTCTTTTGATAAATCAAAAGGTCTTTCAGAATATCGAGCAAATTGCTGTTCAAGCGTTTGATGTCGATGCCGCCTGCTAAGAACTCCTCGAGCTTAGAAAGGACGCCGGAGACATCGCCGGCTTTCACCAATTTCAGAAGGTCGATCTTCTGGGCATTGGAGGCCAAACCAAACAAGGTTAGGACGTCGGCTTGCTCCAATTTGGTTCCGCTATAAGCGAGGACCTGCTCCAGAATCGAGAGGGCGTCGCGCATGCCGCCATCGGAAAGGGCGACGATTTCATCGACCGCCTTTTCTTCGAAATCCACGCCTTCTTCTTCCAGGACCTTGAACAAACGATTTTTTAAATCGAGGTCATCGATCTTCGAGAAGTCGAATCTCTGGCAACGGGAAAGGATGGTCGGGAGGATTTTGTATGGTTCGGTGGTTGCGAGGATGAAGATGACTTGCTCCGGCGGTTCTTCCAACGTCTTGAGGAGGGCGTTAAAAGCGCCTTGGCTCATCATGTGGACTTCGTCGATGATGTAGACCTTGAATCGACCCTTGATCGGGGCATAACGGACTTTGTCGATTAAGTCACGGACCTGGTCCACGCCGTTATTAGAAGCCGCGTCGATTTCAATGACGTCAGGATGGTTACCTTCGGTAATCGCGCGGCAGTTGGAGCAATCGTTGCATTGCTCGCCGATGCCATGCTCGCAATTGAGGGCTTTGGCGAAAAGCCTGGCCATCGTGGTTTTGCCGGTCCCGCGCGGGCCGGAAAAAAGATAAGCATGGGCGATCTTCCCGGTTTTGATCGCGTTTTCGAGGGTTCGGACGATGCCAGCTTGGCCAACGACTTCTTCGAAGGTCTGCGGACGGTATTTGTTATAAAGTGCTCGGTAAGCCATAAACTAAAAAGATTATACCTTTGATGGCCCCTTCCTTCCATCGCTAATCAAAGATTAGAGCAAGAAGCGTGAAAAAATCCGTCTTGGCGAGCCAAGACCTCTATAGGTGAGCGCGCTTATTTGAGGCTGGGTTCGATCTTCTTGAGGAACGCCTGAAGGTCGGCGGTGTATTCCTTATTCAGGATCCCTGGGGCCAAGGTATGGTCGCAACCGGGGTAAAAATGGATTTCATGATAGCCATCATGGCCCGCGGCGATCTTTTTCGCGCATTCCGGGGAGACGAAAGTGTCCGCCTCTCCATGCATGATTAGAAGGGGGCCGTGGTAGTCTTTTTCGGCCAATAACGCATCAACGCCCCTCATAGAATAGCCGTGAGCAAGTCTCAAGAAGAGATCGCAAAGCGGCAAAAGCTTTTGAAGAATCGGCCATTTTCTTAGCTGGAACTCCAATTCGGTTTTCAAAGAAGAATAACCGCTATCTTCCATGACGAAAGCGATCTTTTCTTTGTATTTAAGGACCTCCAGAGTAGTCGCCGCGCCCATCGATTCGCCCAGAAGGCCGATGATCGCGTCTTCGCCGCGCTTCTTTCGGAAATAGGAGATGATTTCCTGGAGGTCCTTCGACTCTTTATAACCCATCGTGGAAGCGACGCGCTTATTCTCCCCGTGGCCGCGGTCATCATAGATGTAGGCATCATAGCCAAGAGGCAACGTCATCTCGACGTATTTAAGGTCGCCTTCTCGGCACCAAGTGTAGCCGTGGGTGAAGATAATAAGCCCCTTTGAGTTCTCTGCGGGGATATAATCCCCGTGAATCACATAACCATCGCGCATCGTGAGGTTCAGCGGCTCGCGTTTAAAGATGCTTTGATCCTGGATCAGCCCTTTTTTGACGTCGCTTTCGTTGCAGTAGGCGGCTTCATAATGCTTGGGATAGGAAAGGTAATGGATCAAGCCGATCGAAATGCCGAGCGTCAGCAAAAGGGCCAAACCGAAAAGGCCGGCTAGGACGATTAAGAGAATCCAATACCATTCCATAGGAAGACCAGTTTCGAGAATAGTCAAAACCTCGGCTATTTTCAAGTTTTGCCCAGCTATGCACTTTCTGAAGTGAGAAGGGGGCGAAAATGATATAATCGCTTCGCGAGGGAAAACTATGGAAGAAAGCATGCGCAAACGCCTAGAGGCGATGCTAGACCGCTACAACGCCATCGAAGAAGAGCTTTCTTCTCCCGATGTCGGAAGCGACATTCAAAAGCTCACCAAGCTCACCAAAGAGCGGGCGGGGATGGGCGAAGCCGTGGAAAAGTTTCAAACGTTCCTTAAAAAGGAACGCGATGCCGAAGACGCTTTGGCGATGGCGGATTCCGACGATTCGGAATTGGCGGATTTCGCCAAAGAAGAACGCCGGGCGGCCTTAAGCGAAATGGAGACCCTTGAACAGGAGCTCCGCATCCTTTTGCTTCCGAAGGACCCCAATGACGACAAAAACATTATCGTCGAAATCCGCGGCGCGGTCGGCGGCGATGAAGCCGATATCTTCGCTGGCGATTTGGCCAGGATGTATTTCCGTTACGCCGACAAACAAGGCTGGAAGACCAAATTGCTCGATGCTTCCGAAGGACCTTCAGGCGGCTACAGCTCGATCTCCTTCATGATCAAAGGCGATATGGTTTATTCCAAACTCAAATTCGAATCGGGCGCTCACCGCGTCCAACGCGTCCCAAAGACTGAGGCCTCTGGCCGTATTCATACCTCCACCGCGACGGTTTTGGTGATGCCTGAAGCTGAGGAAGTCGATGTCCAAATCAATCCTTCCGATCTAAAGATCGATACCTATCATTCGCAGGGTGCCGGCGGCCAAAATGTCAACAAGACTGAATCCGCCGTCCGCATTACCCACATTCCCACGGGTATTGTGGTCGCCTGCCAAACCGAGAAAGCCCAACTTCAGAACAAAGAAATCGCGATGCAGATGATCCGCGCTAAGGTTTTTGCCCATTTTCAGGAGGCGGAAGATCAAAAACGCGCCACCGAGCGCAAGCTTAAGGTCGGCACCGGCGAGCGTTCAGAGAAAATCCGCACCTATAACTATCCGCAAAACCGCGTGACCGATCATCGCATCGGCTTCACGATCCAAAAGCTTGACCGAGTGATGGAAGGGGATCTCGATGAGATCGTTGCCGCCCTCATCCATTTCGATGAAGAGCAGAAGATGCTGGAGGCCGAGAATGCCTAACGTCAAAGAGGTTTATCAGCAAGCCGTATCCGAAGCCAAAGGCTTTGATGTCCCGTCTCAGGATATCCGTGCGCTTTTGGCGTATCTTCAGGGCTATGCGGAGCCGATCGACGTCGTGATTCATGGCGAAGACGAAATCAAAGATCTTAAAGCCTTCAAAGAAGGCTTCGAGAAGCTGAAGAACAACGAACCGGTTGAATATGTGATCCATCAAGCTGACTTTTTGGGTCAGAAACTCTATGTCGATGAACGGGTTTTGATCCCGCGCCAAGAGACCATGGAACTCGTTTCGAAGATCACCGAAGTCATTTCCGCTTATTTCGATCCCCGGAACTATTTGGTGGCGGCGGATATCGGGACCGGGAGCGGATGCATCGCCTTGGCGTTGAAACGCTTCTTCCCGAACTGGCTGCTTTCCGCGAGCGACATCTCCAAAGGCGCTTTGGAAGTCGCGAAGATCAATTTCAATAATGCCGGCGTGAATGTCAACCTTCTCGAAGGTTCTGCCTTGGAGCCATATATCGAAGCGAAGATGAATCTGGACATCATCGTGAGCAACCCGCCTTATATCCTTAACCATGATGAAGTCCAGGATTCGGTGAAGGATTTCGAACCAGATTCCGCCTTATATCTCGATAAAGAGCATTCGGTTTATGAAGCGATCTTCCGCGACGTGAAGAAAGTGAAAAAAGGCGCATTGTTCATGGCGCTTGAAATCGGGTATGACCTAAAAGAGTACCTGGAAGGCCTGATGAAGAAATATCTGGTCGATTACGAATACGAATTTATGGAGGATTTGGACGAAAGGCTCCGCTTCCTCTTCGTTTATTTGAAATGAAAGCATTGATTTGGGAAGAAAAAGATCTCGATTTGGCCGCGGAAGCCTTATTGGCCGGCGAAGTGATTTGCTTTCCGACCGAAACGGTTTACGGGATTGGCGTGATCGCCACCCAAAAAGCGGCTTTTGATAAGCTTGTCGCCGCCAAAAGAAGGTCGCCAGAAAAACCTTTTTCCATGATGGTTGCCTCTTTAGAACAGGCGAGCCACTATCTTGAGGTTGGCGAAAAAGGAAAACGTGTTATGGAAACCTTCATGCCCGGGGAGATCACCGTCTTGGGAAAAGCGAAAGAGGGACTTCCTAAATGGGTGACTTTAGGTACACCGGTCCTTGGGGTCAGGATCCCCGCGATGCCGTTCATTCTCCGATTGATTGAGAAAGTGGGGGCACCGCTACTGGTTACGTCCGCCAATCATTCGGGAGAGCCGACCTCGACTTCTTTTGAAGAAACGCAGAAAATCTTTGGCGAGGAAGTGTTTGCGATCGTGAAGGGAAATTGCGTTTCGAAAACGGCTTCCACTATTGTGAACATTGTCTCGGAAAACCAGATTTCGTTGGTCAGACAAGGACCAATTCCATTCGAAGAAATCCAAAAAGTTTGGGAGGGAAAGTAAATGAAGATCTCAATTGCTTCCGATCATGGCGGATACGATCTAAAAGAGAAGATCGCCGAGCATTTAAAAAGCCTCGGCCATGAAGTAATCAATCAAGGGCCGTTTGACAAAAGCTCGGTCGATTATCCACTTTTTGCGAGGAAAACCGCGGATGACGTTGCGGAAAACCGCGCGGATTTCGGCATTGTCTGCTGCACCTCGGCGGAAGGCGTAGCCATCACCGCGAACAAGGTGAAAGGCATCCGGTGCGGGATTGGTTATACCGATGAAGTTTCGGCGAAAATGCGCGAGCATAATGACTGCAATATGATTGCTTTCGGCCAAGGATATATGGCGGAGGAAGATGTGATCAGGCGGGTTGATATCTTTTTGAACACACCTTTCGAAGGCGGGCGTCATAAGCGGCGTGTCGACGAAATCATGGAGATCGAAAAACTCGGTCGTTGAGCCAATCCAAAACAAAAAGCGCCAAAAAAGTCGGCGCTTTTTTTGCCCGTTTTTTGCGTTTGCTGACTATATCTTAATGTGAGTGTTTCTTTTGTTTGCCCAACCTGCGGAAATCAGGATCCGCAGTACATCGGATACCTGAAAGGAAAGCCATATTGCCGGCGGTGCATTTCTTTTCGTGGGGATGAGGCCGAAGATTCGCCCCTAAGACCGAAAAACGTCATCTTGGATTTGAAATATTCGCTTTCTCCGGAGCAAAAAGCCATTTCCGATGGGGTCATCGAGAACTATCGAAACGGCATCGATACTCTGGTTTATGCGGTTTGTGGTTCGGGAAAGACGGAAATCAGTTATGGAATCATCGGGGAATGCGTGGCAAAAGGCCTTCACGTGGGCTTTGCTTTGCCTAGGCGCGATGTCGTTGTCGAGCTTTATTGGCGATTGAAGGCGGCTTTCCCGCATAACAAGGTGGTGGCGGTTTATGGCGGCCACACCGAGGAAAAAGTCGGGGACATCATCATTTTGACGACCCATCAGCTATATCGTTACCCCAAATACTTTGATTTATTGGTTATGGATGAGATCGATGCGTTCCCTTTTAAGGGAAGCGATGTCCTGGTTTCGCTTTTTCGGCGCTCGTTGCGCGGACATTGCGTCATGATGAGCGCAACCCCAAGCGCGAAGATCCGCAAAGAATTCTCCCAAAAAGGTCATGCGATTCTCGAGCTCCATACGCGTTTCCATGGAAAACCGATTCCGGTCCCAAAAGTTTCGATCGCCCCTTTGTTTATCAAATATTTTTCCCTTCTAAAACGATTAAACGAATATCGAAAAAAGGGCAAACCTTGCTTTGTTTTCGTCCCGACCGTGGCCAAAGCCAGATCCCTATTTCACTTTGTTTCCCTCTTTTTGATGCGGGGAAACTTTGTTTCGAGCAAAAGGGCAAAACGGGCGGAGATCATCGAGGCGTTTCGAAAAGGGAAGTACTCCTATCTCATCACAACCGCGGTCTTAGAACGCGGGGTCACCGTGAAAGATATTCAGGTCATTGTGTTTGGTGCGGATTCGAAGATCTATGATTCCGCAGCGCTCATTCAAATATCCGGCCGAGTCGGAAGAAAGGTAGGTGCCACCGATGGCGACGTCATTTTTCTCGCAGATAAGAAAACGCCTTCCATGGAAAAGGCCATCAAAAGCATCAAGCGCTCCAACGCTTTTTTGCCGGGTGTGCTTCGAAAGCATTCGCGGAAATAGCTGGCGGCCTCTTTTAGGGGAGAATGTCCCGATCTGCCGCCGCTGCTATGAGGAAATGAAGCCTCAGTTCTTTCGTTTTAAGGTCCTTGGAGTTCAAGCGACCGCAATCTATCCCTACGAAGAGAAGATCCGCTCCTTGCTTTTCCAATTCAAAGGTTGCTTTGATTACGAACTAAAAGACGCCTTTTTGTCTTACCCCGCCCCGTTCCTTCGGATGAGGTTCCATGGATATACCGTCATACCTGCGCCTTCAAGCGATGCCCATAACCAAACGCGTGGGTTCAACCACGTGCAGGCGATGTTCGCGAGTTTGGGGCTTCCGATCCTGATGGCGTTTAAGAAGAACTGCGATACCAAGCAAACCGAGTTGGATTATGCCCAGAGGCAGGAGGTTGGGAAACGCATCTTTTATGTGGGACCAAAAAGCCTTTCTGGCCGAAAACTCCTGCTGGTTGACGATGTTTTCACGACAGGAGCGACGATGAAAGCCTGTCTCCGCCTGCTCCAAAAACGCCATCCGAAGAAGCTGGAAATTCTGGTGATGAGCAAGACATTGGACCCGCCAAAAAAGCCCCATAGGGGCTAAAAAATCGCGTTGGGTTCTTCCCTTCGTTGCCTACCATTTCTTGAAATGGTATGATTTACCAGATTTTAGGAGATCTCATGGCCAATATCTTTGAAAAAATATTCCACTTTGAAAAACGCGAGTTGAACCGGTTTGCCCACGAGGCCGACCGGGTTATCGCTTACGAAGAAGACATGAAAAAGCTTTCCGATGATGAGCTCCGGGGAAAGACCAAGTTCTTCCAAGAGCAATTAAAGGAAGGCAAAGTCACGACCGAAGACATCAAATACGAAGCCTTCGCTGTCGCGCGTGAAGGTGCGCGTCGCACCTTGCACCAGTTCCCATACAAGGTTCAGATCATCGGCTCCTTGGTTTTAGACAAAGGCTTCATCGCCGAGATGAGGACCGGCGAAGGTAAAACCTTGACCGCTACCATGGCGGTTTACCTCAACGCCCTTAAGGGCGAAGGCGTCCACGTCGTCACCGTCAACGAATACCTCGCCGCCCGTGACGCCGAGTGGATGGGCGAAGTCTACCGCTTCCTCGGCTTAACCGTCGGCGTCAACCTCGCTTCCAAAACCGCGCGGGAAAAGCGTGAAGCTTATCTTTGCGACATCACCTACACGACCAACTCCGAACTTGGCTTCGACTACCTCCGCGACAACATGGCCCCGTCGCTTTCCGGCCGCGTCCTCCGTGGCTTGAAGTTCTGCGTCGTCGACGAAGCCGACTCGATCTTGATCGACGAATCCCGTACCCCGCTTATCATTTCCGGCGGCGCCCGCACCGCGGCAAGCGCTTATCAGGTTGCCGACCGCTTCGTCAAAACCCTCAAGAAGGAACGCGACTTCACGATCGATATCAAGACAAAGTCTTGCTCGCTCACCGATGAAGGCAGCAAACGCGCCGAAAGGATGTTCGGTATCCGCAACCTCTACGATCCTGAGAACCAGGACCTCGTTCACCGTATCCACCAGGCCCTTAAAGCCAATTACATCATGTCCCGCGACGTCGAATACATGGTCGATGCCGAACGGACCATCCAATTAATCGACCAGTTCACCGGCCGTATCATGAAGGGCCGCGAATATAATGACGGCCTCCAGCAAGCCATCCAAGCCAAAGAAGGCGTGGAGATCAAACAGGAAACCACCGTCTTGGCCACGATCACCTATCAGAACTTCTTCCGCCTTTATAAGAAGTGCTCCGGCATGACCGGTACGGCCAAGACCGAAGAAGAAGAATTCGAGAAGATCTACAACATGCGCGTCATCGTCATCCCGACGAACCGCCCGGTCATCCGCGAAGACGCGGTTGACTTCATCTTCGGCACCAAGCAAGCCAAACTCAACGCCTTGATCAAAGAGATCAAAGAACGTCATGAGAAAGGTCAGCCGATCTTGATCGGCACCACCTCGGTCGAATCAAACGAAGAGATCTCTCATTTATTAGATGA
>CADCLZ010000001.1 GCA_902802365.1 uncultured Erysipelotrichaceae bacterium | reverse complement strand
TCTTTCGAGTTAACGTCTTCAAGACTCCGAAGTTGACGGGGGATTTCATGTTTACGGTTTACCGTGTGGGAGATTCCAACCAGCCACTTCCCGAGGGAATCGGTCCTTACCTCGGTTCCTTCTTGAAAGGGAATCGCATTCAGGATCAAGTTTTTGTTTCTCCGGTTTACCGGCGAGAAGATCTCTTATCTTCCTAGGCCTGTATTGAATTGCTTCTAGCAGGTCTCGACATCGATCTTAGGGTACGTCTTCGTTCGCCTAAGTATCTTTGCCACGTTCCGACTTCACGAATTGCAGGGTGGAACGACTTCCTTCGAGGACTTGCGTCTTCGATCTCGCCTAGACCGTAGCCTAGGGTCGAGGCTTTTCCAGCGGTTTACCGCGCGCCGAGCCTCTATTGGCACCGACCTGGTTATGAATTTCCAGGCGTTCACGGATCACCCCGAGGCCGAAGCCAGATTGTGATTCGCAACCTCATCTTCAAGTTTCACTTGGCGGAGAGGCTCCCGCCGCACCAGTTAAGGTGGCTACCCAGACATCTCACCAAGGGATTTCACGATGGGAGGAGATGGAGGGAGAAGAGATTTTTCGGTTTACCTGAGCCTTTCTTCGGGGCTTGGAGTTTTGAGCTCCTTTGTGGATCGCTCCACATTCCAGATTTGAATTCCTAGTTCTACTAGGCAACGGTAGGAATTCCGTTGCGGACATCATCTTTCGATGCAGCCCTTCTCCAGGATGGCCTCCCTTGCGGAGGGGTCATTCCTTTCTGCCAGATTCTCAGGTCTACCTGATGGGTGGCTATGCCTTTGGAGGAAGTTGCCTTCCTCGATTTGGCGGTTTCACGGTTTTGGGGCCGTTTCTTCCCGTCTTCCTTCGTTTTTCTGGTTTACCAGGCTGGGGAGGATTCCTAGCGGGTATTACCCTTTGCCGCATTGTGCCTCAGGGAGAGAGGTTTTGTCGGCACGCAACGTTTTTCCAGTGCACTGGGCGGGCGTTTCCGTTCCCGCGAGGGTCTGAAGCGTGAAGTCGCTTGTTCCCTGCTTCCGAATGTTCCTTTTCCAAGGCTTTTCGGAATTCCCTTTCTTTTCCGATCACGGACCGCCAGGGTCATTTCGGCGGTGGCTTCCTGGCTCAATGCCAGGGCCCTTGACCTTCCTTCCTCCCGGCTTGCGCCGGTTTCCGGAGGCCTCTCTCTTTTGCGGTTTACCGCGGGCGGAGATTCCTGCTCCAACGTCGTTCAAGCGGCGTTGGGTCCCTTCTTTCGAAGGAGTTGGGCCTTTCCGGTTCTTAGTGAACCGTGGGCGTCCAGCTTTCCTTTTAGCATCCAAGAGCAAGCTCTTGGATCCTTCCCGCAGTGTCGGAGATTCGCATCCCCGTTTCCCTTGCGGGTTCGATTAGTTTACACCTATATATGAGTGTGTCAATACATTTTTTTAAAATTTTTTTCGAAAAACCTAAAAAGTGGCTTGTGATCGGAGTAATTTCTTCAAAAGATTTTTTAAAATATATTTATTTTCTTGAAAATTTCTTCTTTTCTCTGGTTTTTTCTCCCTCCGAAAATATTGTTTTCCCTCATTTTCTTTTCTAAAACGCCTTGGAAATGAACATCTGCGGGCGATCGCATATATAAGAAAAGAAAATATGTACGCGGGCGTACGTGTATGATAAAAAACTCTTTTTTTAGAAAAAGGGGCTGTGGCAAAATCTTATAGAGGTTCTTTATGGAATACAAAATCAGAAACAAATGGATCACCCTCGGCGGATCCTCCTACATCACCGATATGGCGGACAACCACATCTATGAAGTGAAGGGCAACATCTTCACCTTCACCCACAAGAAGCGGTTCTACGATAAAAACGGCAAGCTGCTTTTCATCATCCGCAACAAGTTCTGGAGGCTCTTCACCCGCCGCGCCTTCATCATCAATCCGGAGAACAAGCAGATCATCTGCCGCATCTCCAAGAAATTCCTCTCCCTTCGCAGCAAATTCACCGTGGATCGCTATCCCGAAGAGATCGTCCTCGACGGCAACATCCTCGATTTCAACTTCCGCGTCACGAAAAACGGCGCCGATGTTGGGCACGTCGCCCGCAGGGTCTCGCTCCGCGACTCCTTCGTCTTGACGATCGATGATAGCGAAGACCAGGCCTTCTTCTGCGCCCTCGTGATCGCGATTGATTGCATTTTGGACCGCAGGAACCAAGAAGGATCGAGCGTTTCCTTCTCCAGCGGCGATTAAACCTCGCCCATCAATCTTTTATAAAAAGACAAGCATCCTTAAAAGGATGTTTTTCTTTGGCGTGCGATAAAAAGTTATGAAAAGTTTCTTCGGATTTAAACGCTCTGGCTTCTTTCAAATTTCTCGTCTTTTTTGTAACGCACGAATTTGAAGTCGCATTCCTCGTCGCCGCGGCATAGGGTTTTGGTCCTCTTGAAATCGGTTCGATCCAATTCGCCATAAACGACGATGTCGTTATAGCAGAATTTCGGCCCAAAACGGACTAAGTCATATTTCTTGAAAAGCTGCTGATAAATGCATCTCCTGCATTCGAAATTGAACTGGTTCTTCGGGTCGTCTTTATGCCAGGCGTATTCCCAGCCATAGCCGCTTCCTTTTTTAAAGCCAAGCGGGACGATCTTCTTGATAAGCCCCCAGAACCAGCCTTTCTTGGAAAGCCTTTGGAAGGTTTTCCGCTGCTTTTGCATATATTGATACATCGCATTGAAGGTGATTTCTTCGGCTTCCTGAGGACTTTTCCCTTTTTCAATCAAAGTCCGATAAATAGCCATGCAGGTGAAAATGTTAGAGAGGTGCCGATAGTTCCCTTTGTCGCAATATTCGGGGTTTTCTTTGACATAAACCCCGATTTTATCCGCGACTTTATCAAGGTCTTCTTGGCTCATGCCATCCAAAAGATCCACGAACCTTGAGGAGTTCATCATCTTCTTTGGGCCATATTTCTTGCTCATGGTTTTTCTCCATGAAAACTATACTTATTTCTCCCAAAATGTTAAAGACGCCTAACAAGTAGAAACTCGCTTTTTAGCCTTTGTTTCTTTTGAAAAGTAGCCAGACCCGTCATCGCCCAAAGGCTTTGCTTCCAAGAAGCGGTATTTATGGTCAAAAGGCGCTCGACATCGACGAAGTTCTTGTAATTCGAAGTCCTTTGGATGTAAGGGGCGACCACCAAAGAAATCTCATCAACCAAATTTAATGATTCTTTGTTTTTTCGATATTGATTATGAAGCCTAAATATCGTTGTCGATTTTGACATTTATCATAAGGCTTCTCCGCGATGACAATATATCAAAATTTCATCCAACAATCTTTTAAGAAAGACTTGATGGAAATTAAATCCTTATCTTCATAATAATTAACTAAATGCTTTTTAAAATCATCAACTTTACTGTAGTCAATAACTAATAACCCCTGCCCTTTAGAAATAAGATAATGATTCGCGTACACCACTGCGGTTCTTTTATTTCCGTCGTTATATATTTGTCTCTTCATGACATACAGGCAGAGTTCAACGGCTTTATTAATATCATCTAAATTAGAATCTAATAGGTCTTTAATATCTTGTTTAACTTTATCTTCAAAAGGGATTGGAGGGATATATGACGAACCTCCAATAGTCACTGGTACACCTCTTATCCTTCCTCCATCAGGAATGGCTAATAATCCCTCGTTAACTAATCTAGCAATATAAGAGGCTAAATAATAATCGCTTGGTGCTTGAATAACATCTTTGTCCAAGATGAACTGCCAGGCATGCTTTAGATTAATGATTTTTTGAACGTCTTCTGCTTTAACATTTTTAACAATGCCATTATCAATAATTGCCTCGGTGTCAGGAAAAGTAGTGCTCACTCCTTCTAGTACGGCTTGATCATAAATGATCTTCTTCATATTAGAACGAGCAAAATCTAGATTGAGAACGACTCTTTCCGATAAGTCTTCTTCTTTATAGCCTAATACCGCTAATTGTTTTTCAATTTGTCTAATTTCTTTGCGAAGGGTTTTGGCTTCAACATTATTTCTTAATAAGGTGTTATGGAGTTCATCACTATATTCACCAACATAGGTGGATTTAACTTTATCTAATTCTCTTTTGCGGATATACAAATATTTCTTGTTAGAAATCGTTTTAATTTCAGGAGTGCCATCATACGGCAAAAGGTTTAAACGGGCTTGTAGTTCAGCGCGTCTATTTAATAGTTCTTGAATTTGAATAACTGTGTTTTCCATTTGATATCCTTCTTAGGGAACATTTCGCTTTCATTATAAAGATTTTGTTCCCTAAATCCAAATATCACTTTTGCCGTTACAGTGCTTCCAATTTGGCCGTCTAAAGTAGCTATTTTCTTCGTAAGATTTTGAATTTAATCACTATGATCTACTATTTCTGTATTTACCTCATAGTCATCGTCATATCGTTCATTGCTTTACGGTCATACGCAATTGATAAGGCTCCTTTATTAGAAGGCTTGGTCACTTACGATAGAACTTATAGACCAGAAAAACTGCATTACAAAGTTGTCACTTATTAAGAAAAAGGCCACAAATCCTCGTTATTTTGAGGAGATGTGGCTTATTTTCTTTTGCGAATATTTCTAATTAGTTAATTTTAGTTACTGCCTTATTAGAAAGATTGATTTGATAGAAATGGGCATCACCTAAAACTAATTTGGGAATGTAATTCAAGAAGTAAAGATTTCCTGAATCAGAAATTGATAAATTGGATCCGTAATATTTGGAATCATATCCAACCAATAATTCTTGAGCGCCATCAGCAGTAGCGTCTTTTCTTACTCTATAGAAACCGGCACTACTTGCAGCGGTCACAGCATAAGAATAGTAATAAACATAATTTCCATTAAGTAAAATCTCATTTGGATTAGTTTTTGAAGAAGCTAATTTAGTTCCTTCGCTTAAAGAAGCAAAATCGGTTCTTCTAACAGAGTTTTCAGTTATACCGTTATATATGTAGAAGATATTATCTCCATCAAAAGCAAATTGTTTAACTTCCTTAATATTGTTAGACAATTTTGTACCAGCTAAATCTTCTGTGGTTGCTGTGATGTCACTGGTAGAAACATATTCGATATATCCATTATCTTGACCAGTTCCACAGTTGATGTAATAAAGTTTGTTATCTTTGACGGTTAAATTCTTAGCACCATTAACTTCTGAGAACTTAACATATTCACTGCCATCAAGTCTCATTCTAGACATACCACCAGCCGTGCCAGCCCAATTGTAATGAGTAGCATATAAATATGTGCCATCACTTGTCATATTTCTCACATCGTTGGAATTAAGTTTTTCAGCTTCTCCACCCATTGTTAAATTAACTGCATATAAATCGTTATTAGTTAACATTGTGACTTGGTTGAAATACATGATTCCATTGTAAATGTAGAAATCTTCAACCTTATTAGTTGTAAATTGTGAACTTCTCTTACTGGATTCATCATAGACATATAAAGTTTTTCCAGCATACATATTTAAAGTGTATGTTTTTGTGCCTAAAGAGATAGTTTGACCACCAGTATTAAGTGGAGTGGATTCAGGAGCAACAAAGCCATCTAATAGGTCAGTACTTGCTTTTGTTGAAGTGTTATAGCGATATAAATGTAAATTAGTGGCATCAACATAAACTAATGATGTAGATGATTCAACATCAAAGCCATTAACACCTTCATTGGCTAATAATTGTTCTGGTTGTCCACCGCTTGTGCTAATTCTCCAGATACCTTTAACTGAAGAATCAATAGCGGAGAATAAATCAGTGTAGTTGTAATATAAATAGCCGCTCTTTACAGTTAAGAATTCGCCAGCGGCATTTGTTAATTTGGTTGGCGTTGTCGAAGAACTAGATAAATCTAAATAACCAATATAATCATTAATTAAGCCGTTAACTGTGCAATATAATTTATTGCTATTAATTGTAAATTCATGAACCTTTTCTTCCATCACTAATGATGTAGCATTGGTAGAAAGATTCATTTTGTATAAATAATTATGATCATTGCCGTTTGTGAAGTAGAGATTTCCACCATAAATGGCTAGGTTATCTGTTTTGCCTTCAAAAACTTTGGTTACTACTGGTTCATTATTAGAATCGGTGGCATCAACTTTATAAATGCCAGATTTAGCAGCTTTTAAAGCGTTGCAAGAATAGTAATAAACAGTGTCGCTTTGTTTTACAAAATCATCGATATTGCTATCGGTATATAAAACACTTGATGTTCCACTTTTAACTTCTTTAACGGAATTTAATAAGGTAGAACCAGCAATAAATAAAGCTGAAGAAGAATTGTACTTATTGAATTCTTTTGGGGAAGAATAATCGATTAAATTTAGTTCGGAGCCAGTCAAAGAATATAAATATGCATTGTGTAATCCATTAGCAAAATAAACGGTTCCATCGCTGCCAACAAATACAGGCATGTCTTTCTTTTCGGCCTTAATTGTTAATTGAGCAGTTAATGTTAATGTGTCGAAATTGCTGTTGGTGATTGTGCATGTGTAATCATATGTTCCTACTTCAATTGCACTAGTGACAATTTCACCATTAGAGTCTTTTACAACTTCATTCGTGGTTGTCCCTTGAGGAAGGATACCAACTAATTGAATGTCATTAATGTGCTCAGCGCCATCATATTTAACCGATTTGCTTTCGTAGGTATAACCGGTGAATGTGGCTTTATTAATGGTTAATGTAGCATTTAATGTTTTATCGTTATATCCATCTTTGACCAATTTAGCGGTTGCTTCATATGTGCCGGCATCAACATATTCATTTCTACCGGTGTAAGTAATGTTAGTGTCTTCTGGTGCACCATTCACTTCAGCAAGAATGTGGGGTTGGCCATCATATGTATATGTAGCACTTTCAAAAGTAACACCAGTAAAATCAGTCTTTGTTGGATCTCCTTCTGGTTCAATTCCACCACCTGGATCAACACTTGGTGGAGTGGTTGAGCCACCTCCAGTATTACAAGCTGATAAGAACATTCCTAATAATGCAGGAACCAAGAATAACAATTTCTTTTTCATTTATCACGCCCTCCTAAAAAGCATCTACGTAATCAGTACGAACGTTGTGAATTAATACAAATGGGAACGAGACCATCCCTAAAGCCGCAGAGAACGCTATTGCGAATAATAATGCAAATACACCAATTAAGAATCCGAGTATTGCAAATAATATTTTCATAGCAATTAACCACGCAAAACCCTCTAAATCCCATGAAAATATGAGTCCAGGGAATTTAATGGATAAGCCCGCACACCATACAAATACATCGCCGATATATGAGCCAGAAAGAATACAATAAAGCATTGCAAACATTCCATAAGCAATTAAAACACTAAATAGGACGCCCAGAGCTGGGTTAACAGCATCAGTATGAGTGAGAAATATTGCTAAAGCGATGCCTAAACCTGTAACACCTGCAGCAATTCCCCAGCCAAAACATTTCTTTTTACTAGATGATGCTCTAGCAATCTTGGCTCTACGTGCAGCTTCCGCTCTTTCTTTCTTAACTTCTTCTAAACAATGTTTGTGATAATAGGTTTGGCCAATAGAAACGGTTCTTGTGTGTCGTCCATGTCTTTCTTTTTTAGTAACGTCTTCAGAAACTAATTCATCTTCGGGGATATCTAATCCACATTTAGCACACACGTGTGCCTCGTTTTGATGGACAATAATAGTTTCTTTAATGACAGGAACTTCTTTTACCACAACTTCTGGTTCTGGTTTTTCTTCTTCTTTTGGTGTTTCTTCATCATCATTTAAAAGATAATCAAAAGAACAACCAAAGAATTTAGATAATTCCTTTAATGTCGCTATGTCAGGTTCGTTAGTACCACTTTCCCATTTACTGACAGTTTGGAAAGTGACGTGTAATTGATCCGCGAGATCTTTTTGAGTTAAACTTTTTTCGGTTCTTAACTTTTTAATTTTTTGACCAAGTGTCATATACGGACATCTCCTTCCCTAACAATATTCACTTTATCGGCGAATTTTTAAATAACCAAGTTCACGAGTTGATTCGCGCAAAAAGCGAGTTATCAGCCTATTTACGAAGTAAATAAGTTTATGACTATCGCATATGTTTACGCGCAATCATACTTTTATTTTATTTATAGAAAAAAAACGCCGGTTGACTTATTAGCTAATTCTGGCGAGATATTCCTTTGATAAGTTTCACAAAAATTTCACTATTTTTTCACTATTTTTGAGCCTTTTTATTTGCTAAGGATAAGCAACAAATTGTTTCAACGTGTGTGGTATGCGGGAACATATCGAAAGGCTGAATCGATTCGATTTGATAGGATTTATTGATGTAGCTGCAGTCCCTGGCTAGGCTGGAAGGGTCGCAGGAAATATAGACGATCCGTTTCGGCTTCAGTTTCAAGACGGCGTCCAAGAACTTTTGATCTGAGCCCTTTCGCGGAGGGTCCATGAACAAAACGTCCAAGGGGATATTCTGCTTTGCCATCCGGACCATGAAGGCCGAGGCGTCGTCGGCGACTTCTTTGAAGTTCTCGATATGGTTTCGGCGCGCGTTCCGTTCCGCGTCCCGCACCGCCTCTTCGACGATTTCGACCGAAAGGACTTCTTTGCAGTATTTGGCGGCGACCAATCCGATCGTTCCGATGCCGGAATAGGCATCCAAAACGACGTCTTCTTTGCTAAGCTTCGCGCATTCCATCGCATACGTGTATAGCTTTTCGGTCGTCACGGGGTTCGTCTGATAGAAGCTTTTCGCGGAGATCTGGAACTTCACCCCGCATAAGGAGTCTTCAATATAGCCTTTGCCGAAGAGAACATATTGCTTCTGTCCGAGAATGACGTTGGTTGACCGAGGATTGATATTTTGGACAATCGTGGTGATCTCCGGGCATTCCTTCAATAACGCTTTCACGAAGTTGCCGCGCGAGGGGAAGACATCGACCGCGGTCACCAAAACCAGCATGATCTGCTTTTCGTAATAGGAAGTGCGGATAAGCGCATGACGGAGGACGCCTTCATGACGGTCCTCATCATAAGGGGCGATCCGAAAACTTTTTAAGAGCTTCTTCAAGACATCGAGGATATGGACCGCGCGTTTATCTTCGATAAAGCATTCGTTCACCGGGACGATGATGTGCGAGTTCTCTTTGTAGAAGCCGCAGTAGATCTGACCCTTGATGTCGCGGCCAAACGGCATTTGGATCTTGTTCCGATAGTAATAGGGATCGTCCATCCCGATCGTCGGCAGCACATCAACGTCCATATGGCCGATCTTCCGGAATTGCTCTTTGACTTTGTTCGACTTAAAAAGCAGCTGCGCAGGGTAGGCATATTGCTGAAATTGGCAGCCGCCGCAACTGGAGCAGATCTTGCACCGAGGCTCGACGCGGTCCGGGGAAACCTGATCGAGTTTTTTGACTTTCCCGAACAGGTTGCTGTTTCTCCGGTACTGGATTTGGACGTCGCCTTCTTCGCCAGGGAACATCCCTTGGACGAAGATGACCTCCTCGCCAAAAGCAACCACGCCTCTTCCTTCATAGGTAAGGTCGCGGCATACGCCGTGCACGGGTTCTTTGGGGAAAGAGGCGAATTTAGCCATCAGGCCGCCGCCTTTTCTTTCGGGGCCGCCATCAAAGAGGCGATGTATTCGATTTCCTTGGCCTCTTCAAGGCGCGGGAAAAGCGGAGAGCCCTTCGCGACCTTAAGGCCATTCAAGAAACCGAAGTTCTTGATGTTCTCATAGGTCCTAAGTTCCTCCGGAACGCCGAGCTGCTTCAAAAGCTCGGGGGTCTTTTCGACCATGATCGGGGACAAAAGCATGCCGGCTTCATAGATCACGTGGGCCAAATGGGCCATGCAGGAAGCGAGTTCTTTGCTCTTGCTCGGATCTTTTGCCAGCACCCACGGAGCGGAATCCTGGATGTATTTGTTGGCCGCGGAGACGAGATTCATGACTTCTTCATAAGCCTCGGTGACCTTCATATCGTCATTGAGGGCTTCATAAGAAACCAGAGTCTTCTCCATCTCCTTATGGAGGTCTTCATCCAGCGGGGTGACCTCGCCTTCATAAGCGGGGATCTCGCCTTGATAGTATTTGTCGATCATCGAGATCGAACGATTCAAAAGGTTGCCGAAGTTATTGGCGAGATCTTGATTGATTCTTTCGACGAACTGCTCGGGGGTGAAGGTGCCGTTCTGCCCGAAGGTCACCTCGCTCACGAGGTAATAACGGACCGCGTCGACCCCGTAACGTTCGATCAAGGGGTAAGCGGAGATCGCGTTGCCCCTGGATTTGCTCATCTTGCCGCCTTTCATCATCAAAAGGCCGTGGACGAACACCCGGTCGGGTTCTCTGAGTCCTAAGGACTCAAGGAACATCGGCCAATAGATGGTGTGGAACCTGGTGATATCCGCGCCGATGACATGGACGATTTCGGTGTTCGGGTCATCCCAGAAATACTGGAACTTGGAATCGTCTTCCTGGAGATAGCCAAGGCAGGTGATGTAGTTGGTCAAGGCATCAAGCCAAACATAGACGACGTGCTTTGGGTCTTCGACGACCGGGATTCCCCAGGAGAAGGAGGTGCGGGAGACGCAGAGATCCTGGAGGCCGGGTTTAATGAAGTTATTGACCATCTCGTTCTTCCGGGAGACCGGGGTGATGAAATCGGGGTGCTCTTCGTAATACTTAAGCAGCGAGTCGACATGCTTCCCGCAGCGATAGAAATAAGCAGGTTCTTCGGCTTTTTCGACCGGACGGCCGCATTCGGGGCAAAGATGCTCGGGGCCGACCTGGGTCTCGGTCCAGAAGCTTTCTTCGTGGACGCAGTACCAGCCTTCATAAGAAGAGAGATAGATGTCGTCTTGCTCCAGCATCCTGGAGAAGATCTTCTGCACGGTCTTCCAGTGCCGTTGTTGGGTGGTCCGGATCCAGCCGTCATTCGAGATCTTCATCGCATCCCAGAGGGAAAGGAAGGTGTCGGCGACATGGTCGACGAATTCCTGCGGGGTCTCGCCTTTGGCTTCGGCGTTCTTCTGGATCTTCTCGCCGTGCTCGTCCAAACCAGTGACGAAAAACACGTCGTATCCCCGGAGCCTTTTGCCTCTGGCGATGACGTCGGTTAACGTCGTGCAATAGGCGTGGCCAAGGTGTGGCTGGGCGCTCGGGTAATAGATCGGCGTGCTGATATAAAATTTCTTTTTGTTTTGATTCATCCGTGGGGCCTCCTGCAAATGGGCACGTTGCCGCGTATTTTTTGCTTCGTCATTGTAGTCCTTGCTTTCTTTTTTTAAAAGAAAAGGACGAATCAAAGTCGTCCTTTTTCCTTCAATAAGCCTTCATAGGCTTCTTTTAGCTGCTGACCGACTAACGGCAGGTCGCGTTCTTTGGCGACTTGATAGCCGGCTTCGAGGATCTTCGCGTCTTCGCCGTTCTCGATCAGTTTCTTGATCTCTTCGGCGAATTCTTCGTTGTTTTTCTTAAGGTGGGCATTCACGCCATCCTCCAACCACGGGTGATAGGTCCCAATGTCGCGCAGGAGCAACGGGCAATGGGAGGCTAAAGCCTCCAAGACCACGATGCCCTCGTTCTCCTCATAGGAGGCGAAGAAGAGGCAGACCGCGCTTTGATAGGCGCCGCGGATCAATCTTCCTTCGACATAGCCCGGGAAGATGACGTTCTTCGGGGCGCGCCGCTTTGCTCTAGCGACCTTTTCGGTCTCGAGGATCCTCGCCAATTGGCCGAACCAGAAGAATTTCACATCTGGGAATTTCCTCGCGACTTCTATGAAGTCGAGCAGCCCTTTCTTTTCGAAGGGGAAGCCGACCGACATGACGAATTTCTCGTCTTCTTTAAGCCCAAATTTCTCGCGGAAATCTTTCACCGCTTGGGGGTCAGAGGCATAAAGCGGAATGTCGATGCCGTTGGAGATGGCGACGACTTTCTTCGCAACCCCATAGGCCTCGATCAGGCTCTTGGAATATGGGGTGGGGGTGATGACCATGTCTGCATGGCCGTACATGTAATAGATGCCTTTTTTCACAAACGGTGCGATCAGTTGCCAGATCTTGAAAGATCGGCGGAAATCTTCGACGGTGGTGTGGCCGTGGGCGATCACAGGCACACCTTGTTTCTTAAGTTTTTTCAGCAGCCTTTGCGATTTCCCCCAATAAGTGTTGATGTGGGCCAAATCGTAGGTGTCTTTTTTATCGATCGTCGTCTCCACCCCGGCATCTTCACAGGCTTGAAGCTGATGCTTCATCGCCCTTCCGATCCCGCTTTTCTTGATGGTGTCGACGTCTTGGAAATAAATCAGGGTTTTCATATCAAGTAAAGTTTAGTGCAAAGCGGGGAAAGAAAAAACCGCCGATATTCGGCGGTCTTCTTCGTTTGGTTTATTTGCCTTGGTTTTCTTGGACTTTGGCCAACTTCCTGTTGAAGCGGTCGATCCTGCCGTCGGCTCTGACCGTACGCTGCTTGCCGGTGTAGAAGGGGTGGCAGTTCGAGCAGGTGTCGACTTTGATTTCCTTCAAAGTGGAACCGGTCTCGAAGGTGCTTCCGCAGCTGGTGCAAGTGACCACGCAGTGATGGTAAGCAGGGTGGATTCCTTTTTTCATTCCTTTAGCTCCTTTCGCCGTGCTTTTGGTAAGCACAGAGAGTACGCCTAGTACGATACCGAAAACCCTTTAGGGTTGCAAGGAAAAATCGCGGAAATCGTCTTTTTCTGGCTTTTCTTCCTCAAAGTTCGACGATGTCGCCCGGCCGAACCAACATCGCCTTCTCATAATCGACTTTCATCGTCTGCTGCATGTCGAAGAGCATGCCGGGCTTCGAATGGATCGGGATCAGGTGCTTAGGGTTGATAAGACGCGCGCAGTCGCTTGCTTCCTTCGGGCCCATGTTATAAATCCCATCAATCGGCAGGAAGGCATAATCGATATCCATCTTGCCCAAAGTCGGCATGTAATCGGTGGTGGAGGTGTCGCGTGCGCAGTACCTCTAAGAGGTAGCCAACGCATTCGTTGCGCGGGTGGTTCGCGTTATAGGCCGGAACCGCTTGGATATGAAAGCCGCAGTAATCGAAGTGGTGATACACCCCGTTGATCAACGCGTCTTTGCTGCGGATGATGATCGTCCTCGGCTTCATAGGGACCAGATTGATCTGGTTGTGGTCATAATGCTCATGGGTGATCAAAACCAGATCCGCAGGGAGGTCATATCCTCCGCCGGCGAACGGGTCGAGATAGAGAACTTTGCCCTCGTTGGAGACAAACCGCAAGGAACCGTGTCCTTGATAAAGAAGCCTTGCCATAACCGCCCTCCTAAAACTCTGGGTTCTTATAATATTCCGCCCAATCCTTGCTCCAATACTCTTCGGGGAGGTAAAGGATTTCCTTCGATACCCCGCGATTGGCCAGGATCAGATTAAGGCCGAGATGGAAATTCTCAATGGCGGAGGTCTTGAAATAGGCCACCGAAAGATAAATTAAGGTGCCCCGTGTATGCGTTTTCGGTAGTTCGAAGTAATCTAGCTCGGTCCAGTTTTCCTTCCAAAACCGTTGAATTTTCCGCTCCTTGGCGTCTTTTGGCTCGCCTTGGGCAAAGGAAGCGAAAGATTTGGCCGCTTCTTTTAGAAGCAAAGGGTTCTCATTCACGTTTTTGGCCGGGGAGAAGAATACCCAAGTCGGATAATGGCTTTGGGCTTCATTTCCTTCTTCCCCATAGCTTTTCGCCACATAGCCATATAAAATCTCCGCCGCCTGGATCAAGGAAGTCCGTTTGGCGTATTTGAAGGAGAAGAGATCTACCATCCGTCCTTCCGGGGTGTCTTTCCCGGCAATCCGCCTGATTTCTTCCTTTGTGAAAAAGGGCTTTCTCTTTTGGTAGGAAGCGTTGATTTTCTCGAGGTTTTCTACGAAATTCACCCTTTAAGTATAACCAAAAGCGGTTTTGATTGAATTTCCTTGTAGAAAAAAGGTTGCATGTTAATATGCGGGAATGTTGTGAAAGGAGCGAATCCCATGATTGGAAAAGCTTTGGCAATCAAAGTCCTTAACGCGGCTTTAGAAACCGGCGGGGACTATGCCGAAATCTATCTGGAGCAGAACGATTCCGAATCGATCTCGCTGGAAAACGGCAAGGTCGATGCTTGCGGGTCCGGGCAAAGTTATGGCTGCGGCATCCGCGTCCTCAAAGGATTGAATTCGGTTTATGGTTATACCAGCGACCTCAGCCAAAAGAGTTTGCTGGAGTTGGCCTCTACGTTAGCGAGGCGTTTTGAAGGAGACCGCGTCGTGCAAGTCGCGGATATCCGTAAGCAAAGGGTGAAGGTCATCAACCCGATCAAAACCCATTATTCGGAGATCCCGGTCGAAAAGAAGATCGATTTCCTCAAAGAATGCCATGCGGCGATTAAGGCGGTGGACCCGCGGATCGTCCGCATCATCACCGGGTTTGCGGACAACTACAAGCAAATCGAGATCTATAACGCCGAAGGAACGATCGGCAACCACTTCGTCAACTCCGAAGAACGCGGCAGGATGACGATGGCCGCGGTCGCGATGGGCCAAGAAGGCCAGATCGAAACCGCTTATAGCGCACCGGGCAAATTCGTCGATTTCTCCTACTTCACCGATGTCCTCGATTATAAGAAGGCGGCGCGCGAAGTCGGCGAGAAGGCGATTGCCGCCCTTTCGGCGAAGGAATGCCCGTCCGGGCAATATCCGGTCGTCATCACCAACGGTTGGGGCGGCGTCCTCTTCCACGAAGCCTGCGGGCATCCTCTAGAAGCCAGCTCCACCTCGAAGAAGCTTTCGATATGATGACGGCACCATCCCAAATGCCTGGGGTTCCAACAACCTCGACTCCGAAGGAGTCCCGACCCATAAGACCCAACTCATCAAAAACGGCATCTGCGTCAATTACCTCGTCGATAAGCTGAATGGCAGACGGCTTGGGATGCCGGAAAACGGCACCTCGAGAAGGCAAAGCTATAAGTTCGAGCCGACCTCGCGTATGAGCAACACCTACATCGCCGCCGGCAAGGATGATCCCGAGCAGATCATCAAAGACACGAAGCTTGGCATCTATGTCGCCAACTTCGGCGGCGGTTCCGTCGAACCGGCGACCGGCGACTTCAACTTCTCGGCTTCGGAGGCTTATGTCATCCGCGATGGAAAGATCGCCGAGATGCTCAAAGGCTGCACCTTGATCGGAAACGGTCGGGATGTTCTTATGAATATCGACCGCGTCGGCAACGACCTCGACCTCGGCGTTGGCATGTGCGGCGCGGCCAGCGGCATGGTCCCCGTCTGCGTTGGCCAGCCTACGATCCGTCTTAGCAGCATCACCGTTGGTGGCAGAGGAGGAAAACTAGAATGAACGTCGGCAAATTCTTTGAAATCGCCAAATCCAAAGGCGTTGCGCAAAGCCAAATCCAAATCGGGAAGTCTTCTTCTTTCTCGTTCTCGCTTTTCCATCGGGAAATCGAGAATTACAAAGTCTCCCATAGCCAATTGGTCGTCGGCTGTGGCATCTATAACGGCAAGTTCGGCAGCGGAAGGACCGAAAAGCTAGGCAAAGACACCTTCGATTTCTTGGCCGATCAAATCGTCACCTCCGCCTCCTTCGTCGAAGAAGAAGGCCAAAAGGAAATCTTCCCCGGCAGCCCGAAATACCATAAGAGGAACGTCTTCAATCCTGCGCTGGCGAAAGTCAGCGCGGAAGAGAAGATCGCGTTAATGCATAAGATCGAAGATCTTGCCTATGCCGCGGATCCGAGGATCACCGATGTTCCCACGGTCCGTTATTCGGAATCTTCCTCCGAATCCGAGTTCTATAACTCGTTCGGTTTGAAGCTGAAGCAGAAATCCAATTACTTCTTCATCGTCCTCGGCGTGAAGGCTGAGCAAAATGGCGAAGTCAAAACCGGTTATAACGTCTTCCTCGAGAGCGATTTCTCGAAGATCAACCCCGAAGAGTTGGTCAAAAAAGCGGTCGATATCGCCTTGGCGAAGTTCGGCGGCGCCCCCTGCGTCTCGGGCAAATACCCGACCGTCATCCATGGCGATGTCATGGCCGATCTTCTTGAATACTTCCTCGAATCGGCTTCTAGCGATGAAGTCCAACGTCAATCTTCCTTCTTAATCGGCAAGCTCGGGCAAAAGATTGCTTCAAGCAAATTGACCATCGAGGAACGGCCTTTGGAGAAAAACGTCTTCTTCTCTTATTTCGACGACGAAGGCGTGGCCACCCAAAATAAGCAGATCGTCAAAAACGGCGTCCTCAAAACCTATTTCTACAACCTTGAAACCGCGAAGAAAGACGGCGTTTCCTCTACTGGCAACGGCTCTTGGGCGGGCAGCAAGATCGGAATCGGCTTCGGCAATATCTTCGTGAAGCCAGGCAAAGAAAGCTTCGAAGAGATGATCTCCCCGATCAAAGAAGGCGTTTACATCACCGATGTTGCCGGGCTTGGCACCGGCATGAACTCGCAGTCGGGCGACTTCTCCTGCCAAGCTGAAGGCTTCATGATCCGCGATGGCAAAGTCGCCGAACCCTTAAATCTCATCACCTTAAGCGGCAACTTGCTGAAGATGCTCAAAGATTTGAAGGGCTTCGACTCTCGGGTTGAGTTAAAAACCAGCTCCGTCTCGATCGCCGACGCCTATATCAAATCGATGTCGATCGGCGGAAAATAAGCCAACGTCCCTCCTCTTTTAAGAAAAAGCCCTCGGATTTCCGGGGGCTTTGCTTTTATTTCTCTTCTTTTTCCTGCGGCTGTTTCGGCTCGTCCTTCCAGGGATTGAGCTTCCAAGACGGATGCAGGGTTTGGATGCGCTTGACGGTCAACTCCATCAAACGTTCTTCGACTTCCTTGCGGCCTTCGGGGACTCTCTTCAAAACCTTCGCCGCTTTATCAAGCGCATAGTTGGTTTCGGTTTCACTGCCTTCCAAAACGCCGGAGACAAGCAGGTACGCCCTCAAAGAGGGCGCGTTGAAGAATTCGGCGAGGTAACGCCGATCTTCGTTCTCGATGTTTTCGTAGTACTCTAAGCCGGCATCGCGCTTGGTGGTGAGCAATACCAAGGAGAGTTTCAAAGCCATCGCTTCGCTTCTGGTGGAGGCGGAGATTCTTTCTTCGGTATCCAGGGTTTTCTGGATGATCAGGATCGCCGGGCCGAAATTGTTTTGGGCGAGCTCGCTATAAACGCGGTCCATGTTGACCTGGGCGGTGTAATCGGTGACCGCTTCATAAATTGGATAAGCGACCAAAGGCAAACCCATCGCCGCGTTATAACGGTTGAGGAGCAATTGGTTATAGGCTTCCTTATTCATCTTCTTAGAAAGAAGGACCATGCGGTAGCCGTCGGTTTCCGAGTCGAGGTGGGCGGGGAAATAATCATAGAGATAGATAATGCCGCCTACGGCGAGGACGATGACGGAGGCGACGCGGAGCCAGACTGCGTCTGGGTCGGCGGTCGTTCCACCCGCGCCGGTGACAAGGCGCGAGGAAACCGCCATCAAGATGACGCCGATGATGACTTCGAGGAGATAAAAGAACAGCGGGAAGGCGATAATGCCGGAAGAAGTCGCCTTTTTGACGTCTTTGGGAGAGATCTTGGTCTCGCCGGTCAGGCCATCGAAGTTGCTCAAAGCAAATTTCCATTTGCCTTCTTTGCCCTTTTTGAAGCAAAGGCCGAGCACGCAGAAGGAATAAACCTCGTAGCGGCCGACTTTGGCGCCCAAAAGATGCCCAAGTTCGATGAAGAGCGCGTTGATCAAAATGCCAACGACCAGGGAGATGATCACCGAAAGGATTTTATTGGAGGAGCTCCAATCGATCAGGATCGGTCGAATGACGAGAAAGCCGACCAACAAGGCGATGGCCAGCATCCCGACATATGCCAAGATCGTTGCGAATTCGTTTCTTTTCATAAAAAAGCCTCTTAATCATCGAGAAGCGATGCGTAGATTTCCTCCACATCCTTCGTTTCAAGCGGTCGGGGGTATAGGCCAACCGTACGTGTTCCGTTCCCCGTAGCTAGAGCGATTAAGTTAGGCAGATCCTCTTTGTGGATTCCAACTTCGGCAAACGAAGTCGGCATCCCGATCGAACGAAAGAACTCTTTCATCGACCGTATGCCTATTATAGCCGCTTCTTCGTCGTTATCACTCTTAATTTCAAAAAGCGCGCGGCCGAGGCGGGCGAATTTGCCCACGTCTTCTTTGTAGACGTGCTCCGCCCAGGCCGGATAAATGAGGGCAACGCCGGCACCGTGGGTGATGTCGGGGTTATACGCGCTGATGACGTGTTCCAAGGCATGGACGACCATCGCTTTCGGTTTGCCGATGTTGGTGATGCCGTTATGGCTTAAGGAGCTGTTGAGCATGATCGCCGCGTGGGCGTTATAGTCGGTGGAATCTTTTAGCGTGGCCAAACCGGCTTCCATCGTGCGTTTGATCACCGCCAAAGCAAAATCGTCGGAAAGCTCATATTCGCCCGAGGCGGAATGATAACGTTCCAAAGAGTGCATCATGATATCGGAGATGCCCGCGGCTTTTTGATAGCTCGGAACCGAATAAGTGAGTTCGGGGTTTTCGATCGCGAAGACCGGGCGAACCACGTCGTTATTGAAGCCTTGCTTCACCTTTAACGCGTCGTTGGAGATCACGCAGGAATCGGAAAGTTCGCTGCCGGCGGAGGAAATCGTTAAAACGACGCCGATCGGAAGCGCCTTCTTCGGGGCGAGCTTATGGAGGTTGAAATCGAAAGGATCGCCCTCGTAGTAATAACCGACCGCGATTGATTTGGCGGTATCGATAACCGAACCTCCGCCAACGGCAAGAAGGGCGTCGGGTTTGAAGGCTCTCGCCATTTTGAGGCCTTCATAAACTCCTTCGACGGCCGGATTGGCGCGGATGCCGGAGAGTTCTTGGTAACTGATGCTTCCCCCATCGAGCTGATTGAGGATCCTCTGATAAAGGCCGCTGCGTTTGATCGAGCCGCTGCCATAGATCAAAAGAACTCTGCCGAAGCCGAAATCCTTCAAGGTTTGGGCTAATTGGTCTTCCGCGTGGCGGCCGAATACGATTTTGGTCGGGCTTTGAAAGGTGAAGTCGATCATTTTCCTTCCTCCCTGGACATCGTGAGAACGGCGGGCAGCAAAATCGTTTCCGCCCGACCGAGATAGATTTTCATTTTCTTTTGGAACTTCTCGGCGTTTGTCCCGTTTTCCTTTAGCCGATCGCCGAACTCATCGCTTACGACGCGGGAGAAGCGGCGCGCGGCGGTGCGGCATTCGTCGAGCTTCTTCAACTCGTACTTCTTTCTTTCTTTAGAAAGAATCGCGAGGAATTTGGCGCGGAGTTTGTCATGGATGAAGTCATCGGGAAGATCTTTCGCCGAGGAAAGATAGGTCGCCCGATAGAAGTCGAAGTTTTCTTTGAGATAGAGGAGGAACTGGTTGCAGGCTTCTTCGATGGTCTTGGCACGGTCAAAAGCCTCAAGGTTCTCGCTCAAAAGGATGTCGGCGATCAAATCGTAGATGTCTTGAGAGTGGTAATAGAAGGTCTGGCGGTGGCAGTTGCACTTCTTGCACAAAACCGTGACCGAAATCTCGTCGATCGAAAGGGTTTTCATCAAATCTTTGATGGCGTATTTGAATTTTGCTTCGGTGGTCATAGTCTTATTCGCTCCGGAGACATTCAACAGGGTCTTTGCGCGCGGCAATTCGCGAGGGGATGAAGCCGCTCACGAAAGCGAGGAGGACGGAGACCCCAAATAAAAGCAAGGCGTGCCAGGGATTGAGCTGGGCGATATGGTCAAGGCCATTGCCCGGGAACTGATGATCCAAAATGAGGTTGATCGGGATGCAGAGCAAAATGCTCACAAGGATGCCGATCGCCCCGGCAAACCCGCCGACGATGACGCTTTCCGCCTCAAAGAGGCGGCCAACATCGCGCTTCCTAGCGCCGCAGGCACGCAGGACGCCGATTTCTTTCGTTCTTTCCACAACCGAGACATAAGTGATGATCGTGGTCATGACGCTGCTGACCACCAAGGAGATGGCCGCGAAGACGATCAAGACGATGCTGATGACATTGATCATCGTCCCGATGGAACCGGTGATCGTATCGGCGATATCGGTGAAGATGATCTTCTCGGCTTCGGGTTTTTCGCCTTTGTTCGCATCGTGATCGATGTAATTAAAGTTATCAAGGTATGCCTTCAAATCGGCTTTGGTTTCCATGTTCTCCGGGAAAACCAAAATCGAAGAGATCGGGTTATAGGCCAGATAGTAGGTGAGATAGTTCACGCCATGCGCGACGAAATCGCTGAGGAAGTTCGTCATCGCGCGAATGGCTTCTGCGCCACCCGAAATATCGCCGAATTGACTTAGGTCGGTGTAGCGCGGCTTATCGAACACCGAGCCATAGGCGCGGCCCCAGCCAAACAAGGTATTGTAGCTGGAGGAAACGTTGCCTCCGCCGGCATTGAAATAACGGAAGACATTCAAGAAGATGCCGGAAAGCTGCGACGAAGAGACGTTCGCGGCATTCACGCCCGCGCCGTTGAGTAAGGTTTGGATGCCTTGGTTAAGCAGATACACACCGTCAACCGCCGCATAGTTCGAATCGGAGGGGTCTTTCCGTTCCATCATCCAGTTCTCGGTTTGCAGATCGGCCAAATCCTTTGCCGGTCCTTCGGTATCGGCGACCATCTGGTCTTTGAGCGAGGTCAAATAACCGATGGAAGTCGGCATTAAGGAGATAAAGGAGTTCTCGGTCGGGCGGATGACGCCGACGATGTCACATTCAATTGGGTGATAATGCCCTTCGACGTTGTTATAAATCTTTTCCCAGTTATATCCATCAGGTTGGGCATAATACTTCGGTTTGAAGTCTTCCCATTCGGTCCCGCGGATCTCGATGCTTTGCTGATCGACGAGGTCGCCTTCTTCGTTACGGACCTGAATGACGGTCGGATCGACCCTCAATTTGGTATAACGCTGGTAGGGGCCGATTTCGCGGATATCCTCACGCTCGGTCCCGATCTGATAGAAATCGCTATTGAGGTAGCATCTATAGTGCTTATAAGCGGTGTCGCTTGGGCCGTCATAGACGATGTCGGAGAACTTGATTTCCGTGGTTTTCTTATTGGAATCCGACAAAATACCGAGGTTTTGCAGGGTTGAGAGGGAAATCTGGTTATAGCGGTCGACGATCAAAACCATCTCGGCGCGGTTCGGGTCATTGGTCTCTTTCGGGAAGCGGCCATGGATGACTTCATAAAGACCTTCGAGTTGTTTTTGGGTGCCATAAAGCTCGTGCATCCTCGTGGCGGGAAGGCCGGTGACGCTTTCGATGCCGCTTGAAATACCGCCTGCACTGCCATATTGATTGACTTTGAAATAGGTCTCATCGATCGTCCCGTCGCCATTCATCCCGGAGTCGGTGATGAAATGGAAGTCGAGGTTATCGTGGTTATACATGACCGAGCGGGCAAGACCGCTTAGTTTGGGGTTGGTCTCTAATTCATCCAAGTAACTAATCAGTTCAGGGGTGAATTCATTACGGTGAGAGACATATTGCATCGTCGAATCGTCCTGGACGTGGACAACATCGTCGTCCGGGAATTCTTCCGGAAGCTCTTTGATAACGGATAGATAGTCATAAACCGTCGGGGTGATCGTGATCGGAACCGCGGAAGCCATCGCGACTTGGACGTTATCGATATAGTTGGTAAAGCCGTTGTTGGTGGCCAAAACGAGGGCAACGCCGATGATGCCGATGGAGCAGGCGATCGCGGTGAGCGCGGTCCGGCCTTTTTTCGTCCGAACATTGGAGAAGGAACTCTTCAAAGCGGTTAAGAACGACATCGAACTCTTCTTATTTGTGAGGTTCCCGGCGGGTTTCGGCGCATTCTCGCTGGAGATTTCCGCGGAATCGGAGACGATTTCGCCGTCTTTCATCCGGATGATGCGGTCCGCGTACTGCACGGCAAGCTCTTCGTTATGGGTGACCATGATCACCAAACGGTCTTTGCCGACTTCTTTGATTAAATCCAAAACCTGCACGGATGTCGTGGAATCCAAAGCGCCGGTCGGTTCGTCGGCGAGGATGATATTCGGGTCGTTTGCGAAGGCGCGGGCAATAGCAACACGCTGCATCTGGCCGCCGGAAAGCTGACTCGGGCGTTTCTTGGCGACGTCTTCGAGGCCAACCCTCTTCAAAACGGCGAGGGCTTTCTCTCTCCGCTCGCTCATTCCTTTGCCGCTTAAGCGAAGGCCGGTTTCGACGTTGGAAAGAACGGTTTCGTGGGGAATCAGGTTATAGCTTTGGAAAACGAAGCCGCAGTGGTTGTTGCGGTAAGCGTCCCAGTCTTTGTCTTCGAAGCGCTTCGTGGATTTGCCGTCGATCAAAAGATCGCCGCTGGTATAGTGGTCTAAGCCGCCGATGATATTCAAAAGGGTGGTTTTGCCGCAGCCAGAAGGCCCTAAAATGGCAACAAACCCTTTGTCCGGGAACACCAAGGACAGGTTTTTGATGGCAAGGAATTCAGTCTTATCGACCGGATAGGTTTTTTTAATGTGACGAAGCTCTAACATGGGACAATAATATATCACACAAACATTAGTCTGTATCGAATGATTTTAATCAAATTTATACAGCGACAAAAAAGAATAGTCCCCATCGAAACTATTCAATTTCACTGAAAAAATTTTCTTTCTTTTCAGGCTTTTCTTTGTTCGGCAAAGAAGCGTTTTAGAAGGGTTTCGCATTCTTTTTGGAGGATGCCGCGGGACACCAAAGGGTCGCTATCCTTCTTATAAAGTTCGAAAGCCTGGACGGTATGGACGATCGCCCCGCGTTCTGCGTCTTCCGCGCCATAAACCAGGCGGGAAATCCGGCTTTGAATAATCGCGCCTGCGCACATCAGGCAAGGCTCAAGGGTTACATAAAGAGTCGCGCCGGAAAGATCCCAGTCACCTAATTCTTTTTCCGCGTTTCGGATCGCTTCGACCTCGGCATGACTGCTGACATCGTGCTTCTTCTCTTTCTGATTATGGCCGCGACCGATGATTTTCCCGCCTTTCACGATGACCGCGCCGACCGGGACTTCGCCTTCACGAAAAGCCTCCGCGGCTTCCAGGAGGGCCTCCTCCATGAATTTGAGATCAAGATCTTCCATTGCTTAAAAAATAAAACCATCGCGCAAGGAATTCAAACTTAAGGCTGCTTGGTTCCCCACCTGACCTGGTTCGTAAGCCTTCCCTCGCGGTGGCGGGAACATTATAAGAAAAGAAGGATTAAAAAGCCATCCGCCCGTATAATAATCTCATCATGAAACAGCCAGAATTTTTGCGTCCCGGCGATATAATCGCCACCATCGCTCCCTCTTTCGGGGTGACCACCGAGCCGTATTTAACCCGTTATGAGGCTTCGATCAAGAATCTGAAGAGGCGCGGATATCGGATTTTGGAAGGCGCCTGCGTGCGGAAAGCCGAAGGAGTTGTCGCTTCCGCTTCCCCCGAAGAGAGGGCAAAAGAATTCATGGACGCTTATCGCTCCGAAGCCAAGGCCATCATCTCGGTCGGCGGCGGAGCGCTGATGGATGAAATCCTCCCTTATATTGATTTCAAAGAAATCAAAAATCTTCCGCCAAAATGGTTTGTCGGTTTTTCCGATAACACGAATCTGACCTTCACCCTCACCACGTTATGCGGCGTGATGACCATTTATGGATCGAATGCCCCGGCCTTCTTTGAAAAGCCCTTGAGGCTGAACCAACTGGACACGATTGAGATGTTGGAGGGGAAGAAAAGCTTTGCAGGTTATCCAAAGTGGAACAAGCCCAACTTCCGGAAGAAAAGGCCGCTTGTCCCAAAGCCGATCAAGCCTTTGAACCGTTTTTTGTACCGCACGCCGAAAATCATCACCCCGATTGGCTACAAAAAGCCGATGGAAGGCACGCTTTTGGGCGGTTGCCTCGATATCTTAATCCTCCTCTGCGGAACCAAATACGATGCAATGGGTCCCTTCCTTTTGGATCATCCTGAGGGAATTGTTTGGTATTTGGAATCTTGTGACCTCGGCCCGCTTCAGATTAGAAGAGCCTTATTCCAATTGAAGGAAGCCGGGTATTTCAAAACCGCGAAAGGCTTCTTGATTGGCCGCCCGCTTTGCTGGGAGAGGGACGAAATGGGGGTCAACCGCTTCAACGCGGTCGCCGATATGCTTTCCGATTTGAATGTGCCGCTGCTATTCGATGTCGATCTTGGACATTATTCGCCATCGATGCCGATGAAGAACGGGGCGAAGGCCGTCGTTTCCTTTAAAGAAGGAAATCTCTTCATCGACTATAAAGACTGACTTCGCAAATCAAATAAAAAGCGGCCCGCGAAGGAGCCGCTTTCTGTTGGCTTACTTATTTTTTGATTGGCTTTAAGACTTCCAAGCCGCCCATCCATTTCCGGAGGACTTCCGGGATGACGACAGAGCCATCGGCCTGCTGATTCTGCTCTAGAAGAGCAGGGAAGACGCGGGAAGTGGCCAAACCCGAGCCGTTTAAGGTGTGGCAATAATGGGTTTTGCCATCTTCGCCCTTATAACGGATCATGCCGCGGCGCGCCTGATAGTCTCTGGCGTTGGAAACCGAGGAGACTTCCTTATAGATACCCATCGAGGGGATCCAGACTTCGATGTCATAGGTTCTGGCCATCGAGTGCGAGCAATCGCCGGCCGCCAACTTATCGAGCTGATAGACAAGGCCGAGCCCTTCCAAAAGCTTCTGGGCTTTCTTCACCATTTCCTCGAAGGCGGCATCGCTGCCTTCTTCGGTGGTGTATTGGACCATTTCGACTTTGTTGAATTGATAGCCACGGATCATGCCGCGTTCTTCCGTGCGGTAGCTGCCCGCTTCCTTGCGATAGCAAGGAGTATAGGCGAAGTACTTCTTCGGGAGCTCGTTGGCGGAGAGGATCTCGTCGCGGTGGAGGTTGACCAAAGCGGTCTCCGCGGTCGGGAGGATGAACTTTTTGGGTTCAATGCCTTCGAGCCAGAAGACGTCTTCTTTGAACTTCGGGAACTGGCCAGCGGTATAACCGGATTCATAGTTCAGGATGTGGGGCGGGAGGATCATCTCATAGCCGTCTGCGAGATGGGTTTCGATGAAGTAGTTAAGAAGCGCCCACTCTAGACGCGCGCCGAGATTGGTATAAATCCAGGTGCCGGTGCCGGAGATCTTCGCCGCGCGCTTATAGTCGATAAGACCGAGCGATTCCGCGAGATCGACGTGGTTTTTCGGCTTGAAGCCGAAATCCTTTTCCTCCCCGAAATGATAGATCGGGGTGTTGTGCTCTTTGTAACCGGCCGCCAGATCATCATCGGGCATATTCGGAAGCACTTCGATCGCTTCTTTTAACGCCTTCTGGACTTCGGCGAGCTTGGCTTCGTTTTCTTTGTTGGCCGCGCCGAGCTCTTTGACCTTCTTGAAGATGGGGGCGACGTCGCCGCCTTCTTTCTTCACCTGAGGGACCGAGGCGGAGAGCTTGTTCTGCTCCGCTTTGATGGCCTCGACGTCCTTTAAAAGGGCTAACCTTTGGTTAAAGAGGTCGATGACCGGCTGGGGATCGAAGTCCCAGCCCTTTTTGGCCAAAGCCTTTTTGACGTACTCTGGTTTTTCGACGATCAATTTCACATCAAGCATGTTGATTTTCCTCCTTAGGATTCAATAGATCTTCGTAAATTTGCTTTAGGCGTTTCCCGAAATTGGGAAGCGAGTTCGCCTTGGCGATGCGATAGGCTTCGGCGAGCATGTCTTTGTCGGGTTCTTTCCAAATCTCGATCAGGCTGTCCGCGGCTTCTTTCGGGGTGGTGGCGAAGTCGCAGTTGACCCCGTCTTGGAGAAGGGGGCTATTTTCCTGCTCGCCATAGGCGATGACCGGGGTTTTGGCGGCGAAGGCCTCCAAAATCTGGATGTCCCCAGAGTAATAGCTTCCGATCTTCAGGAAGCAGGAAGCGTTCATCAGGGCGCTGCGGAAGACATCGTCTTCGATCAGTGGGCTGAAGATGAGGTTCTTCGTCGCCTTCCTTTGGTAGCGGCGGACCGCCATCCACCCCAAGAAGCTCCGGGGTTTTCCGATCAAGACGAAGAATTTGTATTCCGGACGCAGGGCGGCGATCTTCTTATAGATATCGATCATCCCCTTATCGTCGAAATGGACGGTGGATAAGACGTAACGGTCCTCGTTCTTCACCCGGGCATAATGCCGGAAGATGTTCTTCTCGATCGGGGAAGCGGCCTCGAAGCGCGCCAAGTGGACGGCGGCGGGGGTGATGAGGAAGTTCCCGACCGCGCCGTTTTCCAAGAAGCGTTTCTTGGTGTTTTCATCTGGAACCAAGACGAGATCGGCTTTGCCGATCATCTTTTTGGCTTTCGCCTTCAACACCGGTTTCCGTCCTCTTCTATAGGTGTAGAAGCTCGCTTTGGGGTCGGTTTCGGTATAGCCGGCGGAGAGGATGGTTTTAACCCCTTCCTTCTTGGCTTTTTCCAAAAGCGGCAAGTCCTCGGCCGAGAGAAAATGAGCGATGTCAGGACGGGCCAATAAGGTGTCCACCCAAGTGATGTCTGCGGCTTCGCAGGCACCCTTGAGCGTTTTCCTTAACCTCGTCCCCTCAAAGCCAAAATCACTCTTGGGGGGTTCGAAATGGACGAGGACTTTCATAGAGATCAGATGACGTCGTCAGGATTGACCGGCGCTTCGACGGGCGCCTCTTCCTGGGCTTCTTCCTCCTCGACGAATTCTTCGCCTTCTTCGGAAGGATCTTCGTGCGGGACGATCGAGATCGAAGCGACCTTCTGCCGTTCTTCGAGGTTGATGATCTTCACGCCTTGGGTGTTGCGGCCCGCGATCTTGACTTCGGAAAGCGGGGTGCGGATCACGATGCCGGCGGAGGTGATGACCATTAGGTCTTCGTCGCCGTTCACGGCGCGGAGGGCGACCAATTTGCCGTTTTTCGGGGTGACCTTGAGGGTCATGACGCCTTTGGTGCCGCGGTGGGTGAGGCGGTAGCCATCATAATGACGGGTGGTGCCATCCTCTTGGAGGATGTCCTTGTCGATGGCATAGCTCATCTTGCCGAAGCCCTTCGAGGTGAGGACCAAGATCAATTCGCCCTCCATCGAGGTGGTGACGCCGACGACTTCGGCGCCTTCTTCGAGTTCGATGCCCTTGACGCCGGCGGCGGTGCGACCCATCGCGCGGACTTCTTCTTCTTTGAAGTCGCAGACTTTGCCTTCGCTGGAAGCCAAGGAGATGAAGGCTTCGCCGTTGGTGCGTTTGACGTCTAAGAGTTCGTCGTCTTCCTTCAAACCAGCGGCGATTTTGCCGTTGGTGTGGATGGAAGCGAATTCGGTGAGGTGGGTACGTTTCACGATGCCCTTCTTGCTGACGAAGAAGAGGTAATCTCCTTCGGGATAATCATCGCAAGCGAGGATTGAGACGACTTTCTCGTCTTTATCGAGATTCAGGAAATTGACGACGGGGAGACCCTTGCCGGTTCTCCCGGAATCGGGGATCTGATAGCCACGCATCCTGTAGACTTTGCCGATCGAGGTGAAGAAGAGGATGTCGGTGTGGGTCTTCATGTGCTTCATGAGCTTGACCGCGTCGCCGGAAGTGGTCTTGATGCCGATGATCCCGCGTCCGCCGCGATGCTGGGCGGAGAAGGTATCGTCATCCATGCGCTTCAGATAACCGTTATTGGTCAAAAGAACCAAGATGTTCTTCTGCGGGATGAGGTCTTCGTTATCGATATCGCTGGCTTCGTCGGTGATTTCGGTCAACCGTTTGTCGCCGAAGCGCTTTTTGATTTCGAGGAGCTCTTCGACGAAGAGTTCGACGATGTTGTCGCGCGAGGAAAGCAAACGGTTATATTCCGCGATATTAGCTTCTAAGCCCTCGCGTTCGGCGTTGAGCTTATCTTGCTCCATGCCTTGCAATCTACGGAGGGTCATCGCGAGGATCGCTTCGCACTGCGGCTTGCTGAGCCCGAAGGAATCGAACAAACGCTGGGTGGATTCTTCGTCATTCTTCGAATCGCGGATGATGTGGATGACTTCGTCGATGTTATCGTGGGCAAGGATCAAGCCTTGGACGATGTGGAGGCGATCGGTGTCCTTCTTAAGGAGGTATTTAGTCCTCCGGGTGATGACTTGGATCTGGAATTCGTCGTAGTTGCGGATGATCTCGTTGATCGGGAGCACTTTCGGCGCGCCTTCGACCAAGCAGAGGTTGATGATGCCAAAGCTGGTCTGGAGCTGGGTGTGCTTCAAGAGGTTGTTCGCGACGACTTCGGGGATTGAATCTTTCTTGATCTCGATGACGACGCGGATGCCTTCTTTGTTCGACTCATCGCGGACATCGGAGATGCCGTCGATCACCTTCTCGCGAACGAGGTTGGCGATGTTTTCGATCATCGCGGACTTGTTGACCTGGTAGGGGATCTCGTCGACGATGATGCGCGATTTGCCGTTTTCCATCTCTTCGATGTGATATTTCGAACGGATGGTGATCGAGCCTTGGCCGGTCCGGTAGGCATCCAAGATGCCTTGACGGCCCAAAATGGTGCCGCCGGACGGGAAATCGGGGCCGGAGAGATATTGCTGCATGATCTCTTCCGGGGTGAGGTCGGGGTTCTTGGCGACGGCGACGCAGGCGTCGATCGCTTCGCAGAGGTTATGCGGCGGCATGTTGGTGGCCATACCGACGGCGATGCCCTGGGAGCCGTTGACCAAAAGGTTCGGGAAGCGGCAGGGCAAGACGGAAGGTTCGAGTTCGGTGCCGTCATAGTTCCCGACGAAATCGACGGTATCGCAATCAAGATCGCGGACCATTTCGAGGGAAAGGCGGTTCATCCTCGCTTCGGTATAACGGTAGGCGGCGGGTTCGTCGCCATCGATCGAGCCGAAGTTGCCGTGGCCATCGACCAACGGGTAACGGAGGGAGAAGGGCTGGGCCAAGCGGACCAAAGTGCCATAGAGGGCGGCGTCGCCATGCGGGTGATATTTACCCATGACGTCACCGACGATACGCGCGCACTTCTTATAGGGCTTGTTCGGGAGCATGCCCTCTTCGTCCATGCCGTAGATGATGCGGCGCTGAACCGGCTTGAAGCCGTCGCGCACATCGGGGATGGCGCGGCTCACGATGACCGACATCGAGTAATCGAGGAAGGCGGTGCGGACTTCGCTGGCGACATCGCGGTCGGTGAGACCGGGGATGATGCCGCTGATCGCGGCTTCCTCGCCGAACATCGCGTCGGCGGATTGATGGCCCTCATTCGAGGCGATGATCGTCTTCTTGGAGGGTTCTTTTTGTTCTTCTTCGTCTTCGGCGACTTCTTCGCCGTCAATGACTTTCTTTTCTTCTTCGGACATATTCTTGCCTCCTATCAGATATCAAGGTTCTTGACGAACTGGGCGTTTTTCTGAATGAACTCACGGCGCGGAGCGACCTCGTCACCCATCAGCTGAGTGAAGAGTTGTTCAGCTTCCGCGGCGTCTTCCACGGTGATGCGGATCATCTTGCGGACTTTCGGGTCCATGGTGGTCTCCCAAAGCTGCTGGGCATCCATTTCGCCCAAGCCTTTATAACGCTGGAACGGATAGCCTTCTTTGAGGTTGAGCTGTTTCTTCAAAACCTCGAGCTGGGCGTCGTTATAGGCGTAGTAAGGAGAGCCTCGTCCACCGGCACGCCCAGCTTCAGCACATGCAGCGAGGCCCCTTCCAGAGGCAGAGAATAAATGCGAAGCCCGTCAAAGAGGCAGAGCGTATCTCCCTGCCGGTAAAGCTCCACCGGGCTGTTGGCCGCTTTGCCCCGGAAGCGCAAGCCGGATTCGTCCTGCTGAAAGCGGAAGCTCAGCACATCAATCCAGTCAGTATCCTCCGGCACGTCCAGATAGCTTTTTACGCTCTCTACCCTGCTTAGCGGATCCGCCTGCGGAATTACCCTCGACGATATAGAGTTCGCAGATCTTGGGATCGCGGCTGGAGCAGTCGGCGAGTTTTCCCGGCAAAGTCGTGATTTCAAGGGAACTTTTCCGGATTTTCTCACGGGCGATTTTCGCCGCATCGCGCGCTTTTCTGGCCAGCGCGATCTTGTCGACGATCGTGCTGGCGACGCCAGGATTCTCGTCGAGATATTGACGGAGGCCATCGCCGACGATCGAGGAGACGATCTTACGGACTTCGGAGTTGCCGAGTTTGGTCTTGGTCTGTCCTTCATACTGCGGGTCGGGATGCTTGACCGAAACAACAGCGGTCAACCCTTCGCGGCAGTCGTCGGTGGAGTAGTTGTCTTCGCCCTCTTTGAGGAGTTTCTTGAAGCGGGCGTAAGCGTTGATGACGCGGTTGAGCGCGAGGTTAAGGCCCTCGACGTGGGTGCCGCCTTCTTTGGTCGAGATGTTGTTGCAGAAGGAATAGACACCATCCGAGGAGTAGGAATCGGTCCACTGCAAAGCGATCTCGGCGTAGATGCGGATGCTCTTGCCGTCGCCGAAGGTGACGTCTTCCGCGCCCTCGAAGTACATGACGTCTTCATTGACCGGAAGCTTGTTCTGATTGATGTATTTGACGTATTCCTTGATGCCGCCTTCATAGTAGAAAGTGTCGGTCATCGGGACGTCCAAACGGTTGTCTTTCAACGTGATGCGGATGCCTTTGTTCAAAAACGCCATCTGCCGCATGTGGTTTTTGATCACGTCGTAATCGTACTCGATGGTTTCGGTGAAAATCGTCGGGTCCGGTTGGAAGGTGACCTTGGTGCCGCGCTTGCTGCTATCGCCCACTCTCTTCAAGCGGTCCACGGGGTGTCCGCCGTTTTCGAAGCGGATGAAATATTCCCCGCCATCGCGCCAGACGGTGACTTCCATCCAGGTCGAAAGGGCGTTGACGACCGAGGCGCCGACGCCGTGTAAGCCGCCGGAAACCTTATAGCCGCCGCCTTCGCCGAATTTGCCGCCAGCATGGAGGATGGTATAAACCGTCTCGACGCCGGAAAGGCCGCTTTTGGCGACGATATCGACCGGAACACCACGGCCGTCATCGACGACGGTGATCGAGTTGCCCGGATTGATGGTCACTTCGATGTTCTTGCAATAACCCGCAAGGGCTTCGTCGATCGAGTTGTCGACGATTTCCCAGACGAGGTGGTGAAGACCGGGGCTCGCGGTGGTCGCGATGTACATGCCCGGGCGCTTCCTGACCGCCTGAAGGCCTTCAAGGACCTGCAGGTTCGAAGCATCGTAATGGGCGTCGGCAATTTCCAGCTCGCGCTCATTGGAGATGTCTTCTTTGACGTAAACGTTGGTATCTTCTTCAGCCATGTTAACTCCTCCTAGTGGCTATTCCGGGGCGTACATCGATGATGTCCGCGCCGGCAGTATTTAATTCAGTGGCGGTCACGAACGTCTGCGGGAGGGCCTTTATAAGGGTCAGCAGGCGCTCGGTCCGGTTCTGGTCCAATTCGCTCGCCACGTCATCGAGGACGAGGATTGGTTTTTTGTCGGGCTCCTCGATCAAGAGGCAAGGGGCCAATTTCAGGGCGAGGACCGCCATGCGGTTTTCGCCTTGAGAGCCATAGTTCGCGAGATCTTTATCGTCCAAGAGGAACGAGAAGTCTTCGCGGTGCGGCCCGACGGAGGTCGATTTTCTTCTTAAATCGTTCTCCTTCGCGTTTTCGAAGAGGGCGTGGGCTTCCTCTTCATAATTCCCGCCGATCGCGATGCAGGGGCGATAGACGAGCTTGGCGTGGCTGTCTTCGCCGCGGAGATCCTGGAGGATTCCGGGCAAGACGCGGTTGAGGGAGGCGATCGCCTGGAGGCGGTAGTTGAGGATCGGCTCGACGAGGGCGGCCCTCTGATGGGCCAAGACGTCGATGAGCTCGATGTTTGGGTAATCCTCCTTCAGGGCGGCGTTCCGTTCCTTCAGGAGTTTCCCATACCGATTGAGCAAGGCGAGGTATTCCTGGCTTTGCTTAGCGATCGTCATATCGAGGAATCCGCGCCGTTCTCCGGGGCTCCCCATGAAGAGGGGGACATCGGAGGGCGAGAAGCTCGTGACGTTGACGAGGGCGGAGAGCTCCGAGAGCTTTCGAACCTTCTTGCCGTTGATCTCGATCTTCTTGTCGGATTTGCCGATCGTGATCGCGATCGTTCTTCGAAGCGACCCTTCTTCGATCTTGGCGAGGATCGAGGCTTCTTCTTTCCCTTCCTGGATGAGCAGGCGGTCTTCGTTGGTCCGCCAGCTCCTGGCCAAGGAGAGATAGTAGATCGCTTCGGCGAGGTTGGATTTGCCAACCCCGTTGGGACCTAGGAGCAACGTCAAGCCTTTCGCAAAATCAAGCGAGAGGAATTCGTGGTTCCGGAAGTTCCTCAGTTCTAAATGGGTGAGGATCATCGCCCGATCTCGAACTTTCCCTCATCGAGGACGATGCGGTCGCCGGGATAGAGCTTTTTGCCTCTGCGGTTTTCCTCTTCGTCGTTCACGAGGACTTTGTGGGTGGCGAGATAGGCTTTCTCCTCGCCGCCTTGGCCGACGATCTTCTTGAACTTCAAAAGCTGGCCCAACGTGATGTAGGGGGTCGAGATTTTGACGATTTCGCAGTTTTCCATATCAAGAAAATCGGGCAAATTTCCCACAAACATAGTTTACTACTACGTAGTAAAAAGTGGTAGAGGTTTTCTACCACTTTCTCGATCAATTTTCAGAATGCCTTTATTTCGCTTAGAAGGTGCGCATTGGCGTGATTAGTTCGACCACAGAGTCATCTTTGGGGTTCTTGACGACGAAGGGCTTCATTTCGCCTAAGAAGCAGATCACGACATCCTCGCTTCTTAAGGCGCGGATCGCATCGATGACGAACTGGGAATTGAAGCTGACTTCGAGGCGGTCGCCGGTGTATTGGAAGGTCGAGATCTTCTCCAAAGCGGAGCCGGAGGCATCGCTTTTGGCCGAGACTTCGACTTCCTCTTCGCGCATCGAAAGGGTGACGACGGCTTCCGATTCATTGGAAACGATCCGCACGCGGTTCATCGCCGAGAGGAGCTCGCCGGCGTTGGCTTCGAGGGTGTCGTTGAAGTTCTGGGGGATGATCGAGCGGGTCAATGGATAGTCGCCAGGGATCAAGCGGGAACTCACGACCGTGCGGTCGAAGTCGAAGAGCATCTTGCGGTCGGAGACCGAAAGAGTGACGGTTTGGGCGTTATCGAACATCTTGACGATATCGGAGATGAGCCTGGCAGGGATATTCGCGGTGAAACGGACCTCGCTATCGATGGCGACTTCTTTGCGGGCCAAGCGGGCGGAGTCGGTCGCGGTGGCGATCAGTTTGCCGTTTTCCGCCTCTAAGTGGAGGGCGGTGAGGATCTGACGCTGCTCACGGAGAGAAGCGGCGAAGGCGCTTTGCTCGACCAAACCGGTGAGCGTGGCGCAGGAGATATCAAGGAGAGTGCCCGAGGGTTCGAGGTCGATATCGGGGTATTCTTCTGCTTTGATGCAGTTGAGGCGGAAGGAGGAACGGTCGTCGTCGATCTTCATGATCGCGTCGTCGATGACTTCGATGGAGACTTCTTCGCCTTCCATCGCCCGGATGATGTCGACGAGCTTTTTGGCGTTGACCAAAGTGGAACCCAAGCCGACGTTGCGGATGATCTCTTTGTCGTCTTTGCGATAAGGAACGGTGCAGCGGATGGTAATTTCGGAATTGGATCCGGTGACCTCCAGTCCTTTTTCGTTGAGGTCCAGCATTAAATTGGCGAGGATCGGAAGCGTCGATTTGGACGGGACCGCTCTTGCCGCGGCGGCAAGGCCTTTTTGGAACTGCTCTTTATCAATGGTGAATCGCATGGGTACGCTCTCCTTAATTTTTAGTTTTTTCTTAAGAATTATTTATTAACGACAATAAGGGTTGTGAATTCGGTGGATAACTCGACTTTCTTTGCTAAGGTTTAGTTTACCATAGAGGTGTTTTCTTAACACCTTTTTATTTAATAAATAAACCTCACTTCTTCAGCTTCGCGGTCAACTCACGGATCGCGGCCTGCATTTCTGGATCGCTTTTCAACGCTTTCTCCACTTTTTGCACACCATTCATGACCGTCGCGTGGTCTTTGCCGCCAAGCGCCTTGCCGATTTTCTGGAACGGATCGTCCAGCAACGACCGCATCAAATACATGGCGATATGCCTAGCCATCGCGATTTGCGAGGTTCTGATCTTCCCGGTGATCTGCGACGGGGTGAGGCTATAGTAATCGGCCACGGTGGAGATGATCTTGCTATCCGATAGCTTCGATTCATCCTCCTGGACCTGGATCAGGCCTTGGATCGCTTCGGAGGCCAACGCCAGATCGATGTGTTTGCTCGGCTTGATGTTGATCGTGTAGAAGAGCAAACGGTTTAAGGCTTCCTCTAGCTCACGGATCGAACTGGAGAAGCGTTTGGCTAAGAAAGTGATGACTTCCGGTTCGAAATCATTCACATCCAAGCCATCCGCGGCGATCCGGCTTCTTAAGATCTCCTCGCTGGTCAAAAGGTCCGGGGCCTTGACGTCTAGAGTCAAGCCGGCGATGAACCTGGTCTTCAGACGTTCATCTAAGCCATCGAGCTGATTCGGATGCTGATCGGAGGTGATGACGATCTGCTTTCCTTGGGCGTATAAAGCCGAGAAGATGACGAAGAACATCTCCATCGTCCCGGATTTGCCGACCAAGAACTGAATGTCGTCCACCAAGAAGACATCGATCGAGTTTTTGAAGAAGGAGGAAAGGGATTCCCCGTCTTTTTGGCCGCGGACATAGTTGACGTATTCATCCACGAAGTCCGCCGCGGTGATATAGAGGACCCGCAAGTTCGAGAAGGATCCCCTTAAGGAGTTTCCGATCGCCTGAAGAAGATGGGTTTTGCCCAAACCAGAGCCCCCATAGATCAATAATGGGTTATAAAGTTTGCCTGGCGAGCGCGCGACCATCAGGGATGCTTGATATGCCTCGCGGTTTGAGGGGCCGACGACGAAGTTCTGGAAATTGAAATTCGGGTTCAAAACCGCGTCTTTGAAGAAAACCGCCTTCTTTTCCTGCGGGGCAGGCTCTTCTTTGACCTCATCTTCGGTGATGAATCTGAGTTCGAAGTTGGTGCCGCTGGCTTCGAGCATCGCCTGTTCGAGGAGATTCTTGTATTTGGCGTCCAAAAGATTGGCGGCCAACCCCGAATTGACGACGACGAAGGCGGTTCCGCCCTCGAAATGATCGATATAGCTGCTGGCGAAGAAGGCCTCATAGACATTCTGATCGTTCAGCATGAGTTTCGCTTTTTCCAGGACCCTGGCCCAGAGGGAAGCGATTTCCGACACGGTTCCGACACGTTCCATAACGGCATAATTTAAGCACACGAATCAGAGTTATTCACCAGCGTTTTTTAGCTAAAATTGATTTATCCACAACGAAAGGGGCCGAAAATAGCGAAAACAGGGTACTTTTGCCCCCGTTCACAACTTTCCGATTGTGGAAAACTTGTGGATAAAAACCCTGTGGATTGCTCGATGTGGAAAAAGAAGAATACCTTCGATGAGCCCGCTTTTTCTCAACAGGCGTTTTCTTTCGATGAATGCGGATTTGTAAGCCCTTTTCCCGCAAAATCCACATTCGGAATCCGCAAAAGTGGACATACGCCATTCCAAAGGTCTTCAAAAGAGACAAAACCACCCTTAATTTAAGGTAAAAAATCGCACATACAGGCCCCCATACGCGCGATTTTGTTAGACTTGCACGAGGCTGAACTCTATAATGAGCCTCGCTAACAAGCAGCTAGGAGAAACACGTATGGCAAGCAAAAAGACTTATCAACCCTCGAAATTACAGCACCAGCGCCGCGCTGGTTTCCGTGCGAGAATGAAAACCCACAACGGCCGCAAGGTTTTGGCCGCCCGCCGGAAGCACGGCCGCAAGACCCTCACCGCCTGAGGCTTTTTCTTGCATGAAAAGGGAAAACCGCGTCAAGAAACATTCGGATTTTGACCGGATCATCCAAAAAGGAGTTGCCGTCAAAGGTCGCCGGTTCTCGCTTTATTACGAGAGGACCGACGTGGAGGAGACCCACATTGGCATCGCCGTCGGGAAACGAAACGGCGGAGCGGTTGCCAGAGTCAAGACCAAGCGCCAGATCCGCGCCATCATCGCCGAAAGCTGGAAGGATTACGGGTTGCCCTTGAACCTCGTCATCGTCGTGCGCCCGAGCTATGATCGTTCGGAATTCGCCGCGAGCAAGGAGGAGCTAATTGGGCTTCTCGAAACAATAAAGGAAAGCCAGCATTGAAAAACACTAAGAAGAAACTCGTCGGAGCCGCCGCTATCGGCCTAGGCGTTCTACTTCTTTCAGGCTGCACCCAGAACTTCTGTTCCCCCGCGGACAAAGCGGAGATGCTTTATCCCTACGAACAGGGCGTCACGGTCTATGGCAGCTTAGAGGAATTGAATGCTTATAAAGCCACCGAGGCATATACCACGCTTTCGGTTGCCGACAAAGCGGTCTTTGACTCCCTTTCCGGACCAGCAATCGCCGGAAACACCAATGTCTATCGCTACGTCCCGTTTGTCCGCCAAGAAAGCGGCTTGATCGAATACCGCGCCAAGAAAGCGGCGCAGGTCAATTCGGTCTTATCCTCCGCTTTCACCAGCGGTTATTACCTCCCCAGCGTCCAATATTGGGCGGGGATCGACCAGAAGGTTTTGGACCTCGCCATTGAAAGCGCGGTCGCGGACAAAGGCATCGCGGCTTCGGCCATTACCCTCAACACCGTCTCTAACGGCGTCTGGTGCGTCAATCCGTTCCAGGAAAGCGACACCGATGGCGTGAACGCGACCGAAATCCCCCTCGATCTTTCCGAAGGGGCCGGAAACTCGTTGCTCCGTTATTACGGCGGCAAGAAGTTCCTGAACTTCGATCAAACCTCTTATTTGGAAGACTCCACCCTCATCGGCTGGGTCAAAGAATTCCGCGCTTCTAGCGAAGCGGGCTTAGGAATCGATGGCTGTCCGAACGATGACTTCGTGACTTTATACCGCACCAATGTGCTCAATAACGTCGCGAACAAGAAGAGCTGCATCGCCACCCAGCAAGGCGTCTTCGGCCATTATGGCGCCTCCGCCAACTGGGAAGTCGCCATCGAAACCAAGGATTGGGCTTATGCCTGGAGCAAGGGCCTCTTCGAAGGCTTGCTCGTCTATCCGATCGCCTGGCTGCTCGATAAGATCAGCTTTGGCATCGACCCCGGACTTTCCGGCGGCGCGCAGATCGTCGCGATCATCATCGTCGCGGTCATCGTCCGTCTCATCCTGGCCCTCGTCGGCTTGAAAGGCACGATCTCTCAGCAGAAGATGCAAGCCTTGCAGCCGCAGATCGCCAAGATCCAGGCCAAATATCCGAACGCGAACACCAACCAAGCCGAAAAGATGCGGCTCAGCCAAGAAACCCAGAGCTTATATAAGCGGAATGGCGTTTCGATGTTCGCTCCCTTCTTGCTTTTGATCGTCCAATTCCCGGTCTTCATCTGCGTCTGGGACGCGATGAATGGCGCCTCCTCCTTATCGACCGGCGCATTCTTAGGTCTATCTTTGTCGGATACCATCCAGTCCGCTTTGTTCAATGTGAGCGGAGCTTGGTGGACCAACGCCCACGGCTGGTGGACGGCTTTGGTCCTCTATATCTTGATGGCCGGCTCGCAGTTTATGTCCGTCCTCACCCCGCGTTTGATCCAAAAACGCGCGCAGAAGAACGTGGCGAAGATGGGGCGTAACCCCAACGAAGACCAGCAAGCCAAAACCGGCAAATACATGATGTACGGCATGGTTATCTTCACCGCGATCATGGGCTTCTTCCTCCCCTCCGCCATGGGCGTCTATTGGTTCATCGGCGCGATCATCAGCATGGCTCAGACCCTGATCACCCAGGCGGTTTTGGCCAAACAAGCCAAGAAACGGAAAGGAAAATAAACAATGAAAGAATACAGCGGAAAAACCGTTGACGAAGCGATCGCCAGCGCCGCCGAAGAACTCGGCATCCAACCCAAAGAGCTCGTCTTTGAAGTCAAAGAAGAAAAGAAGGGTCTCTTCAAGAAGACCGCCACGATCTGCGTCTACGAGAAAGAAGACGCCGCGACCTATGGCGAAGACTACCTCAAGAAGGCGCTCGGCGCCCTCGGCATTGAGGTGAGCATCTCCTCCATCACCGAGGACGACATCATCAAGATGACGATCGATTCCGAACGTAACCCGGTCCTTATCGGCAAAGGCGGCCGCACCCTCCAAGCCCTCAACGAGCTCGTGAAACTCGCGGTCAGCAACAAGTTCCGTCATCGTTATCGGATCCTCCTTGACGTCAATGGCTATAAGGAAGACAAGTACGACCGCATCACCCATATCGCCCGTAGGGCGGCCAAAGAGGTGCAGCGTTCCCGCGTCGATGCGCAGCTCGACCCGATGACCCCGGATGAGAGGAGAGTCGTCCACAACGCCCTCTCTGGCTGGGAGCACATCAAGACCGAATCCAGCGGCGAAGGCAAAGAACGCGCCGTCACGATCAAATTCATCGACTAAACGAAGAACAACGGGTGATATTCACCCGTTTTCTTTTTCTTCGTATAATGATTAAGTTATGTCCAACGTCATCATCGCATTAGCTACGCCGCCGCTGAAAGGGGCGCTCGCCATCATCCGCTTGTCCGGGGATGGGGTTTTTGAGATGACCGACGGTTTGTTCTCAAAAAGAATAAGCGACATCAAAGAAAAGACGATTTTCTACGGAACCGTCAAAAACCTCGAGGGAAAACCGATCGATACGGTCGTCCTTTTGGCCTATCCCGGCCCGAAGACGATGACCGGGGAAGACGTGGTGGAGATCATCCCCCACGGCTCGATGCTGATCGTGAACGAAATCGTCGAAGCCTTCCTTGGGAAAGGCGCCTCTTATGCCTCCCGTGGGGAATTTAGCTCCCGGGCGTTTTACCATGGCAAGATGGACCTTATTGAGGCCGAAGCGGTCAACGATCTCATCAATGCAACCACCGTAGAAGCCAAAGACCTGGCCTTTAAATCCTTGATGGGCGAAGCCAGTAAGCTGTTCCGGCCGATTCAAGAAAAAATCGCCGAACTATATGCCTTAATCGAAGTCGGGGTCGATTTTCCCGAATATACGGACATCGAAGAAGCCTCGGAGGCCAAGATCGCCGCCTCAACGAAAGAAATCGTCAAAGACGTTGAGGAGTTAATCCAAGGCGGAAGGGAAGGCAAGATCGTCAAAGAAGGCGTCAACATCGCTTTAGTCGGGGAACCCAATGTCGGGAAATCCTCTTTGTTAAACGCCTTGCTCCAAGAAGAAAAAGCGATCGTATCCGCGATCCCCGGCACGACCAGAGATGTCGTGGAAGGCGATTTGAATGTCCACGGCATCGCCCTCCACCTCCTCGATACCGCGGGGATCCATGAAACCGGCGACCTCATCGAGGAAGCGGGGGTCAAACGCAGCCAGAAGAGCATCGAGAAAGCCGATGTCGTGATTTTGGTGGTCGATGGCCGCGAAGAAAGGCTCAGCCCCCAAGAAGAAGAGATCATCCACAAAGTGGATGGGAAACCTTTGATCATCTGCTACAACAAAGAAGATCTCGCCAAGAAGAAAGAAGACGGCAAACTCTATGTCTCCGCGCTTAGGGGGAATATCGAGCCGTTGAAAGAAGCGATCTTCAAAGCCTTGTCGCTTTCGGAAGACGCCTTCACCAAGCCGAGTTTGTCGAACCCCAGACAGATGGGCCTTTTGCTTGCGATCAAAGAAAATCTCATCCAGGCCGGACAAGATGCGGAGAATCATCTCCCGATCGATTTGATCTCCGTCAGTTTGGAAGCCGCCTATCGCGCGGCGAAGGATTTATTAGGCGAAGGAGAGACCGCCGACATCGGCGATGAGATCTTCTCGCGTTTCTGCGTCGGAAAATGAGATACCTCGATTCCCATTGCCATATTAATGACGACGAACTCTATCCATATCGGGAAGAGCTTCTTGAGCGTGCCCGCGAAGCGGGCATCGGCTACATACTCGTGATTGGCTGGGATGTTGAAAGCTCGAAAAAGGCGGTGGAAATCGCCCACGAATTCGAAGATGTCTATGCCGCGGTCGGCATCCATCCGGAAAACCTCGAAGGCGTAGATGAACAATCTCTAAAAGAGATTGAAGAACTCGCGCATGACGAAAAGGTTCTCGCGATTGGCGAAATCGGACTCGACTACCATTGGTTCAAGGACCCCAAAGACCACGAAAATCAGAAAGTTTGGTTCATCAAGCAGATCGAGTTGGCCAATAAACTCGATTTGCCGATCTCCATCCACGCCAGAGACGCGATTGGCGATCTTTTGGAACTTCTCAAAGCCCATCGTGTGAATCGCTCCGGCGTCCTCCATTGCTATTCAGGGTCCCCGGAATCGTTAAAAGAATTCGCCAAACTCGGCTTCTATTTCGGCTTTGACGGGCCGATCACCTATAAAAACGCGGTGGAACCAAAGGAATCCGTGAAGGCCTGCCCGATCGATAAGATCCTCACCGAAACCGACTCGCCATACCTCACCCCGGTTCCTAACCGCGGGAAGCGTAATGAACCCAGCTATATTCCGTTTATCCTCGCCCAAATGGCTTCCTTAAAGGAAGTTGAGGAAATTGCGATGGCTGAACAAGTGGAGAAGAACTTCGAAAAATTGTTCTTCGTGAAACCAAAATGAAACCATCATTCCCTTTCCTCATTGTCGTAGAAGGTGCGACGGACAAAGCGTTTCTGCTCTCTTTCTTGGAGGCGGAGATCGTGATAACCAATGGTTCCGAAGTTTCACGTGAAACGATAGAATACATCAAAGAAACCAACAGAACGCGGGATGTGGTGGTTTTGACGGACCCCGATAGCCCCGGCAAAAGGATCCGCGACGTCTTGGATCAGAATATCCCTGGTTTGCTCCACGCCTTCGTGCCGAAAGAAGTCTCGATCAAGAATCATAAGGTTGGGGTGGCGGAGTCCACCCAGCAAGCGGTTTTGGAGGCTTTAAGCCACTTAACGCCTTCTAAAACCACAAAAACAGGCACCCTCACGATGGCGGACTTCCTCGATCTTGGCTTGATGGGCGGACCAACATCTTCCAAGAAGCGCGAAATCATCGCCAAAAAGTTCCATCTTGGGTTTGGGAACGCGAAAACGATCCTTCAACGCGCGAACGCGCTCGGGTTAAATAAAAAAGAGCTGGAGGAGGCATTATCATGAACGAAGAAACCTATTTCGATGGGGTGAAATCCTATAAGCTCCTCGCCAAAAAAGAAGTCGGGCAGAATTTTTTGATCGACCCAAAGGTCGCCGAACGGATCGTCGGCCTTTTGGAAGCCAAAGAAGGGGAGAAGATCCTCGAAATCGGTTCCGGGGCCGGCTCCTTGACGTATTTCCTATCCAAAGGACCGGCGAAAACCGAGGCGATCGATATCGATGAAGGCCTGCTTGCCAAACTCCAAAACGATTTCGAAGGAAACGAGTTCTTGAATATCCATCAAGGGAACGCGATGAAGTTCGATTATTCTCCCTATGATAAAGTGGTCGGGAATCTTCCTTATTACATCACCACGGGAATCATCGAAAACATCCTTTTAGGGGCAAAAGAGGCGACCCGTGTGGTCGTTATGGTCCAAAAAGAGGCCGCGGAACGCCTTTTGGCGAAACCTAGAAGCAAAGACTACTCCGCCTTAGGGGTCTATCTACAATATGTGAGCAAAGCAAAACGCGTCTTCAATGTCCCAAGAACCGCCTTTTTGCCGACCCCGAACGTCGATTCGGCAGTCCTTTTATTCGCGATCGATCAAGAAAAACATAATGAAGAAGCGGTTAAGATGTATCGCTTGGCCGAAAAGCTTTTCCTAAACCGCAGGAAAACCGTCTATAACAACCTGCGGAACCTCATCCACAACGAAGAAAAAGCCAAAAAGGCATTAGAAGCCGCGGGAATTTCGATGACCGCGCGCCCCGAAGAGCTTTCCGCCAAAGAGTATCTCGCCCTCTTAAACGCGTTATAAAAGAGTAGAATAGGTGCGCTATGCTGATTAAGTCTTACGCCAAAATCAATCTGTCGCTGAAAATCACTGGGCGGCGCGAAGATGGTTACCATCTCTTAGAGATGGTCAATCTTCCGATCGATTTTTATGACACGATCGAGATCACCAAACTCCCGAATTATATGGATTCCCATGTGACGATGGACGATCCAAGCCTCAGCGAACTCCAGGAAAACCTCGGCACCAAAGCGCTCAACGAAATGCGGAAAGCCTATGGCTTCAAGGACAACTTCAATATCCATATCCATAAGGAAATCCCCTCTGGCGCCGGCCTGGGCGGCGGCTCCAGCAACGCGGCCTCCGTCCTTCTCGCCCTCAATAAGATGCTTCATCTGAACGCGAAGAAGGAAGATCTGGCCAGAATCGGCCTCTCTTTAGGCGCGGATGTGCCCTATTTCCTTGATCCCAAACCCGCGCGGGTCTTTGGTATCGGCGAAGAAATCACCCCGATCAAACTTAAGAAGAAATACCTTTGCTTATTGGTGAAACCGCTAGGTTCTTTATCGACCGCGGAGGTCTATAAAGCCTCAGATTCCTACCAGAAGTATCGGATCGATACCGAAAAAGTGATCGAAGGCCTCGAAACAGGCGATGATACGATAATCGAACGTTTCTCCGGCAACGATTTGATGCCGGCCGCGGAAAAACTCCTCCCCGAAATCGGCGAGGTCTTCGCCCAACTAAAGAAGGATGGTTTCTACCTCTGTTCGATGACCGGCTCTGGCTCCGCCCTATTCGCCTTATCCACCGATGCGAAAAAATGCCACGAGGCCGCGAGGCGTTTCGAACGAAAAGGCTATCAGGTCAAACTCTGCAAGGTTTTATAAGTAATATAAGGATAAGAAAAGGCACCCCCGAAGGGATGCCTTTTTTGGTTTTGGCTTATTTGCCTTCTCTCTCGTGGAGGATGTGGGCCTGGGCCGCGGCAAGGCGGGCAAGCGGCACACGGAACGGCGAGCAGGAGACATAGTCGAGGCCGACTTCATCATAGAACATGATGGAGGCGGGATCGCCACCGGTCTCGCCGCAGACACCGATCAAGAGGTCCGGACGGGCCGCACGGCCACGTTCGACGGCGATCTTGACGAGTTCGCCGACGCCTTCGACATCGATGGTCTGGAACGGATCGAATTCGTAGATCTTGCGATCGTAGTAGAACGGCAGGAATTGGCCGGAGTCATCACGGCTGAAGCCCATGGTGAGCTGGGTGAGGTCGTTGGTCCCGAAGGAGAAGAATTCGGCGTTCTTGGCCAAATCCCCAGCGCGGAGGGCGCCTCTTGGGATTTCGATCATGGTGCCAACGTGGTAGGGGAGTTTCTTCCCTTCTTCGAGCATCGCCTTTTCGACGGCTTCGACGACCACTTTCTTGGCCCAGAGGTATTCTTTGCTCTCGCCGGCGAGCGGGATCATGATTTCCGGCTCGACGTCATGGCCGAGATCTTTGCTGGCCTGGACGGCGGCTTGGACGATCGCGGTGGCGAGCATCGCGTAGATTTCCGGATAGGCGACGCAGAGACGGACGCCACGGAAGCCCATCATCGGGTTGGCCTGGTGGAGCTGTTCGATCCTCTCGCGAACTTTTTGTTCGGAGACGCCGAGCTTCTCAGCAATATCTTTGATATTGGCCGCATCGGTGATTTCCGGGAGGAACTCATGGAGAGGCGGATCCAACAGACGGATGTTAACCAAGGAATCCGGATTGGCGATGTACATCGAGTAGAAGTCACCGACCATGAACGGGCGGATTCTTTCAAGCGCTGCTTCGCGCTGCTCGGTGGTATCGGAAAGGATCATCGAACGCATATTGAGGATGCGGTCCGGAGCGAAGAACATACGCTCAGTGCGGCAGAGGCCGATGCCTTCGGCGCCGAACTTGCGGGCGTTCTGGGCATCTTCCGGAGTGTTGCAGTTGGCGCGGACTTTGAGACGACGATTCTCGTCGGCCCACTGCATCAGGCGGCCGAAGTCACCGCCGAGGTCGGCGGGAACCATCTTGATGGCGCCTTCATAGACCAAGCCAGTCGAGCCATTGACGGAGAGGACATCACCTTCGTGATAGACCTTGTCGCCGACTTTGACGGTCTTTTCTTCTTCGTTGACGACGATTTCATTCGCGCCAGCGACGCAGCATTTGCCCATCGAACGGGCGACGACGGCCGCGTGGGAAGTCATGCCGCCGCGAGCGGTGAGGATGGCTTCGGAGTTGACCATACCAATGATGTCTTCCGGAGAGGTTTCGGCGCGGACGAGGACGACTTTCTTGCCGGCATCGTGCCAAGCTTTGCACTCTTCAGCGGTGAAGACGATCTGACCAGTGCCAGCGCCCGGAGAGGCGGGGAGGCCTTTGATCACGGGATCATGAGCCTTGAGGTCAGCTTCGTCGAAGGTCGGGTGGAGAAGGTCGTTGAGCTGCTTCGGTTCGACGCGGAGGACAGCCTCTTTCTCGTCGATCAAGCCTTCATCGACCAAGTCGCAAGCGATCTTGAGGGCCGCGCGAGCGGTTCTCTTGCCGTTACGGGTCTGGAGGAAGTAGAGGGTACCCTTTTCGATGGTGTACTCCATATCCTGCATATCATGGAAGTAGTTCTCCATCCTCTTGATGGTTTCCATGAACTGATTGTAAACATCGGGCATCCTCTTCTGAAGCTCATCGATGTGAAGCGGAGTGCGGACGCCGGCAACGACGTCTTCGCCCTGGGCATTCGGGAGGAACTCGGCATAGATTTGCTTTTCGCCGGTGGAAGGCGAACGGGAGAAAGCGACGCCGGTGCCGCTATCTTCGCCCATGTTGCCGAAGACCATCGACTGGACGTTGACGGCGGTGCCCCATTCATAGGGGATGCCGTTCATCTGGCGATAGACGTTGGCGCGCGGGTTGTCCCAGCTGCGGAAGACGGCCGCGACCGCTTCATAAAGCTGGACGTACGGATCGGTCGGGAAGTCTTCGCCGAACACGGTCTTGTAGTATTCCTTGTAGCGGGTGACCAAATCCTTGAGCTGCTCGACGGTGACTTGGGTGTCGAGCTTATAGCCGTTGCTTTCCTTGAGTTCATCGAGCATCCTGTCCATATCGGTCCTGGGATGGCCTTTGGCGATGTTGGTGAACATCAAGATGAAGCGGCGATAGGAGTCCCAAGCGAACCTTTCGTTGTGGGCGAATTCCGCCAACTTCTCGACGACGACGTCGTTGAGACCGAGGTTGAGGATGGTATCCATCATGCCAGGCATCGACTGGCGGGCGCCGGAACGGACCGAGACGAGCAAAGGCATTTTGCCTTCTTCGAATCCGCCGAACGATTTGTTGTTTTCCGACTCGACGCCATGGATGTGGCTCACGATGTCGTTCCACACGGAATCAGGGATCTTCTTCCCGGATTCATAGTAGAGGTTGCAAGCTTCGGTGGAGATGGTGAAACCACCAGGGATGTTGACCCCGGCGGCGGTCATCTCGGCAAGACCGAAGCCCTTTCCGCCAAGGATGTCCTTGCCGACTTTGGCTTGATGGGCTTCCTTGAAGGAATAGACGTACTTCTTTTCTGCCATTTTGTCCTCCTAATTATGACAATTTGACTGGGCTTATAGCCCAACGGAAAAAGTTTACCATATACGGGCGCGCTAAAAGAAGAAAAGAAATAAAGAAAGCCCTTTTTAGGGCTTAAGAAAAGGACGCCGGGCGGGCGCCCTGCTCTTATAGATGAAGGGAATTAAACGGTTGAGGCCCGGTAGGTGATCATCGTGGGGCCCGCTCTGTTTCCAACGCCCGCGGTGCCGTAATAACCGCGATAATAAATGGCGTACACGGAGGTCTCGCCGTTGGGGTTGGGAGAGGCGCAAACGCGGAGTTTATTCATAAACAACCTCCCGTATTTGATTATCTTGAATTGCAGCACACTTATTAGCAAAAACGCTTCTACAAGAAGCGCAAAGGGGCAACATTATTCGATCAGAGAATTTTTCCGATCGCTTCTAACAAATTGAAGCAGACTATGTCTGCTTTTGCATCAGGAAAGCGCTTGGCGGGCCTTGGATCGCCGCCTAACAAAAGCACGGTATGGGTACCGGCATTGATGCCGGTTTGGACGTCTTGGGTGGTATCGCCGATGAACCAAGAGGCCGACAAATCGATGTTATAACGAGCTTTCGCCCAGCGGAGCATGCCGGTTTTCGGTTTGCGGCATTGGCAATAAGCGTTCCAAGGTTTGCTGTGGTCGATATCGTGGGGGCAGAAGTAAAGATCTTGAAGGTATGCCCCCTCTTTTTCGAGCAAAACATGCAGCCTGGCGTGGGTGCGTTCCAATTCTTCTAATGTGGTTTCTCCGCGTTCGACGATCGGCTGATTGGTGATGCAGATCGGCAAGTATTCCGACTCATCAATCCTACGGATTGCTTCGGCAGCACCGTCTTCTAGATGCAGCATTTCCGCCTTGACGACGAAGGCACCAAAATGATTGATCGTGCCATCGCGGTCGAGGAAGATCGCTTTCTGCGGTTTGGAAAGATTGCGTTTCTCAGGCAGGCCCCGGTCGATGTCTTTTTCAATCTGCTCGAGGTTCTCCAATGGTTTGATGTACTCGGAGGAGCGGTAAACGAAAACAGAGCCTAGAGACAAGGTCGGTTGTAGGATCCCGCTTCCGAAATCAACATTTTCTGGTTCTTCAAAGCTTTCGGGGAAGCCGGAAGAGACGACATAGATGCCCAAATCATGGATGTTTTTGTAATATTCAGGCCATTTTTCAAGATGCTTTTCATCAGAAAGCACCACGTCGTTTTCATAGATATCGAGCAAAGGAAGCCTTAAAAGGCTTGGGCCGCCAACAACGGTGATCAACGCTTCTTTTTTCTTATGGAAACGGAACAAGCGCTTGAAGTCGACGTCGAAGAACCTCGGCTCAGGGATATAGATGAAGTCGGTCTTAAGCTTTTTGGCCAAAACATGGAACAAACCAGCCGATCCAAGCCCTGGATCTTTCACGAAAAAGACTTTGGGGTTCTGGATTTTGGGGTCTTGTTCGCCAACGAGGATGACCCGGCTCACTCCATAAGCGAGAAGATTCTCGACGTTCCATTGAACGAGGCGCTTTCCATGGACGAGGAGCGAGGAGTTTTCATTTAACCGCAGGACCGCTTTCATGTCGGGGATAAGTTTACCAAGAAAAGACCTCGAGCGATTCAACAAGTTGAAAAATACCCTCGACCCGTTTGCCTGCTCTCCGTATAATTCGTCCCGTGAAACTGTTTGTATTCGACATTGATGGCACGTTGATCAACGACGACGAACCGACGCCGGAATTGATCGCCGCGGTAAATGAACGTTTGGCGAAAGGCGATGCGATTGCCATCGCTTCCGGCCGTCCCTATACCGGCATCAAACCATATCTGGATTATTTCCAGGACGGGCAGAAATTTTCGCTTGGGGCAAACGGGACGATCATCCAGAAGGAAGATGGGACCGTCCTAAAAAGCTATGCGATGCCCGGATCTCATTTCGACGCTTTTTATGCGCGTCATAAGAAAGAGGTCGAAGACGGCGACCACATTTATTGCTACACCGAAAATGCTTTGGGCGCCTATTCCAAAAACCCCTCCGTCGATTGGGAGCTTGAATGCAATTTCATGGAATATCGCGATTTGAACAATTATCCTTTGGCCAAAAATGATAATATTTTGAAGATCATGATCTCCGCCTCCGAAGAAGCGATTGATAACTTCCCCCTTCTAAAAGAGGACAAAGAATACCAGATTTTACGGAGCAACCCGCATTACTTGGAGTTCGTTCGTAAGGACGCCGACAAGGCCAGCGGAACCGAATTCATCAGACAATATCTTAAGATAAATAAAAAAGACGTCTATTGCTTTGGCGATCAAGGCAATGATGTTGGCATGATCGCCGCTTATCAAGGCGTGGCAATGGGAAACGCGACCGAAGAATGCAAAAAAGCGGCTAAGTTCGTCACGAAGCCGGTTTGGGAAAACGGGGTTGCTTACGCCTTAAAACACTTTGTGAACAATTAAAACTGCGCTGATTTTTGTATCATCAGCTCCAAAACGTCTTCGCTGAGGTATTTGAAGCCTTTTTCCTTGGCCTCGATTTTGGTGATTAACTGGCCCCTTAATAGCATAGCCAAAGACTCTAAGATCTCTTCTGGGTCTCCGGCGATCAAGGCCCCCTCTTTTTGTCCTTCCTTGATCTTTTCTTTCATGATCTGATAGAGGCCAAAGTGCTTTTTGTAGACCGCCTTTTGTAGCTCTCTTTGTTTATGGAAGTTGAGGTGGAGGAGAAGGTAAGACTGTTTGTTGGTTAGCTTTTCCTGAAGAGAAGAAGTTATTTGAACAAGAAGCAATCTTAACCCAGAGAAACCGGGTTCAGATTTCGCTTCCGTTAATGGTAGGAGATCGTCGCCCATGTCTTTGAGGAGATCGGAAAATAGTTCTTCCCTGGAAGCGTAATAATGATAGAAAAGCCCGTGGGCGCATTTCGCCGCCTTGCAGATATCGTCCACGGAAATCTCGTCGAATCCTTGGATGGCAAAAAGGCGGAGGGCCTTGTCTTTGATGTCCTGCCGTCTTTTTTCTTGGATTGCTTTATTCTGCTCCGGACGTTTCGGCATCCTCTACCTTCTTCGCGGGGCTCAATTGTCCGCTTTTCTTCAATAAGAAGAGCAGCAGCAAGACGCCGGCGACGAACAACACGCCGCCGATTAAGTAGTGGTACCACCCTGCACCCGACTGGTAATAAGCCCAAATTTCATGATTCACGAACATGCTGATCAACGATCCGCCAACAAAGCCCAAGACCAAAGTAAAGGTGCCTTGATGGTGTTTTTCTTCTAACCTCCGCATGATTTTGGCAAAGCCAACAAGCCCAATCACGACACCCACAAACAAAACCGCGGTCAAAATCAGACCGGTTCCGATGCGGTCGTGGTTATGGATCATGGAGTCTGGGCCGGTATATAAACCAACTACTGGGTTATAAAGGCCGAAGATGAATAAAACCATCGAGCCGGAGATGCCGGGCAATAAGCAGGCGATCGCCGTCACGATGCCAACGAAGAAGGTCACGAAATAGACCCAGATGTTGTGGTTAGGATCCAAGAAAGCTTCGCCGACATTGAACCAATTGTTTTTGGAGGCGATGACGGCCACGATACCGATCCCCGCGGCGAATATGAAGCCCAATGACATCCTAAGGATGTCTAATGGGGAAATCGCCTTCCAATCGACCTCTTTGACGATGATGGGGACGCCGCCGAGGATCAAGCCCGCCATCAAGGCGACGATCTCAAACGGGATGTAGTCTTTTAGCCGCGAATAGCCAAAAAGCAGCAAGGCGGCCGAGATCAAGGTGCCCAAAGCGATCGGAAGCAAGGTCATAAAGGCCTTGCCAAAATGCTTTGTTAAGCCGGAAATCGCATCCAGCAGCTTGTCATAAATCTTAACGATTAAGCCGACGGTTCCCACCGATACCCCGGGAAGAATCCCGGTTCCTAAGGCAGCTCCGCGGCTGAAGTCCAGCAACCAATCTTTCGCATTCATGCAAAAACTATACGTTTTTCCCAACGACTTTCCTAGTCGATGTGGTACTATTCTTACGCTATGCGTACCCTGATTATTTATGAAAGCCAGACCGGCAGCGCCCAAAAATATGCCGAAGACATCGCCCGCGCAGTGAGCGGCGATGTGTTGCCTTTGAAAAAATTCAAAGCCAAAACGCTCCGCGATTACGATGTAATCGTCTTCGGCGGCTGGGTCAGAGGCGGCCAAATCCAAGGCCTCGACAAATTCTTGTCCCATTATGATGAGATGGAAGGGAAGGACGTCATCATCTTCTCCTCCGGCATGTCAATCCCAACCAAACAAGGCAGATTGGATCTGATCTCCGCCAATTTGCTGGACATGTACCATGTCCGTTACTACGAACTCCGCGGGAACTTCGATTATTCGAAGCTCAATTTCCTTAATCGGATGATGATGGATCGTTCCTTGGCGATGATCGAAAACGACCCTGACGCCTCCATTGATCAGAAAGCTTTGCTTTCGGTCAAGGACAACCCAATCGTCTGCTACGATCAGGAACGCGTGAACCGCATCATCGAGGTCATTAACGGCATTTCGTTAGAAAGAACGAAGGCACAAGCATGAAATTGATCGTTGGTTTAGGGAATCCTGGCCGCCAATACGCGGAAACTAGGCACAATATGGGCTACCGCGTGGTGGACTCCTTCGCCGATATGGCGTCGGTTTCTTTTGATCGCTCCGATTTCAAAGGCGTCTACGGCATCTGCAAAGACCCGCGTTTTCCCGAACCCTTCATCCTCGCCAAACCCGAGACCTTCATGAACCTCTCCGGCGAGTTTGTGCGGCCCTTGATGAACTATTACAAGATCCCGGTCGAGGACGTTCTTATCATCTATGACGATATGGCGATCGCCCCGGGGCGGATTCGTTTGCGTCCAGATGGGTCCTCCGGTTCGCATAATGGCATGCAAAATGTGATCGAAAACCTATCAACGCCCCTCATAAAACGCATTCGAGTTGGCATCGGAGAACCCCCATATACCGGAATTGAATGGGTGCTCGGGAAACCAGAAGGCGATGATGCGAAATTAATCGACGAAGCAATCCATCAAGCCACATTGGCGGTCCGTGATTATCTGCTTCATGGCTGGGGATATGTCATGAATCGATATAACCAAGGAGCGAGCAAGAACGAGTAATCTCTTCGAGAAACTAAAAGAACGTATCTCTACCTCCCCCCTCGTTGGAAAAACGGGGTCTTTCGTCGTGGATGACACGATTGGTGCCGCCCTAATGGTCGCCACCCTCTTCTTAGAGAAGAAAGAGAACTATGTCATCGTCTCCAACAACCTCTATTCCGCCGAAAAAACCTACGATTTTCTCTTAAACTTCCTTTCGGAAGAGGAGGTCGTGTTCTTCCCCTCCGACGAACTCCTCCGCGCGGAGAGTTTGACCAGTTCCCGCGAGCTTTTGGCCCAAAGGCTATATGCCTTAGGGAAACTCCAAGAGAAAAACGGCAAGAAGATTCTTATTTGCCACCCGGCATCTTTGCTTCGCTTCCTTCCTGACCCCAAAAGATTCCAGGAAGAGACGATTTCTTTTGAAGTTGGGAAGGAATTCAACCTCCCAGAGCTAAAAGAACGGCTGGTTGGCATGGGTTATCAAGGAATCAACAAAGTGGAGCACTCCCTGCAGTTCGCTTCGCGCGGCGATATCCTCGACATTTATAGCGTCTCTTACCTCGATCCGATCCGCATCGAGTTCTTCGGCGATGAAATCGACTCGATTCGCACCTTCGATATCGCCACCCAACAGAGCAAACAAACCCTTAAAAGCGCGCTGGTATTTCCCGCAACCGATATTTTCTTAAATGACGATGAGCTAACTTCCTTCATAGAAAGGGCCAACGAGCAATTAAAGAAAGACAAAGACCTTTTGTCGCGAGAATTAGGCGATTTATTAGAATCCAACGTCGGTTTGGATCTCGAAGATTTCGTTTCCAGGAACTATCGCCCCTCGCTTTATAAGTATTTTGGCTACGCTTTAGGGAAGAAGTTCTCAGTCTTAGATTATTTCGAGCCCAAATTCATCTATGTCGCCAACAAACAGTCCTTCCTTTCCAATTCGGATATGCTGATTCGCGAAGGAAGGGAATATTTCAACGACTTAAGGATCAAAGCAAGGCTTCTCTCCCATCTTGAGGAATATCAAGAGGTAGAAGACGTCTTAAAAGGCCGGAAGAAGGTCCTCTATGGCCAAAACTTCGCCAGAAGCAGCGCCGATTTCACCTTATTGGTGAAGCCGATTGTCATGACCGGCAGGAGTTTGGTCCATGTGGTGCCTACGATCCAAACGTATCTTTCCAGCGAAGACAAAGTGGTTCTTTCTTTGAAAGAAAGGCAGCAAGTCGAAACGGTTACCAGCCTATTAGAAGAAGCAAAGATTCCCTATGAGATGGTCAAAGGCTTTGATTTGCCGGTTGGGAAGCTCGGTATCACCAACGCCTATCTAAACGAAGGCTTTGACCTTCAGCAGATGCGGATCGCCTATTTGTCGCAGGCGGAGATCTTTGGATCCCGCGCGATTTCTTCGCGCTTCACCTCCCGATTCAAGGATGCGACGATCCTGCGTTCTTATGAAGATCTCCACCCTGGCGATTATGTCGTCCATGAATATAACGGCATCGGCCAATACCTGGGCATTAAGACGATTGAGCAAGACGGCATCCATCGCGATTACCTCCATATCGCCTACGCGGCAAACGAATTCCTCTATGTCCCGTTAGAACAGTTTAGATTGGTCAGGAAATACGCTGGAAGAGAAGGCGCAGCCCCTAAACTCTCGCACCTAAATAGCCCGGAATGGGAGAAGCGGAAAGCGAAGATCAAAAGTCGGGTCAACGAACTCGCTGAACGGCTTTTAGCCCTTTATGGCGACCGTTTAAAGACCCCGGGTTTCGCTTTCCCCAAAGACGATGAACTCCAACGTCAATTCGAAAACGGGTTTGCTTACACCCTCACCCCCGATCAACTCCGTTCAATTAACGAGATCAAAGAGGACATGGAGAAGCCCGAATGCATGGACCGTTTGCTCTGCGGCGACGTCGGATTCGGGAAAACCGAGATTGCCTTCCGCGCCGCATTCAAGGCGATCAACGCCGGGAAGCAAGTCGCCATCCTTTGCCCGACCACGCTTCTCGCTAGGCAACATTTTGAGGTTGCGCAGGAGAGATTTGCGGACTTTGGAATCAGAATTGCGCAGTTTTCGCGTCTTGTGCCTGCAGCCGAACAGAAGAAATCGATGGAGGCTTTGAAAGAAGGCAAGATCGACTTAGCCATCGGCACGCACCGTTTGCTTTCCAAGGAAATCATTTTCCGCGATTTAGGGCTTTTAATCGTTGATGAAGAGCAAAGATTTGGGGTGGAACAAAAGGAAAAAATCAAAGAGTTCAAAAAAAGCGTCGACGTTTTGACCCTTTCTGCAACCCCGATTCCAAGGACGCTTCAGATGTCGCTTGTCGGCTTACGCCCGCTCTCGCAGATCAACACGGCCCCCGAAAGCCGGATGCCGATTCAAACCTACGTCATCCCGTTTAACAAAGAAGTGGTGAATGAGCTGATCCAAAGAGAGCTCGCAAGAAACGGCCAGGTGTTCTATATCCATAACGCCATCTCCTCAATCTATTCGACCGCGGCCAAGCTAGAAGCCAAGATCCCCGGGGCCGCCGTCGGGGTGGTCCATGGGCAAATGGACAAGGAAACGGTGGAAGACGTCATGGAGCGTTTCTATGACGGGGGCCTCAATGTTTTGGTGGCCACCTCCATCGTCGAAAACGGCATCGATGTCCCTAACGCCAACATGTTGGTCGTGGAAGACGCCGATAAGTTTGGGTTATCGCAGCTATATCAAATCAAAGGCCGCGTCGGCCGCGGCGACCGCATCGCCTACGCTTATTTGACCTACAAAGAGCATAAGCAGATGAATGAAGATGCCCAGAAGCGGTTAAAAGCCATTCAGGAATTCACTGATCTGGGCTCTGGCTATAAGATCGCCCAACGCGATTTGATGATCCGCGGGGCCGGGGATATCCTCGGACCCGAACAGGCGGGCTTCATCGACTCGATCGGTTTGGATTTGTATCTGAAGATGCTCAATGAAGCGGTGGAGGCCAAAAAGCTTGGCAAAGAGATCGAGCCCCCAAAACCCGAGAAGCTTTTCTCGATCGACGCCTATATTCCTCAGGAATATGCGGCCAACTCCGATAAGATCCAGATGTATCAAGAACTCGATGCAATCAAAAGCGATTTCGCTTTGAATGACTTCGAGAAGAAAACGCGGGATATCTATGGCAAGATCCCCGAGGAAACCAAATTGTTGATTCAGAAGAAACGCATTGATCTTTTGGTGAAGAAACCGGAATTCAGCTCGTTGACCGAAACCAAGGAATACGTCGATATCCTGCTGTCCAACCAGTTCACCAGGATCGGCGGCATCGGGGCGGATCTTTTCAACGAATTGATCCCGATGCTTTCTTCGATCAAGGTCTCTTATCTAGATAAGAAGCTCAAGATCCGTTATTTCAAGAAGCAGAAGTGGATGGATGATCTTTGGAAGATCCTTCAGCTCATCCATAAACTTTATGAGAAAAGGAAACCGCAGGAAGCATAGCTTATGGTAGGATAACCCCATGCGAATCGATAAATTCCTCAAAGTATCCCGCATCTTAAAACGCCGCGAAGTCGCCAAAGAGCTTTGTCTAGAAGGCGATGTGCTTTTAAACGGCAAAACCGCGAAACCGATGTCCGAGGTGAACCCCGGGGACATTCTCGAGGTCCATCTAGGAAGGCATCACTTAAAGGCGAAGATCTTAGAACCGAGGCCCTACGCCAAAAAAGAAGACGCCGGGAAGATGTATGAGATCCTCGAAGACACGATTCTCGGCGCATAGCGATTGCCCAAAACCTGAAACTGGGTTATCGTTGCTCCTGCTCATAGAGCAATCCAATTAATTTGAAATTGTTTGAAAAAGTTTGAAAACAATTGAATATCCCCCAACCAAGCTGCATAATAGCGGAAACAAAATTCGCATTATGCGCGCATAAAAAGAAAGGAGAATTCCGATATGAATGATGGGAAACAGCCAAAACGGGGCATATTAGGCTACATCCTTCCCTATATCGTGATGGCCCTCGCGGTCGGCTTGTTCATCTGGCTGATCGCCTCGAACCTCAACCGCGCCACCGATTGGCATGCCAGCGAACTCGACGGGTATTTCGGCTATTCGTTCAACGAAACCACCCAAACCTACGAATTCAACGAATCCAGCCAGAAATACGAACTTCGTTCCTATCAGGTGAGTCAAGGCTACAAGGCCGTCACCGTGAGCGGCGTCGCCCAGGACAAAGGCAGCCGCCAAGCCTTCAACTTCCGCGTCACGATGGAAGAAGATCGCTGGAACAACAACTTCGACGTCATCATCACCCTGCCCGACAACAGCGACATCACCGTGAGCCACGCCAGCTACGCGGCGATCTTCTCCAGCGACGAAGTCCTCGCCGATGGGGCGGTTTACTATGTAACCGATGCCTTCCAGGCTTCCTGGTGGGATACCTGGGGACCGACGGTCATCACCTTAGGCGCCGCCGTGCTCCTTGGTTTGTTCTTCTTCTCGCGGCTTAATGCCTCGGTCAATGGGGCGAACCGCCAGGCGATGGATTTCAACAAATCCCCGGCCCGCAGGGAAAACCAGACCAAAGTCAAATTCGCCGACGTCGCCGGATGCGATGCCGCGAAAGCCGAAATGGTCGAGCTCGTCGAATACCTCAAGGATCCGAAGAAATACTCCAAATTCGGCGCTAGGCTCCCCAAAGGCGTCCTTTTGATCGGCCCCCCTGGCACCGGTAAGACCTTGCTTGCCAAAGCGGTCGCTGGCGAAGCCAACGTCCCCTTCTATAGCATCTCCGGCTCCGACTTCGTCGAAATGTACGTCGGCGTGGGCGCCGGCCGTGTCCGTGACTTATTCCACAAAGCGAAGCAAACCGCTCCCTGCTTGGTTTTCATCGATGAAATCGATGCCGTCGGCCGTCAGCGTGGCGCTGGCTTAGGCGGCGGCAACGACGAACGCGAGCAAACCCTGAACCAGTTGCTCGTCGAGATGGACGGCTTCGAACCCAATTCGGGCATTTTGGTCATCGCCGCGACCAACCGCGACGACGTCCTTGACCCCGCGCTCCGCAGGGCCGGCCGTTTCGACCGCACCATCACCGTTTCGCTCCCGGACAAAGATGGCCGCGAAGCGATCTTCAAAGTCCATGCCAGAAACAAAAAGATTTCCCCGAACGTCGACTTTGGCCAACTCGCCAAACGCACCGTCGGCTTCTCGGGCGCTGATATCGATAACGTCCTCAATGAAGCGGCGATCCTCGCGGTTCGCGGTGGCAAAGACGACGTTGGCATCGATGATATCGATGAAGCCATCGATCGCCGCATCTCCGGCCCGGCCAAAGCCAGCCGCGGCATGAGCGCCCTCGAACGCAAGATGGTCGCCTATCATGAAGCCGGCCATGCCGTGATCGGCATCAACCTGCCCTTCTCCGACAGAGTCCAGAAGATCACGATCATCCCGCGCGGCAATACCGGCGGCCATGTCTTGATGACCCCGGAAGATGACCGCTTCTTGATGACCAAGAACCAATTGATCGCCAGGATCACCGGTTTGCTCGGTGGCCGTACCTCGGAAGAAATTTTCTTCCAGGACATCTCCACCGGCGCTTCCAACGACATCGAGGAAGCGACCAGGATGGCGCGCCTTATGGTCACCGAATGGGGCATGTCCGACCTCGGCCCGATTCAGTATGAATCCAATACCGGCTCGGTCTTCCTTGGCCGCGACTACACGAACACCCAGAAGAACTTCTCGACCCAGATCGCCTTCGAGATCGATAAAGCGGTGCGGAAGATCGTCGATGACGCCCATGATCAGGCCACCAAGCTTCTCACCGAAAAGAAAGACCAAGTCATCTTGATCGCCGAAACCTTGTTGGAGCACGAGACGATCACCGCCGAAGAGATCGATTATCTCTTAGAGAACAAGCATCTCCCACCCAAACCCGAGAAGAAAGCTGCTCCGGCGGTCGAAGAAGCGGTTCCTGAAGCGAAAGTCGAAGAACCCGCTCCGGAAGAAAAGCCTGTTTCTAACGAAGAAGGCAAATAACCAACATCCAAAAGGCATCGAACATCTCGGTGCCTTTTTTGTATAATATCGCCGATGAATATCGGCGGAATCGAAATCAAAGGCCATGTCGTCCTCGCCCCGATGGCGGGCATCACCACATTGGCGTATCGCGAATTCATGAAACCCTTCGGGGTTGGCCTTTCCTATAGCGAGATGGTCTCCGATTGCGGGATCGATTATCTCAACGAGAAGACCTATGCCTATTTGGAATCCTCTGAGGAGGATCGCCCGTTTGGTCTGCAGTTATTTGGCTTTGCCAAAGAGAATACGGTCAAGGCGATCGGAATCGTCGAAAACAAAGCTGAATACGATATTTTGGACATCAACCTTGGCTGCCCAGTCAATAAAGTCACCAGGACCGGTTCTGGTTCGGCATGGCTAAAACGCCCTCAGGAACTCTATGACTATATACGCGCGGTCGTGACGGCCTCCCATAAGCCTGTAACCGCGAAAATCAGGCTTGGATGGGACGAAGATTCGATCAATGTCTTTGAAGTCGCGACCCTGTTAGAAAAAGCGGGGGTTGCTGGAGTGGCCGTACACGCCAGAACCAGCAAACAAGGATATACGGGTGCCCCGGATTTCGAAAAACTGGTCGGTTTAAAAGAGCAATTAAGCATCCCGTTGATCGTTTCTGGGAACATCTTTTCTGCCGAAGACGCCAAGAAAGCGGTGGAGCTCACCAAGGCCGATGCGGTGATGGTGGCCCGCGGCGGGGTTGGCAATCCCTATCTCATCACCCAGATCAATCATTATTTGGATACGGGGGAGCTGCTCCCAAGCCCCGATGTATTGGCCCAGGTCGATTATGCCGAGCAATATGCGAAGAAGCTGATCGCCTTAAAAGGCGAGGTCATCGCGATCCGTGAGCTGCGCGGCATCCTCCCGAAATTCTTCTCTGGCTTCCCGGGGTATAAGAAAGTCAGATTGGCTTTGACCCAGAATGTTGCGGGAGAGAAGAGTCTATTTCGGCTTTTAGAGGGCGTTAGAGAGCAAAATAGCACACCGTAACCGATTCTTTGCGTGAAAGATAACGGTTTGAACGCGAAGGAAAGCAAAAAAGCGGATTAAAGACCATAACGGAGCCTAGGAACAAATAGATAATCATGTCTCGTTCCCCTCCGTTTTTTGTTGCACGTTCCATAGGAATGGCTAAAATAGTTCGGAAACGAACGAAAGCAACGATGGAAAACCAGTTTCTCGGAAGGAAAATACGCCGCTTAAGCCGGGCGATCCGCAAAGCGGTGGATGCCAACTGCCTCGGCAAGATCAACCTCGACCTCACCGCGGAAGAAGGGATGATCGTGAGTAGGATCGGCATGTTAGGCGGCAAGGTGGAAACCAAAGAGCTTTTGGAGAACCTTCAGGTCTCGAAAAGCACGTTGTCGGAAGTCCTTTCTTCTTTGAAGAACAAAGAATACATCGCTTACGAAAAAGAACAGGAAGATAAACGCAAGAAGACGATTGTCCTGACCGAAAAAGGCAACGAGCACGTCGAACGCGCGAACAAGGTCTTCCAAGAGTTTGAGGAAACGTTATCCGCGGGCATTCAAGAGGAAGACCGCGAAGCGTTCGACCGTCTTTATCATCAGATCCTCAAGAATCTTGAGGAGGAAGGAGAATAATGAAGATTCTTCGCGAACTCGCGCATCATCTTAAAGGTTATTGGGGCCAGGTCATCGGGGCCTGGGTGGCCGTCATCATCGAGGTCGGCTGCGAAACCACGATCCCCTTCATGATGCAGCCGATGATCGATGAGATCAATGCCGGGGCCAATGACGTCGGCAAGATCTGGTTCTATGCCGGCTGGATGATCGGTTTGGCGATCGTCAGCATGCTCGGCGGCTTTTTAGGCGGCTATTTCGCCTCTGGCGCCTCCGCGGGATTCGGCAAAAACCTCCGGCAGGGGATGTATTACAAAATCCAGGACTTCTCGTTTGAGAATATCGATAAGTTCTCGGTCTCCAGTCTGGTCACTAGGCTCACCACCGACATCACCAACGTCCAATTCGCCTTCCAGATGATCCTTAGGATGGTCGTCAGGGGCCCGTTGATGCTCGTGATGGCTTTCACGATGGCCTCGATCACCTGCTTCGGGCTTTCTTGGGTGTTTTTGATCGCCGTGCCAATCATGGGTTTTGGCCTGGTTTTCATCTCGATCAAAGTCCATCCGACCTTCGTCAAGGTCTTCAACACCTACGATGACCTCAATAACTCGGTCAAAGAGAATCTCGAAGGTATCCGCGTGGTCAAATCCTATAACCGCGAGGACTTCGAGAAAGAGAAGTTCGGCAAAGTCAGTTATTTCATCTATCAGAACTTCGCCAAAGCCGAGAAGCTTTTGGCCTTCAATACCCCGTTGGTGTTATTCACGGTCCACGGGACGATCCTTGCGATCTCCTTCTTAGGCGCGCATCTAATCGCCACCGACTTCTTTGCCGAAGCCTCCAATCCCTTCACGGTTGGGGAGCTTTCCTCCTTCTTCACCTATACGATGCAGATCCTGATGTCCCTCCAGTTCATGTCGATGGGCTTCGTCATGGTCATCATCGCCCGGAACTCCGCCGAACGTATCTTCGAGGTCTTGACCGAAAAGCCCTCCCTGGCGTCTCCGGAAAACGCCTTGACCGAAGTGAAAGACGGCTCGATTTGCTTCGACCACGTTTCTTTCCGTTATTCGGCATCGGGCACCAAAGACGTTCTTCATGACATCAACCTCAATGTGCCTTCTGGCTCCTCCTTAGGCATCTTGGGTGTTACGGGTTCTTCGAAGTCGACCTTGGTATCGATGATTGCGAGGCTATATGACGTCAACGAAGGAAAAGTCTCCGTCGGAGGAGAGGACGTCAAATCTTATGATTTGAAGGTCCTCCGCGACTCGGTCGCGATGGTCCTGCAGAAGAACACCTTATTCTCTGGCACGGTCCGTAGCAACCTCTCCTGGGGCAATGAGAACGCGAGCGAAGAAGAAATGCGCCAAGCCTGCGAAATCGCCCAGGTGGCCGACCACATCGATTCCTATCCCGAGAAATTCGATCACCCGATCGAAGAAGGCGGGACGAATGTCTCCGGCGGTCAGAAGCAACGTCTTTGCATCGCGCGTGCGCTTTTAAAGAAGCCAAAGATCTTGGTCTTGGATGATTCGACCTCCGCGGTCGATACCCATACGGATGCTTTGATCCGCGAAGGGTTTAAGAGCAAGTTGCCGGAGATGACAAGAGTCATCATCGCCCAACGCGTTCTCTCGATCAAAGATTGCGATCAAATCGCGATCATCGATGACGGGAAGATTATCGCGCTTGGCAGCCACGACGAGCTTTTGAAGACCTCGAAGGTCTATCAAGAAGTCTATGAAAGCCAGTTAGGGGGAGGGGGTGATTTCGATGCCGAATAACAAGAAACGGCGCGGTCGCCTTTCCTTCAAGGCGATGATGAAGAACCTTGGCCGCCTCTTAAAGATCATGTGGAAGGAATATCCGGTCCACCTCATCCTCGTCGTCATCATGACCGCCTTAAGCACGATCGCCTCGGTCATTGGGTCCGTCTTCATGGGGAGATTGATCGATTTCATCGACCAAGACCTTTTGAATGGGGCGACCACCATCGAAGAAGCCAACTTCGCCAAATTGGGTGAGATGGTCTTGATCATGGCCGCGATATATCTCGTTGGCTTATTGGCCAACTATGCCTATCAAAGGATGACCGCGGTGATGAGCCAAGGCGTCCAGAAGAAGATCCGCGATCAGCTCTTCAATCAGATGGAATCGCTGCCGATCTCTTATTTTGACCGTAGGTCGCATGGCGACATCATGTCGATCTATACCAACGATATCGATTCCCTAAGGGAAATGATGTCCAGGGCCTTGCCCTTGGTGCTATCCGCGTTGATCTCTATCGTGATGGTCTTCGTCGCGATGATCATCCAAAGCTGGTTATTAACCCTCGTTGTTATGGCCTTCTTCGTGATCGAACTCATCTCGATGTATATCATCACCAAGAACTCCGCGCGCTTCTTCATCGCCCAGCAACGCGCGCTTGCGAAAGCCGACGGCTATATCGAAGAGCTTACGACCGGACAAAAGGTCGTGAAGGTCTTCAATTATGAAGAACGGGCGAAGAAGGGCTTTGATTCTCTTAACGAAGAGCTCTGCACCTATACCACAAAGGCCCAAAGGTTCTCCTCGATCCTTGGTCCGGTTACCAATAACTTGGGGAACATGCAGTTCGGCGTTTTGGCCTTAATCGGTGCCTATGGCATCATCAATAACGTCCCCGGCCTTACGGTCGGCGTCATCGTGAGTTTCCTCTCGTTATCGAAAGCGTTCATGAACCCCGTCTCCCAAGTCTCGCAGCAAATCAATCTTGTCTCGATGGCTCTGGCGGGCGCGGAACGCATCTTCGCCTTAATCGACGAGCCAAGCGAACAAGACAATGGCTATGTCACCTTGGTGAACGCCAAAGCAGGGGAAGACGGGAATCCTGTTGAAACCGAAGAACATACGGGCAAATGGGCTTGGAAGCACCCCCATGCCGCGGACGGCACGGTGACATATACCTGGCTAAAGGGCGACATCACCTTGGACCACGTCGATTTCTCCTATATCCCGGGGAAGCAGGTTCTTAAGGACGTCTCCTTATATGCGAAGCCCGGTCAAAAGATCGCCTTCGTCGGTCCGACCGGCGCGGGCAAGACGACGATCACCAATCTTTTGAACCGCTTCTACGACATCGAAGATGGGAAGATCCGATATGACGGGATCAACATCAACAAGATCAAGAAGGCCGACCTAAGAAGATCTTTGGGCATGGTCCTTCAAGACACCGCCTTATTCACGGGCACGGTCAGAGAGAACATTGCCTATGGCAATCCCAACGCCAGCGAAGAAGATATCGTGAACGCCGCCAAACTGGCGAATGCGGATAACTTCATCCGCATGTTGCCCGATGGCTATGACACGATGCTCAATAACGCCGGGGCGGGGTTGTCCCAAGGACAAAGGCAGTTGCTCTCGATCGCCCGCTGCGCGGTCGCCGATCCGCCGGTGATGATTCTCGATGAAGCAACGAGCTCCATCGATAGCCACACCGAAGCCCTCGTCCAAGAAGGGATGGACCGCATCATGAATGGCCGCACGGTCTTCGTGGTGGCCCACCGGCTCAGCACGGTCCAGAACTCCGATGCGATCATGGTCTTAGACCAAGGCCAGATCATCGAAAGAGGCGACCACGAAAGCCTCCTTGCCCAAGAGGGCAAATACTATCAGCTCTATACCGGCGGGAAAGCCTTGGATTAAAGAAGCAAACGGCCTTGAAGCAAGCCTTCAGGGCCGTTTTTCTTCCCGCTTTGCTTGACAAGGAAAGATGTTTTATCCACCCTTAAGCCATGAATCTTCTGGATTATCTGAATCGATATGGGGAGAAGTCGTTGGAGGAGCTTCCCTTCAACGAACTGGATGCGGCGATCTTCGCCGAGCTTTCTTATTTGGATCTTGAGAAGATCGCCCCTTATTTCATTGATGGGAAGGGAAGGATCCCCTTAAAAAGCCTCAATCTCACCCAGATCAAGGAGCTGAGCAAATTAACCTTGGATGCGCCCAACTGCGAAGCCCTTTTAAAGCGCGTGAGCAAAGCCCCGCGCTTCATGGGCTTAGGGATCGGCTTAGGCCATGCGGTGAACGATAAACGGAAGGTCATCCAATTCGCCGCCTTCACCTTCTTCCTTCCGGATGGGACCCTCTATATCGCCTATCGGGGGACCGATACGACCTTATTAGGATGGAAGGAGGATTTCCAGTTGGCCTATCGTGAGGCAATCCCCTCCCATAAAGAGGCTTTGGAATACGCCAAACAGGTCTTGGATTGGTATCCAAAGGCCAAGTTCTATTTAGGTGGCCATTCCAAAGGCGGAAACCTCGCTTCCTACGTCCTTTTCCATCTCGAAAACACCTATATGGGTCGCTTATTATCCGCTTATAGCTTTGATGGACCAGGATTCAAGAAAGCCCCCGAGAAGTTTGAAGAACGAAAAGACAAGCTTCAGAAATATATGACCCAAGAAGACTTAATCGGCTGTTTCTTCAACCTTATTGAGAATCCCCATGTCGTCATCACCAATAACCCAGTCGCGGCAGGGGGACACAACCCCTTCACTTGGCAGGTTGATCTTAAAAAGATCGCCTTCAAACGGGCCAAAGAACGTTCGAAGGCATCGATCGATGGCGAGAAGGCATTCATGAAGGTGGTTTTGGAGACCCCGGAGGAAGATATCTCCTTGGCCGAGGATGCTTTGTTCCACGTCTATTCCAACTGCAGAACCGTATTTGATCTTGTTTTAAGGCTGGTGCCCGACTTCTTGAAGCGCGAAGAAGCCTTGAACCGCTACAGCCTCGAAGAGAGGAAGAAGATCAAGGACTTCTTCGAACGCTTGAAGAAGGCGTTATTCAAACAGGATCCCGAAAAGAAGGAAAAGAAATGAATATCCTCGACGCGGCGAACGTCTTTGGAAAGCAAAGCTTTGAAGAGCTTCCTTTCAATGAAGTGGATGCTTTGGTTTTTGCCGCGCTGGCATATATCAATCTAGAAGCGGCAAGCCCAAAGCTAGAAGAAGGGAAGGAACCAATTCCTTTGAAGGAATTAGATATAACCCATCCAGCCCCGTTGTTCCATGGAACCTATGATGAAGCGAATAACAAAAGCCTCATCAAACGCCTTAAGAAAAGCGTCCGTTATCAAGACGTCAAAGTCGGCTATGGATTATCGAGAACCGATAAGCAAGAAGTCATCCAATTCGCCGCTTATAGCTTCTTGCTCCCCGACGAAACTTTGATCATTTCCTATCGGGGGACCGATATGTCTTTCGTAGGAGCCAAGGAAGATCTTTTGATCTGCTATGGCACGGAGATCCCTTCGCAAAAACAGGCGGTTTCCTACATAAAGGAAGTCTTGGGATATTATCCCAATAACCCCTTGATCATCTTAGGGCATTCCAAAGGCGGCAACCTTGCCGCCTATTCGTCGTTGATGATTGAGGAACAAGACTTCTTAAGGGTGAAGAAGGTCTATCACTTCGATGGCCCGGATTTTCGTTATCCTCCAAAAACCTATGAAGATAGAAAAGGCCGAATCGTCAAATATATGACGAAGAACGACATCGTCGGCCTTTTCTATAATGTGACGGAGAACCCGATCATCATCTCCAGCCCTTCTCCTGTCTTAGGCGGGCATGATCCTTTCTCTTGGGTGGTGAATAAAAAAAGCATGAGCCTTCGCCATCTCAAGAAGCGGAGCAAATTCTCCTTTCAATGCGAAAGGATCCTCCAAGATTGGTTAAGCCCTTTAAGCGACGAAGACCTTCAATTGGCGGTCGATGGACTATCCAGGATCTTTGGGAAATCGGAAACCCTCTTCGACCTTTTCTTCCGGTGGATCCCGGATCTATTAAGGGCCAAGGGTTCTCTGAAGGATTACACCCCCGAACAAAGGAAAAGATTCAAAGAGATCTTCTTTGGCCTATATGAAGCCGCGAGAGATAGCTTTAAGGAAGAATCCAAAGCCATCCCCGAGGCACCCCAAATATAAACAAAAGCCCTCCTGGCGGGCCCATTTTCGCTTCAGGAGGGCTTTTTTTATAAGAAGAAGTATTTGGCGATGTGTTGGAAGAAGTTGCTTTCGTAGAGCCATTTGCCGATCGTGAGGACTTCGGGGTCTTCCAAGAACCAGGCGGCATTGAGGAAGTTATAGATGACCGGGATGCCAGTCAGCATGCTGACGGCATAGAAGATCGATAACAGGTTCACCGCCCCGATGGCGATGCCGATGATCATCCCGCCCAAACGCGAGAGGAATTTGACGCCCCTTTCTTCGCGTCTCCGATCGAAGATCTTGGCGATGATCGTCTTAATGATCGTAAGGATCAACCAGATCACGACGAAGGAAGCGATGGACAAAGACAATGCGGTGATGGCCTGGGCGACATAGGTGCCGATGGCGATGTCGCTCGCGGCCTCGGGAACCACCCCAACGACATAATCGGTCACATTGGGCGCGAATGGGGCGGGGACGCCCATCGCGGTGACGGCTTCGTAGTTGTTCTGGCTTAAGAAAGCAGCCAACGCTTCTTTGCCAGGCGAGGGCTGAGCGGCGTATTCGCTTTTGGAGACCAAGAAGTCATAGATTGGGTTCTGGACGAATCCGGCGATCGGGGTAGTGGATAACCATCCAGCGACCGGTTTCGCCAAGAAGAAGGCGGCCACCAGAATCAAAGTTCCCGCGATGAAGCGGAAAAACATAAAGGACGTCCCTTTGATTAAACCGCGGATCAATGGGAAGCCAATGAAGATTGCCAATAAGACGATGGACAACCAATCGAATTGGAAGGACACGAGAAGATGGAGGCCGTTCATGGGCAATAGATTACCACGAAACAAAAAGCCAAAGCGAAAAATATTAAGCCAATGGGCCAAAGTCAATTGATATTCATCAAAATGGCCATTTGCTATAATATCTCTCGCATATAGGAAGGTTTTTTCACTATGGACGAGAACGAAATCTACGAAGAACAGCGTCAGCCAAACGGCTTCATCAGCTTCCTGAAGAAAGTCTGGAGCGCCAAAATCACCGGCTTGATCACCATGGGCGTGACCGCGATCGTCGTCGGTCTTGCGATGGGCATTGTGGCAAATCGCGTTCGTGCGAAGTACGAAGCCGAGGTCACCTATAATTTCCCTGGCGCCGACAACGGCCGTTATGCCGACGGCACCGCCTACAACTATCTGAACAACATTTCTTACACCAACCTTTTGGAAGCCAAAAACAGCAACGAATCCTTCTCCAACATCGATATCGACGATATGTCCGACGGTTCGGCGATCACCGTTGAAATGGCCCCCCAAGCGGTGGAAGGTACGGTGGAAGATGGCAAAGAAGCGACTTATACCAGCCCCGCCATCCTCAAATACGTCGTGAAGCAAAAATATTTCAAATCGTTCGCCCAAGCGCGCTTATTCCTCAACGCATTGATTGACATTCCTTCCGAAAAAGCCGCCCAAATCGCCAAATCCACCATCTATAACTACGCTTTGGAAAGTAGCAAAACGGCGACCAGCTACGACACCCAAATCGATTATTTGACGACCCAATATAACACGATTGCCTCTGGTTATAGCGGCATATTGAATTCTTACGGCATGGCCCTTACCTATAATGACCCAACTAGCGGCGTTCAGTATGTTCAGGATCGTTACGTCGAGTTCGAGAATTATTTCGCCACCCATTCCATCTCGACCCTTCGCGAAGTCCTTTTCAATGCCGGCTTCGTCAAAGACGATGACATCATGGTTTTGATTGACGCGGAGGCCAGGATCGTCGAAATCGATCGCATCCTCGCCCAAAACGAAGCCGAAATCGATGCGTTGACCCAAAAATACGAAGACATCTATAAAGGCGGTTCCACCACCGGCGCATCCCCCTTCGCGGACCGCATTCAAAGCCTCATCACCCAGAACGTCGCCCTCCAGCAAGAGAAGGAATATCTGCAGAAGAAACTGGAATATGAAAGAAACAAAGCGTCTTTGACCGATGAGCAAATCGCGCAAAAAGCCGCCTTTGATAATCTGATCGACTCCATCACCGCAAAGCTGGAGGACTTCACCACCGACTACACCAATGTCCGCCACGATGTTGATGTGAAGAATATCTTCGTCACTTATAAAGATTCTTCCCAAGTAGTTGGAAGCGACTCCTTCGCTTGGTATATCTCCGCCGCCGCCGCCGTCGGCGCCGGTCTAATCCTGGGCATCATCATCGCTTACTTCAAAGGCGTTTATAACGAAGAGAAGAAAGCCGGCATCCACGAAGCCAAATAACCATCCTCAAACGAAAGCGGGTTCAGCCCGCTTTTTTCTTAATCCGGCCAAAACAAATATTCGAACTCGCCGTTTTCAAAACGCCACAATCGAGGCCTTGAGGAAGAAAAACACCGGTTTTCGCCGGTGTTCGATCTCATCTTCCCTAATCGCGGTAGATCTTCGGCGTATCCGAGATGGATGTATAGGTCTGGATGGCCGCGATGGCGCGGGCGATCATTTTGTAAAGGGAACAAACCTTGATGTTGAGCTGCTCGTTTTGGACGAATTTCTCCCGAAGGGGAATCGAGTCGGTGACCCAGCTCTTTTTGAAGGGATAGCCATCGGACAACCGATCATAGGCCGGATCGGACAAGACTGGGTGGGTGGCGGCCATCGAGACATCGACCACACCAGCGTTTTTGAGGGCGTTGACCGCGGCGACCGCGGTTCCGCAGGTGTCCATCATGTCGTCGACGATCAAGCAGGACTTCCCACGGACGTCGCCGATGATGTTCATGACTTCGGGCTGACGGGAGGAATTGCGGCGTTTGTCGATGATGGCGATCGGGGTATTGAGGATTTCCGCGACCCGGCGGCAGCGGACCACCCCGCCATGATCGGGGGAGACCACGACCAGGTTCTCGCGGTCGACCGCTTTATCGTGTTTGGCGGCGTGGGCCCATAAGGCAATCGCGCTTAAGTCATCTTCCAAGCAAGAGAAGAAACCCTGGGTCTGAGCGGCGTGGAGGTCGAAGGTCAGGATGCGGTTGACGCCGGCGGCGACGAACAAATCGGCCGTCAATTTGGAAGTGATGGGCTCTCTTGGCCTTGATTTGCGGTCCTGACGCGCATAGCCATAATAAGGGATGATCGCATTGATCTCTTTGACGGAGGCCCTCTTGAGAGCGTCGACGAAGATCAAAAGCTCCATCAGATTGTCATTCACCGGCGGGCAGGTCGACTGAATGATGTAGATCCTTTTGCCGCGGACGCATTCGCTGGGCGCGGCGAGGATTTCGCCGGAGGGGAATTTCTCCAATCTGGGAACCGACAGAGGAACGCCCAATTCATCTGCGACCTTTTGGGCTAAATCCTTGTTGGCGCTTAAGGCATAAAGAACGACATCATCACCGAGTTCCATGATTTTCTCCTTATGAACATATGATGGGCAACCCCATCAATACAGTATTACATTGTAAACCTTCTTTGTCGCTTTTTGGCCTTCGAGATACGATGAATTTTCGTCAGTTCGCGCTGCAGACGAAGACCAAAAAAAGAAAGCCTCGGAGCTTGATTTGGCCTCGAGAGAGATTTTCGGCGGCATAATGGAAGGAAAAAAGAATTTGTTTTTTGTTTTCGCAACCATAATAGGCGGGTACAATAAGCGCGAAAAAGGCAAATAGTGGCCTTCTTTCTAAAAAAGCAACCGTTAGTTGCAATATCAATGACCATTTCCGAGAAAATCATTCACCTAAGGAAAAGCGCCGGCTTATCCCAAACCCAATTGGCGGTGCGTCTCCGCGTTTCCCGCCAATCGGTCTCCAAGTGGGAAAAAGGCGAAAGCTATCCGCAGTTAGACAAGATCGCCGCGATCTGCGATTTGTTTCGCATCAACGCGAATGAACTGATTGATGAATCCGTTGTTTTGAATACCTACCAAAACAAAGCCGAACCGCAAAACGCGGAAAACCATTATTTTGGAACCGACGGCTTCCGCGGGGAGTCCAACCAAGTCCTCACCGCTGAGCATGCGTTTAAAATAGGCCGGTTCCTGGGCTGGTATTTCTCCAGCCCCCAATTCGCCTCCAAAAGGCCGAACGAAGCGCGGGCGAAGATCTGCATCGGCAAAGACACCAGAAGAAGCTCTTATATGTTGGAATACGCGCTTTGCGCCGGCATTGCGGCATCAGGGGCGGATGCCTATATCCTTCACGTCACAACCACCCCGTCGGTTTCTTATGTCACCAGGACCGAGAACTTTGACTGTGGGGTTATGATCACCGCTTCCCATAACATCTTCTATGATAACGGCATCAAGGTCTTGAATGCCTGCGGTGAGAAAATGGAAGAGCGCATCACCCATTTGATCGAATGCTATTTGGATGGCGACCTTCCCGCTTTGGGTTTGGAAAAAGAAAACGACCTCCCTTATGCGAAAAGAGCAAAAATCGGCAAGGTGGTGGACCACGTTGCCGGAAGGAACCGTTATATCGGCTATCTCATCTCTTGCTCCATCACCTCTTTCCGCGGCTTAAGGATCGGCCTTGATTGCGCCAATGGGGCATCCTGGTACATCGCCCGCTCCGTCTTCTCCGCTTTGGGGGCGGAGCTCCATGTGATCGGCGATCATCCGGATGGGCTCAACACCAACAAAGACTGCGGTTCCACCCATATCGGAAATCTTCAAAGGTTGGTGAAAGAACAGCATCTTGATGTTGGTTTTGCCTTTGATGGCGACGCCGATCGTTGCTTAGCCGTCGATGAGAACGGCGAAGTGGTGGACGGCGACAAGATCCTTTATATCCTCGCGAAGAGGCTGAGACGGCACGGCGAATTGAAGCACGATATGGTGGTGTCCACGGTTATGTCGAACTCCGGTTTGGCAAAAGCCTTCCAAGAAGAGGGCATCCAAAACAAGCAAACCAAAGTCGGCGACCGTTTCGTTTACGAGGAAATGATGAAGAACGATTTTTGGCTCGGCGGCGAGCAATCGGGGCACATCATCATCCGCAAATACGCGACGACGGGCGATGGCGTTTTGACCGCGATCAAGCTTTTGGAAGAGATGATTGACCAAAAATCTTCCTTGGCCAAGCTTGGCGCGCCGGTCCACTTATATCCGCAGGTTTTGAAGAACGTCCCCGTCGTGGACAAAAAAGCGGTGATGGAAGATGAAGCCGTGCTTTCTTTGGCGGAGAAGATCAATAAGCAAATGAATGGAAGCGGCAGGATCCTTCTAAGGGAATCCGGGACCGAACCCGTCGTCCGCATCATGGCGGAAAGCGATGATTTGGAAGAATGCGACCGCCACATCGAAACTATATATCGCCTGATCCAGAGAAAAGGTTATGCCTATGAAGATCACCAATAAGAGCCTTTTCCACCCTTCCGGAATCGAGCACATCGACTCTTTCATCTTCTCCAAAGAATATCCTTGGGAGTTGCTACCCCTTATTAAGCCTTATATTCAATCTTTGATTGAAAAAGGCCTCCCCGGTTATACGAAACTTAAGGATGATGCGCTTATTGGTCAAACCGTGATGATCGCCGACACGGCGACGATCATCGGGCCGGCCATCATCGGCAACAACGTTGAAATCCGACCCGGATGTTTCATCCGCGGTTTGGTTTTGATCGGGGATCAATGCGTGCTGGGCAATTCATCAGAATTCAAGAATGCGGTTTTGCTAAGTCACTGCCAAGCCCCGCATTATAACTATGTTGGCGATTCGATCCTTGGGAATTACGCCCATATGGGCGCAGGAAGCATCTGCTCCAACCTTAGAAGCGACGGCAAACCCGTCGTCATCCACGGCGAGGAAGACATTAATACGGGAATCCGCAAGGTCGGCTCTTTTTTGGGCGATCATGCTGATATCGGCTGCAACTCCGTTTTGAATCCAGGGACCATCATTGGCCAAAACACCCAAGTCTATCCCTTGACGATGACTAGAGGCGTCTATCCCAATAACAGCATCGTCAAATCGACCAATGTGGTGGTGGAGAAGAAACAATGAAAGTTGTTATCGGAAGCGAAGAAGAGATCTCCGCGAAAATCGCGGAGGAATTCATCAAAACGATAAATGGCAAAAGCCATCCCGTTCTTGGATTGGCGACAGGGACCTCCCCATTGAAGGTCTATGCCAATCTTATTAAGGCAAACCACGAGGGGCGTGTATCGTTTTTGGGAGTCACGACCTTCAACCTCGATGAATATGTTGGTTTGGAAGGAACCCATAACCAATCCTATCGTTATTTCATGAACGAGAACCTCTTCAACCACGTCGATATCGATAAAAGCAAAACCAATGTCCTACTTGGGGTTGGCGATTATGTTTCCTTCATGGAGGGATACGATCAAAAGATCGAAGAAGCCGGCGGCATCGACATCCAGATCCTCGGCATCGGGAGCGACGGCCACATCGCCTTCAATGAGCCTGGGACGCCTTTTGATTCTTTGACCCACGAAACCGCGTTGACGGAGCAGACCATCAAAGACAATTCCAGGTTGTTCAACGACATTTCCGAAGTTCCTGTTAGGGCGGTCACGATGGGCCTTCAGTCCATCATGAATGCGAGGAAGATCGTCCTGATCGCCACCGGGGCGAACAAAGCGAAAGCGGTCTATGGCCTCATCAAAGGGCCGATCACCGAGGAAATGCCCTGCAGCATCCTCCAGAGGCACCCCGACGTCACTGTCTACGTCGACGAAGCCGCCCATAGCCTTTGCAAATAAAACCTGAAGATGTGGAAAATCGCACCTTTTTCACGACAAGCCAGTTTTATGAGTCGCGCTTCTAAAAAGTGATATGATATTTATGGGCCCGGGGTTATCCCGCGCGGTAGAAGACGGCTTAGCCGCCTTTTATTTTTTCGTTTACCCTCGATTTTGACTATTCATTTCAGAAGGGCTGCATGCTCTATTGTCATAAAAATCACGGTAGAGAAATAAAAAACGCGATTGATCTGAAAAACGCCGCATTTCCATTAGGTGTTTTTTGAAAAGCAGTCGGAGAATGTTTTCAAACTAGCCTAATCATCCCTTGAGCATCCGCATTCTTCCGTGGTCTTTTTGCAGCCATGGAAGATGCCAACCTAGGTTGCCCGGAACTTTTGGCCAGCTTCTACGAAAATTAAAGGATGTATCTTCTCTTTCTCATCCGAAATAAAAATGAAAACACGAATTTTCGCTTCCTGTTTCAAAAAAGCAGCCCAAAAAGCATTTTAAAAATCTATTTAATTATAGAGGACTCATTTGAATCTTTTAAAGACAAATAGAATGGTGATATAGTATAAACAAATAAGTGAAAAATTTCACTTTTATGTAAATTTATGAGAATCACATTATTGTCCATGTCCGTCGGCGGAATCAAAAGCATCAAAGAGGATATCACTCTTAAGTTTGACAACCCCAGATCAACGAAAAAAGAAACCAAAGGATTGATCAAAGCGATTTATGGCGCCAATGGCGTGGGTAAAACGGGAATTGTTTTGGCAGCGGATTTCTACGCCCGCCTCGCCAAAAACGAAACGAGTTTGGACGATTCGCCCACCGTCTCGATTTTAACGAGGCTCATCAACAAAAACCGAAAGAGCCTCTCGATTCAGATGACCTATCGGATTCGTCGTAAATCTGACGAACCAGACAAATTCCTCAGCCATTCCCTGAAAATCGGGTACGACGAATTCGGGTCTTTAAGGATTTTCGAAGAGGAAATTTTCGGTTTGAGCAAAAAGGAAGAGTCCGATATCTTGGCCGGGCAGAGGAATGGTGAATTCATCGGGAAGCCGGATTTTGTATCCTTTGCGAATCAAAGCAAAGTTGATTTTACAAAACACACTTTGTCTGGTTCTTTACTGATGGACCTTTTTGCCAAAAAGGCGATTGAGAAGGATCCCGTTCCTTCCTTGATGACTTTGGCTCAGGCATTTTTGTGTGCGTCCAATATCTCTGTCTTCTTCGGTGAAACCTCTGATAGCCACGAATCCTTCGCCGTTCAGAAAATGATGGAGCTGCTCATGGATCGAAATAAGAAAAACGAGCAGCAACGATTGGGAATCTTGCAAAGATGGATGACCAACCGGCAAAGAAAGGGTATGACAAAGAGCTTTCATAGGGATTGCTTCGACATTATCGAAAAAACCGAAAAGAAGACCTTTGAATCTTCTTTGGGAAAATTGGCTGCTTTTTTGAAAATTATGAAGCCGGGCCTCATCCGGGTTGAGCCCTCTTATAAAGAAGATGTTGACACGCTTGTCGTCAATTTAACTTATGGCTATCAAAGCGGCTTCAGAGTGGATTATGAATTCGAGTCGACAGGCATTAAAAAGCTCACCAGGCTTTTCTACGCCTTTTTGGCCGCCGCGCGGGGATCTATCGTCTTCATTGATGAAATCGATTCCGATATCCACGATGTTTATATCACGGTCCTGATTGAGTATTTCCTCTTCTCAAGCGATGCCCAAATTGTCATGACCACCCATAACGTCGAAATCATGGATCCACTGAATAAAACCGGAAACTCTATTGATTTCCTTACGGAAGGAAACGGCATTGTGCCCTGGAGCAGGGGCGCCAGAAAGAATCCCAAAGGGCCTTATTTGGGTGGATTCATTTTGGGAATTCCATTTAATATCAGCGAATATCAATTCGCGGAGATCTTTGGAGACGAGCAAAAGGATGAATAAAGCCCTCGCTTTGATCATCGTGTGCGAGACGACCTCGCTTGCTAAAACCGACAACGTTTATTTAAGCGCGCTGATCGATGCATATTATGGGCTTTATTTCCAATATGGCGGAGCATCTGGTTATCCGGCAAAGCGCGTCTTCCTTCATGTCGCAGGCAAAGGGAACATTATCTCTTCCAGCACCACCAAAGCAATCGAACGGGCCAAGAGGCAGTTCTATCCCAAGGAGTTATTTGAGATCGTTCCGATCATTTGCTTTGACGTCGATTCAAAAGGCAAAGCGGAGAAGGCAAAGAACGAGGCGCTCATTCGGTGGTGCAAAAAGAATGGCTTTTTGCCGATGGCCTTCTCCAAAAACATTGAGCAGGTGTTAGAGGTTTCACACCCAGAAGCAAACAAAGTTGACCGCGCGATGTACTTTAAAAACACGAAGAAAGCCTATCTGAAGAATGAACGGATTAAGGGCAAATTGAGTTATTCCACTGAAGCGTGTCTAGAAGGATATAATCGTGCGAATTTTGCTTTGACGATGGATAAAGCGGTCGCGTCGATGAAAAATGAGAAAGCGAGACGAGCAGATGAACAATAAATTGGTTTCATTATTCGATCTCATAAAACTTGCCGATAACAAGGAACTAAGCGAAGAGTACATTCCTTATCTAACGGGTGGAAAAGGAAGTTATCGGCATAATGAAATCCTCGATGTCAAAGCCCTTTTGAAAGAAGGGGGTTGGTCCGAACGTTCCGCGTCCGGCTTTATCATGGGATACGTCATCCCCAATTTAGGCAAAGAATTTGATCTGCTGAAAATCACCGATGAAACGATTTTAAATATTGAGTTAAAAAGCATGATGGTTCCGGATCAACAGATAAAAAAGCAATTGACTGAAAATCGGCATTACTTAAAGATTTTGGGGAAGAACGTTTGCTCGTATTGTTTCGTTTCGTCAAATCGTCGGTTTTTTAAGTTGGTTGGTGACAACTTGGAGGAAGGGGCTTTCGGCACCGAAATCATTAAACTTGCCGACTTTGTTCCCTGCGCCACCGACTCGGATGCCGTTCTTTCACCATTCAACGTTTTGATTTCGCCTTTGAATGCGCCCAAAGACTTTTGGGAAGGAAAATATTTCTTGACCGAACACCAAGAAAACATCAAAAGCGAAATTCTTTCTTACGCACTTTCTGGTCCAGCGGATAAGTTTTTTCGTCTCACGGGCGGCCCTGGCACTGGAAAGACGCTGTTGCTCTACGACATTGCCAAAGATCTAGCGAATCAAGGGATAAAAGTGATGATCGTTCACTCCGGGCTCCTTTGCGAAGGACACAACAGCTTAAATACAATGTCCGAAAACCTTCTTGTTGTTCCCGCAAAGGCATTGGGATACCGAGAAATTAGGTCAGCGGAAGTCATCATGGTTGATGAATCTCATCGCCTCTACGAATCCCACCTTGATAAAATCGAGCGATGGGTTAAGAAAACCAAAGCCATTTGCGTCTTTTCTTACGATTCGGGGCAGAAGTTGTCTCATTCGGAAGAGAAAAGAAACACCGTTGATCGGATTGAAGATTTGTGTGGTCAATACCACGCGAACTTGAGAAAATGCATCCGTACAAACGAAGAGATTGATTTGTTTATTTCGTGTTTGCGGAATAAACACCATTTCAAGCCTTCGTTTTCATTCCCAAATGTTCAGATTTATTTCGAACCAGACGCCCAAGAAGCGGTTAAGAGGGCAAAAGCAGCTGAGCCTCTTGGCTTTACCTACATCTCCTATACAGCATCTTTCTATGATTCTTCGCTAGATTATCAAAAAGGGAGATTGAATACCCATTCGGTTATAGGACAAGAATTTGATGGCGTGTGCATGATAATGGACAACCATTTTTGCTATGAGAATGGGGTTTTAAGATCGGTTGAACACCCAAGCCATGATTACATCTTTGACAAGCTTTTGTATCAAGGTCTCACCCGAGCGCGTACAAAGATTATGCTTTTCATCACGGACGAACGTTTGCTTCGTGACGTTTTGTCGCTAGTCAATCACCTTAAAGGCAGAAACGATCATTCGTGATGGTCTGGTTTCCGTTCCTTTGCATTTCATAGCGGTCTATTCGGAAACTGATCAATATAGAGAGGAGCAGTTATGGACGGAAAAGAGTACCTGCAATATATCAAAGGGTTGAAGGAGATGATGGATCCCAAGAACCCGGGTTATTCCATTTATAATTCTTGGAACATGACCGTTCCTTTTAACCGGCGCATTCGTCCCAATATTGTTGTCTTAGGCGCAGGAGCCACGATGGCAGCAATTCCGAATGGAGACAAAACTGGTCACAAATCATCCTGCATGGCTGGATTCTTGGATGTATTGGGGCTAACTGACTACATTCGTTCATTGGGTTTGAGAGTCGATTCTGACAATCTAGAAACCATCTACTCAGAGTTATATGACAGGCAAAAGGAAAACACCAAGTTTTCAGAGGCTCTTGATGAGGTGAATAACGCAATTTATAACTTTTATTCCCAATTCAGAATCCCCGACCACGCGACGATGTACGATCATTTGATTTTGTCGTTGAATCACAACGACGCAATTGCGACCTTCAACTGGGATCCTTTAATTGTTCAAGCTTATTGTAGAATTGAAAAGCTGATTGGTTGGGAACGCCTTCCTATGCTGCTTTTTCTCCATGGGAACGTCGCGGAAATTGTTAAATTGGAAGGAACCAAGATTGGCTTAAATCCCGATTGCCGGTCGGATTTGCGCGAAACTTACAGGAAATCAAAGCTTCTCTTCCCTGTTAAAAACAAAAGATATGATCAAGACCCGGCCATAAAAAAGTCGTGGGAGTCGCTTGATTCGTTTTTAAACAGCGCCTCGGTGCTGACTTTCATTGGTTATAGCGCTCCTGAAAGCGACGCCTTGGCAATCGAACTAATTAAAAAGGCCTGGGAGCGAAGGGAACCTCACATGAAGCAAATATATGTGGTGGATATCAAACCTGAAGAAGAATTATATCGAGCGTGGTCACGGTTCGGGTCTTTAGATCATTTTGAAACATTTAAGAGCTTCTATGAAACCCCTATCGCTCATTTCCCGCGGAGAGTTCACAATTTCTATATGGACCAATTCATAAACTGCGTTTTTCTTGATGAATCGCATGGAATTAATCCATCAATGAGCATTGAAGAAGCGATTTCTTTATTTGCCCCCTTTTGGAGGAAGAAGCGGCTATAAATAACCCTGATTAAGTTTCAAAGATGATTTTGATCGATACTAACATTTTGCTTGCCCTTTCCGGCATGGACGACGTAAATCCTCAAATCGCCAACAAAGAGGCTAAGCAAAAAGATATTTTCCTTCGGCTAAGGTGTATAAAGGGAGAAGAGCGTCCGGTCTTTGCATGACGGCGATTTTGTTGTCTGAGCCGACGCAAAGCATCCAGCGAGTGAAAACTCCCCGATCGTCTGGGAGCTCGATTGAGCTTTTAGCTTCCGCAAAAAGCCTCCTATCACGATGGGGCGGACCAACGCGCCATCTGAAAGGAGCCAAACGCCAGATAAGACTGACAACCTAAGTCTAGCCCAAACCCGGTGGGACTGTAAGCACCACGTCGTTTTCGCCCCGAAGCACCGGAGGAAGTGGTTCAACGGCCTGAAGAGGCCGGGGATAGGGGTCACCCCCGTAAGCTCTGCGAGTGGAAGGGGATCCCATCCACGAGGCGCAGGTGTGCTCCAATGATAAGGGTAACATGCAAATAACCAATCCGGGCAGTAAAAGATGCGCCAGTTTAGGTAATGGGTCGTAATCGGCCGCGATGGAAGCAAGGCTGAAGGGGCTATCAGGCTCTTGGAGGAGATCAGGGCGATTAGGCGCCCAATGGTCTCTCTCCCGGAAGGTGCCACATCATGTGAATTAGTACAGTTTTGATGCCACTAGACCAAAATGGCAGACCTATTTGTTATCGGGGTTAGAAAAAGTTTTATCTTCCCGTTATCGAGCGCGAAAAAATGTTAAGGCGGCTAAAGCAGCAAACATTTAATAAAGATGTTGTTATAATGCTTTCGTTGCAAAACGGAACCCTATCATAGATAACGAGGTCTGGTATGAAGAATGTGAAGATCGCCGGCGCCGGCATCTACCGCCTCATCATGAAGAGCAACTCCGACAATTTCCGGGCGTCCGCGATCCAAGGCGTCATGAAGAGAACAAAAGCCAAAGGGGCCAAAGTGGTGGTCTATGAGCCGACCCTGAAGGAAGATGAGTTCTTCGGGAGCGAGGTCATCAAGGATCTGGCCGAGTTCAAGAAAGCCAGCCACGCGATCATCGCGAATCGGTACGATCCCTGTCTGGACGACGTGAAGGATAAAGTCTATACGAGGGACCTGTTCAAGAGGGTTTAGAAAGTAATCTCTTAGGGCAAATTGATGGGCTACCCCAACTGCGATTCAAGGGCCCTCTTTTTCTCATACTCCGCGGCCCCCAAGGCAAAGAAATAGGAATCCAATAGCTTCATATCCGAATATTTCATGCCCCGTTCGGCTTCCATGAGTCTTGACGCTTCCGCCAACTCTTCGGCGTGTTCCCCCGCGAATTCCTTTAGCTGAGATAGGCTCCTTTTCCCGAAGCTTTGGCAAAGGCCTTTGCTTTTTAGCCCTCCCCTCACATTGGTGTCGTAGGCCAGGACGCAGGAATAGGAGCCTAAAAGGATTTTGGAGACGAGGACGTCATGGACGCAGGCGATCCTTTTTATCTCCGGGGCGGAGGCGTAAACGGAAGAGATGTAGGACTCTCCCTTATAATAAGCCGTGATCCTCGCCTTGAGGTCGAGGATGTCACGAATCGCATCTTCGTCGAGATCCTCCCATGAAATGTCCAATAGCCTTTTGTATTTTTCGTCCAGGAGGATCTCAATGATCGGTTTATGGAACAGATAGTCTTTCTGGAGGGAGAAGGTCGAACCCCTGAGCATCCCCCAGGAGGCCAGATAGGCGAATAGGTGGAGGGTCAGGTAATCGAGATCCCTTTCGGCCTCCGCCTTATTTAGCTGCTCGATGAAGGCGCGGTGGAAGTGCTCATAGCTCCGGTCGCGGTTGTTGGGGTCCTTGTGCAAAAGCTCAAGGGTTGTTTTGTTTGCGGATAAAATATCGATTGTTGTTTGGCCTTCTTTTTTCATGACCCCCATTCTAACGAAAGAGTAGGGATGATTCCATAAATATTTAAGCGGAATGGGCTTTCAGACAATCATATGGCTCACCCCAAGCGGCTCTTCATCACCATCTTTGAAAGAGCTCTTCCACATGCTGATTCGCTTCACGAGGAGGTAAAATCGAGAAAACGATAGAATACCCATTTGAAAAAAGGGAAGTGACTGCGCCAAAGAAAGGTTTCTATCATTAAAGCCCTTTATAGCTTTTTCCATGACGGAAGCGGCCTCGAATAGAACGATCGTAGTAATAAAAGACGCTTGCACGCTAGAATTGTTGTCTCTTGAACGAAATGGTGTCAAGAGGGTGGCAGCGCTCGGTTTCGATGTTGCGGCACATTTTCGCCTTATATGAAACCTTTTTTAATGTTTATTTGAATCGAAGCAATTCGTTTGTGGCGGGGTTTGTCAGCGTTCCGTTCTTATGATGTATTTTTATAAGAACTCCTTTTGATTGAGGAATTGTTGAGATGCTTTCGCCTCCAGCTGCGCCCGCCATCGTCATGCACCCCGAATCGAGGTTGTCATTGATATTGTCAAGATGAAACGGCCAATCCGCTGGAAGAACGGTTTTTGTTATAGGATTGGACCAAGAATCGATATTTAATGTAATCTTGGTTTCGCCCTCTTGATAAATTTCAAAGAGATCCAAACCGTTCCCTAAGTTTTCTTTTTCGGTGTATATAAAAGCCAGAGGATAAAAATACATTCCCGATAGCCCTATTGGTTCCGTTAAAATCGATTGCTTATTGGGCTTTAATGGAGCGGCAACGCAATCTCGGACAACAAATATTTCGTGAAAAGGATAAAGGAATAGAAATAACTTTGATTGTTCGGGAACGATGCCTTTATGAATGAACGCTCTCATTTCTTTGGCGGGAAGCGACTTGTCATAATGCATGGCTCCCAAAATATGCCCTAAGGCGGCAACAATGATTTGTTTTATATCGCCTTCCCATGTTAAAGATGATTCTTTTTCGCTGATCGCTTTCGCGGCCGTTTGGCAAAGGCTCCCCAATTCTTTGTCCGGTCCTGCGCCCAAAAGCCTGTTGTTGCAATCCGAGCAAAGAAAGCGTCTTTTTAATCCACCTTGCGAAATAAACTCAGTACGGTTTTGGCTTCCGATGTAATCGGTTAAGAAGAAATGATATTTGGTGTTTTGACTGTTTCCGCATGAACGAGGAGGAATATGGTCTTCGGTCGGATACTTGTATTTTCGGCAGATTGGGCAACGCACGTTTTTCGGCTTATCTTGCATGATTTTATTGTAGCGGAAAGGGAATAAGTTTGCTTTGATTCATCGCGTTTTGGGAAGCGTAAAACAGATTTTACCCCATACCAACGATGTGAGAGGTTAAGCAAAAAGATATTTTCCGCCGGCTAAGGTGTATAAAAGGGAGAAGAGCGTCCAGTCTTTGCATGACGGCGATTTTGTTGTCTGAGCCGATGCAGAGCATCCAGCAAGCGAAAACTCCCCAATAGTCTGGAAGTTCGGTTGAGCTTTCAGCTTTGCCTGATCCGCAAAAAGGCTCCTATCACGATGGGGCGGACCAACGCGCCATCTGAAAGGAGCCGCATGCCGAATTCATCCGACAGCCTAAGTTCAGCGCATGCGTGCTGGAACTGTAAGTGCCACGTCGTCTCCACCCCGAAATGCCGGAGGAAGGGGTTTGAAGAGGCTGGAGATCGGCCCGATCCTCAGGAAGCTCTGCGAATGGAAGGGGATCCCATCCACGAGGCGGAGGTCCGCCCCGACCACGGGCACACGCTGATTTCGGCCCCGCCCAAACTCCCGGTTTCCGGGATAATGGGATGCCTGAAGGGAAAGTCGTCGCTGATGATCTGCCGGAAGCGGGGAAACGCGAAGCTCAAGCGCCGGAACCGAGAATTCCGGCGCAGAGGGCACTACGTGGAAACGGTCGGGAGGAACATGAAGAAGATTGCGAAGCACATCCGAAATCGGCTCAAAGAAGATCAGGCCGCCGCGCAGTTGTCGACCGACTTTGACGGAGATCCGTTCAACGGATAGCCGACGACAGATGCAGGCGTTGGTCCGTCCCGCGGCAGAGGGCTATGCTGCCCGAAAAAGCAGAACCACCGGACGCTATTTTGAGGGGGATTATAAAAAGGCCTCGTAATTGGAAAGAAATTCTTTAAATGACTGCAGATTATCGTCCTTGATGGAATTGATTACTTTCTCTTTCCCGCCAACTTTTTCATATGGCCAACTAATGCCCATATCAGGGTCATCATAACGGATTCCATCATCATATTCGCCGTAAAACTTCTCCGCGCATTTATAAGAAACAATGGAATCTTCCAAAACCAGATAACCATGTCCAAACCCTTCAGGAATCAAAAGTTCTTTTTGATTTTCCCCTGAGAGGATAAATCCTCTCCATTGTTTGAAGGTTGAAGAGTCTTTGCGGAGGTCAATAATGACGTCATAGACTTTGCCGGAGACGCAGCGCACGAGCTTGGCCTGCTGTTTTACTCTTTGGAAATGCATTGCGCGGATGACACCTTTATGAGAGATGGTATAAAAGACCTCTTTAAGATCATGGCGAATACCGTTTTGCTCAAAAACTTCTTGAGAATAATCCTTTAAAAAACCGCCGCGGATGTCCTCGGCGAAGAAGGGCGTAATCAAATACGCTCCTTCCAAATCGAGTTTTTCAAAATTCCATTTAATCATGGTCGATCTCCTTTAGCCAGTTCATCGTTTGTTTCGTCCCTTCGGCAAAAGACACTGTTGGTTCGAATCCACAGTCCTCTTGGATTGGAGAAATGTCAAATGTTGACAGGGGTATATTCACTCCAGTAAAGGGGATATCCCCAAAATGCGGAGGATTATCTGGAGCGTTGGCGTTTGTCATTTCCAAAATGAATTCTTTCAAAGGTTTGGCATCGCCCGAGCCGATGATATAACCCTTGTTGGCCTTGCCTTTGATTCCTAATAAATAAAAGGCGTTAGCGACGTCATCGATGTAGACGAAATCGTAGTTCTGCGTTCCTGCAGTAAATTCCAAGCGTTCTTTGTGGTTGATCTTCCGCAGCGTTGTGTTTATGAAACGAGGAGATTTTTCGCCGACGCCATACGCGTTAGTTATATAAGCCCAAACCAACTCGATTCCCAAATTATTGGCAATCGGTTTGGCCATCTCATGAGCTAGGACCTTGCCAACCCCATAAAGGTAAGCCAAACCAGGTTTGCTCCCTTGCGCGTACATTGCTTCATGCACCTCGAATTCCATAATTGAGCCAGAACAAATAAATTTCTGGCAGCCGATTTTCTTAGCGATTCGTAAACAATCGATGGTCCATATCGCATTCTGAACCTGAACCTTTTCATCCATACGGAGCGGCCCAGCGCTCCCTAGCCACGCGAAATGATAAAACAGTTGATATTCTCCTTCTTCTATTATTTCAAGAAGTTTATCGACATGATCGATGGATAGTTCAATCGTTTTTACCAATTGGCTATTAGGGAGTTTGGAAGGGTCGATTTTGATATCGAGGCAAAGAACCTCGATGCCATGGGCGACCAAGACTTTGACAAGATTGCTTCCCACGAATCCGCAGGCTCCTGTGACGATTGCTTTCATAAACTTACACCCCTTGTTTCAATATCAGATAGAATTCTTTCAGCGATTTCTAACGCTTTCTTCAGCGCCTGATCCATGTTGTAGTATTTGAATTCCGCGAGTCTACCGCAGCAATAAAGGTTAGAGAAGCTTTTCGCCAATGTCTCATATTGTCTATATTGTTTCTTGCTTGATTCGGTAAGAATGGGATAGAAAGGCTCATTTTTCTCTCCTGGTTTATATGGGAGAGAATATTCAACCGCATAAGTGGTTTCTTTATATCCTGGCTGCTCCGGTAGATGGCGGTAATCGGTGATGCGAGTGAAATCTTTTGCCTCCGGATAAGCAGTGACGGGGTATTTTTGGATGCCTTGTTCTCCCGCGGATTTAAATTCGAAACGTAAGGAACGATAGGGGAGCTCTCCGAATTTGAAGGCAAATAGCGCATCCAAAGGACCAGTGAAAACAATCAGAGGCGCCTTATCTTCATAGATTACTTTGTTATCTTTGAATGAAAGAAGAGGGATCGCATCGACACCGGTTTTGCATTCGATGTTCTCGTGGTTCAGGAGATTTTCGATGAACGCGGTAAACGAGTGTTTCGGCATAACTTCATAAGTATCATCAAAATAGCCTTCTCGATATGAGAATCTTAAAGGCACCCTTTTAAGCACCGATAGGTCAATCTCAGAAGGCGAAATGCCCCATTGTTTAGCGGTGTACGGGGAATAATCCTTCTCAAACAAAAAGCGGGCGTAAGCGCTGATTTTTGGATCCTTGTTTTCCAAAACTTCCACGACGGTTGCAGTCGTTCCAAAACCATAATAATTTTCTAAGCGTTTTTTTAAATCCTCTGCGTCTTTGGGGGAATAAAATTGATCGATCGTTTTGAAGTTGAAGGGAGATGGTGTTTCTATGCCATCTATGATGGCTCCGCACCTCAAAGAAAAAGGTTCCCACTCCTCATAACGGGAAATGTAATCAAAGAGATTTTTGTCTTTTGTATGAAAAGTATGAGGGCCGTATTTTTGGACTAAGAAGCCATTCTTTTGCCGAAAATCATAAAGGTTACCGCCGACGTGACTTCTTTTCTCCAACACTAGAACCCTGTTCCCGGTTTTCGCCAATTCTCTGGCAATCACCGAGCCACAAAGCCCGCTGCCGACGACGATGGCATCAAAACTCATTTTTCTGCCTCAGCGGACAAGAACTCTTCAATTTGAAGATCCATGATGGTCGGCACTTCTTCAGGATGATCGAGATAGACCTTTGTCCATTCTGCGATTTTTTTAATAGTTTCAGTCATATGCCATTTTGGCTTCCAACCAAAAACATCTTTAATTTTTGTGTTGTCAAGTTTTAAGAAAGCGGCCTCATGTGGCCCTTGATTCTCACCAGTGTACCAAGACAGGCCGTTGCCCCACGCTTTCACGAAAAGATTCATGAGTTGACCGGTGGTGACGCAATCGCAGTTGTCTGGCCCAACATTGTAATAATCGCTGAATCGGTTGTCTTGATACTGAGCCTCCGCAATCAAAAGATACGCGTATAAAGGCTCTAACACATGTTGGTAAGGGCGTGTTGAATTGGGATTTCTGACAAAGATGCTTTCGCCTTTTTCTATTGCGCGGACTGCGTCGGGGATAATTCGGTCATTCGCAAAATCGCCTCCTCCGATGACATTGCCCGCGCGTGCGGTGGAGATGGCGACCCGGTTGTCTGCAAAAAAAGATTTTTTATAAGCGTGAGTCACCAATTCGCTGCAGGATTTGCTGTTGCTGTATGGATCATAGCCATCCAACGGTTCGTCTTCTTTGAACGGATGATCGGGAGTCTCGTCATTGAGATAAACTTTGTCTGTGGTCACGTTTAAAAATGACTTAACCGAATCGGTCAAGCGGATGCACTCCAAAACATTACATGTCCCCATTACATTGGTTTCGTAAGTATAACGGGGTTCTTTGTAAGAATCTCTAACGATGGGCTGAGCTGCCAAATGAAAGACAATTTCCGGTCGATACTTCTTAAAGACATTTAAGAGTTTGCTGAAATCGCGGATATCTCCAATAATCGAAGTCATCTGGGATTCGATTTTGGACAAAGAGAAAAGATTTGGATTGGTCGGAGCCTCCAAGGAATAGCCGATAACTTTGGCGCCTGCATTAATCAAAATCTTGCAAAGCCAAGAGCCTTTAAAACCGGTGTGTCCTGTTATTAATATGGTTTTTCCACTATAAAAATTTAAATCGAGCTTCATTGTTTAGCCCACACTTTCCAAGGGCACTTCTCAGAGGCATCAAGCTTCTCGAGATATTCCTTTTCTCTCATGGTGTCCATGCATTGCCAGAATCCTTTATGGACATATGCATTTAATTGCCCTTTAATAGCCAAATCCTTGAGAACATCTTCAAGCACGGTTTCTTTCCCTTCAATCATTTTAAAAATGACCGGCTCAAGGATCATAAAACCGATATTAATTAAATCGCCGTCTAAATCAGATTTTTCTCTAAACGCTTCGACGGAGCCGTCTTCGTCTACCTCAACAACCCCCTTAGATTGCCCAAAGTTATAAACGCAAATCGTCGCAAGCTTACCAGACTTTTTATGAGATGCTATGACTGCATTAACATCGATATCGCCAACGGCATCGCCATATGTGAGCAAAAAAGGCTCTGTATCCCCGATGTATTCTTTTGATCTTAATACCCTTCCGCCGGTTTGTGTCGAATAGCCAGTATCGGCGACAGTGATACGCCAATTGAATTTAGGGTCGTGGTGAAAGGTTTTTTCCATGGTCCGGAGGTCGAAAGTAACGTCATTTGTATAAATGGCAAAATTTTCAAAATACTCTTTAATAACTTCTTGCTTATAGCCGGCACAAATGATGAAATCATTAAAACCTTGGGCAGCATAAATTCTCATGATATGAACGAGAATGGGATATTTGCCGATCGTAATCATCGGTTTTGGTTTTAAATGAGATTCTTCGGAGATCCGCGTTCCGCGGCCACCGGCCAAAATAACAACTTTCATTTTTTAATCCTTTGCCCTGCTTATTTTACTATAAACTAAGCATCAGGTGCTACAAACCTTTGAGACGAGCTGATTCGATTCCCGCCCATTAACGAACGCATCAAATTTTTAATTCCTTCAATAGGTGTGGAAAGCTTCGCTGTTCTCTAAAAAGGTTTTTTGCAGGCCTTTATTTGAGGTTATTGGCCTAAATAACCTGTTGACGTTTGTAAGTGCAAACAACAGTCTTCCAATGAACCGTGCAATAATTGCACATTTGCGATTCTTCTACACCAATTCCTCCTCAAATCCAACAAAAAACCAACTTTTCCCATAAATCGCGTCCCATAAATCGCGCGCAAAATGACAAGCCCCAATACTGAACCTTGCAGAAATCGGCTTATATCCATCATGATTTAGCAGCCATTTTTCAGAAGTTTTTACAAAGTTTTGGCTGATTAAATCTGTCAGAAAACCGCAACATCTAGCAATTTATGGAAAAGTCAATAGCAAGAGGGCGCTTCTCATAAAGAGCTTCGAATTATTACCGCTTTTCCAAAGAGCCAAAGAAAAGCCTTTTATGTTGTGATGTTAATGTTGGTCGTTGGCAGATAGAATCAAAATCACAATCCTCTGCCGCATTGTTTTCCGCGTTCCTCATGCGGAAAAAATAAGACTCGTCAATTATGATACCTTCATCAAGCTTTAAAAACTTTTGCATTTGAGGATGTAACTTGATAGCCGTATTTTGAACCAGCCGAAATTTGTCTCTTTTTATGTAAAGGACGGACCGGTTGTATTTTTCTGCACTCTTATATAGCTTTTGGCTTTTTGTGCCTTTCGGGATGCAGATAAAACATCCATCTTTTCGGAGTTTGCATGATTAATACTGGCAAGCAACGCCTTTCAATACCATGGCTGTCTCCCACTAGAATTGTGATTAAATTCGGAGTCCCTTTTTGGCGATTAGTAAATCGTCTTTTTTGAATGCACGATTAAAACCACATTTTCGCGCACAACTAAATTGGTCCCTTTTGATAAGGGCAAAACCTTGAGAAGCACATCAACGCTTTTCATTTTTTTTCCTTTGCAGCATTTTTAAGAAATTAAAAACTAAATCGTCTTTTAACAACAGCAAAAACAAGAAATAGATTGTTGCTCCGATGATCGTGGTTAGGACGATCGAAAGAATTGTCGGTGAAAACACATAAATCGACAGCGGGAATACCACGGCAAACATCAAAACCCCAGAAAGCCAGTACTTCCACGAACAAGAAAGCATCTTTTTAATCTCGATTTCTTTTCGGAGCATTACAAATAAAATTGACGTAATGAAAAATTCAGCTATTACAGTAGCAAGCGCGGCGCCAAGCGACTGCCAAATTGGAATAAAGATGCAATTTAATAGGAGATTGATAGCCGCCCCGCTGCTTACTGCTATTGTATATTTCTTATCTAACCCAATCGGGACCATATATTGATGAGCTAAGATGTTGCTGAACCCTATTATCAATACCAAAGGCGAAAATAGAGCAATTAAGAGGATGCACTTTGAATAATTTTCACCGAAAAACCATGGCACAAAATTGCCAGCGATTGAAATGAGCCCTAACATTATTGGTACACCTAACGCCCATACAAATTGCGACGATTTTATGATGTTTTCTTTAACGACGCCCAAATTGCCTTGCGAGTATTCTTGAGCATTACGCGATATCATCACCGTGCCTAAAGAAGTCACGACGGTCACAAACATTTTCACCAACGTTTCGGATTGGTTGTAGATCCCGTTTTCAAAATCGGCGCACTTTTTAACCACCTCCACTCCGTTTTCGACGACGGTATATGTCCCGGGCACCATTACGCCGATCAACGTTCTGTCTAAAACCAGATAAATGCTAATTGCTATTGCCGGAACGAAAAGAGTTAACGCGCCTTTGAAATGCTTAAACGGGCGCAATTTTTCCCCTTTCCACGAGATAATATATTTGTGGATTCCAACCCACATAGCAAGCGTGCTAAAGAACGCGTTGCACGAATTAATCAACGCGTATATCCATAAATCGGAAGGTTTTTTGACAAAAAGAAAAACCGCAGCAACAGACAAACTTTTGATAAGGACATTTCTGACAACCAATTTTTTGAAATCTTCATTCCCTTGGAAGAAAAACGATATATCAAAGCCAAGAGCTAAAAGGTTAATGCAATTGCACCACATTAAAGCGTTGTAATCACCATATATTTTGAAAGAACAAAACGCGATGTTTGCTACCAGCGACACGAGCGTAGGAATCGATCTACAAAAGATAATTTCCCAAAAAGCCACGCTTTGAGCCGTTTTATCATTTTGATTTTTTGCGATAAGACGCTGCCCATAAAAGGCAAACCCAAGATTTGCGAAAATAGTAAAATAGGTTAATAAAGAATTTGCAAAAGCGTTTTTCCCAATGCCATCCGGGAGAAGCACCCTAGAGGTATATGGAGTAACAATTAAGGGAACAATTATTAAAAATAATTGATATATGAGATTGAACAAATAATTCTTTTTGATGCTTGCTTTTTGCTTTTGAGGCCTGTCGTTGTAAGAGTTCATTTTTGAAAGCCTCCTTATGGAAGAACGAAAGTATCATACTTAACATTCGGTTGAAAAGCACATCAACTTTGAAGCGCGGCGTGCAAAAACCTTCTTTATGCCACAAAAATTGTTCATAGGCTTGATTCACGAATCGCTTCAGCCTTTTTTAAAAAGTTAAAGGGTTCGCTCCTTCTCAAAAGATAAACGAGAGATGAAACTTTCCATGTTTTTTCATGCCCAAAAATCATCCGACCATGTGAAAGAAAGTTAAGGGCTCGGATGGCGTTTATTGTTTATGAGAAGCCTTTTTTCTCAGCTTTTTATAAAAATAAGCCGCATATGGATGCTTCAGCATGGCCTTTTTCCTGGATTTCAAAGCTCTTGATTTTAAAACGAGTTTCTTCGCTTCAGAAAAGAAGGGGGCTTTTTTATAAGAACGAAATAGTTGCCTGAACTCTTTTAGATTTGAGGCGTCTAAGCAAAAAGGGAATAATTGTGAAAAGAAGTAAGCAAAAGCGGTTCTCGTCTCACTATCTAAATCGCTGATATTTTTCCAAATCTCTCCGAGAGAGATAAAAGTCTCGTTTCTGATATAACTTTTATCCGATCCGTTGGCAGTGGTGCTCTCTCCCTCGCGGTTTAACATATATGCAAATTTATCGATCACGCAGCATTTCTTGACAGCTTTTAGACATTTGCAAATGAAAAGGAAATCTTCAAAAACCCCTACCGAATAAAGCTCCCAATCGTGTTTTACTAACGCCCCGTTGACTCGAACAGAAGAGGTTTTTATTAACACCCCCCAATGAGTGCCCAAATCTTCAGACCCAAAAAGGCGAGTGGTGGGATACAGGCATTGTGGGTCTAGGACGTATTTTATTAAATCTTTTCCTACAAAAACATTCTCTTTGGACCCCTTGAATGCTGCGGCAGAAACATCGTTTTCATTTTTATATATTTTATGTCGCAAAAAAGTCATGTCCGCATCGTGGGATAAGGCGCTTTCAACAAAATTGGCTATAGCTTCTTCGCCAATTAACCAATCATCGGCGTCGATGTACATAAAATAATCTGTGGCGACTCGCTCTAATAAAAACTGGTTTCCGCCAGCCGCCCCACAGTTTTTTTCCAGTCTAAAAAGCGAGATTCGCGCATCTTTGTATTCAGAAAGTATTTTGGAAGTATTATCGGATGAACCATTATCGAGGATTAAAATCCTAAAATTAGGGTAATTTTGCATAAGCAAAGCATCTAGATTTCGCTTCACTTTTTCGCCTTTGTTATAATCCGATATCAATATAGATACGCTTGGATACCGTTTTTGGCCTACTGTCATTATTTGTGCCTCCCTAGAGTTTAACAAATGGGGTCGTTAAGAGAAAATAAAAAAATATATTGGTCTCATTTGATATGATGTAAAATCAACGGGATCCTCAAATACTTAACCAATGAATATCGTGTATGCTAGCAGTGATTCTTATGCGCCAATTTGTGGGGTTTCTTTATTGTCCGCTCTCGCCGCAAACGAAAGAGAAGAGAATCTACGAGTCTATATCGTGGACAATGGGATTTGTGAAGAAAACAAACGCAAACTTGAGCAAGTTGGCGTCCGATATAAAAGAAATATTGTTTTTTTGCCACCGCCTAATTTAGAAAAAGAAGCTCAAGTCCACATTAAAACCGGGCAATGGAACATCGCCACCTTTTTTCGTTTGTTTTTGCATAGAATGTTGCCTCCCGAGGAAAAAAGAGCAATCTACCTTGATTGCGATACCTTAATTCGCAAATCTTTGCGCCCGCTTGAAGAAATGCCCATGGAAGACGCGATGGTTGCGGGGGCAGATGATTGTAGATGCAATTTATATAGAATCGATGCAGGTTCACAACCCGGAAAAGTTTATATAAACAATGGCGTTCTGGTTTTAAATCTGGAGAGGCTTCGTATCAACGATCCTTTCGGAGAGATGATTCGCTATATCAGAATTCGCGAAGGGGACGTTACCTATGTTGATCAAGGCGTTCTTAATGGGGTACTTGGTCCTAAAGGAGAAATAAAAGAGATCCCTCCTAAATATAATGCACAACGAATCTTTTTCGATTGCTCTTTTGAAGAAATACTTCGCTTGCGAAAACCAGAATACCATTGCAGTAAAGAGGCTTATCAAGAAGCCGTATCGGATCCCGCTATAGTCCATTTTACCCCCGTTTTTCTTTCCGCGACTCGCCCTTGGCAGGAAGGCGATCGCCACCCGATTCCCCTTGGTATGATCGCCCGCTCGATCCCTTTTTGCCGTCGAAGAAGAAGCACCTTATGCTTTGGTTCTCCACTCACTTTCCTCGCAAAATGGTAATTGCGGTTGCCTCTTGTGCTCACTCTCGTTTGTATCCAAGGAAAAGGATTCGAATAGGGAAAAAAGCGATTCGCCGCAACCACCAACTTTAAAACTTGAATTTGTGTTAATAAATTCTCGTTTTTTCATGCGGATGTACCGCACAGCGTCACCTGTACTAACTCACATGATGTGATACATAATCCACATCTATAATCCGATCCCCCGGTCGGGGGATTTTTCGACGAAGGGAAAAGGCAGGGCCCTATAATGAGTTTACTCATAACCACCAGGGAGGGATCTGCCCATGAAAAGAGGGGGCGAGATCGCCCCACGATTTGGAGATGAGGTGTCAATGCTGCCTCAGGGGGATCGTCTCAAAACGCCCCGTCAGGAAAATATGCTCGTATTATCACGTCTCCAGGATGAGCCTTCTCCGTTGGCTCAAAAGGTTCGACGGGAGCGAGTTCTCGGATAGGGCCTTCAGGAAGGAAAAGTCAAGGCACGGGCGCGATTATCCGAACATCCTCGAGCCCTTCCTCGAGCCTAACGGGAGCGGGCATAAGTTCATATGCCCGAGGACCCCGAAGCACAACGACAGGTTGGAGAGGAGCCATCGGGCCGATCGGGAGAAGTTCTATAGTCACCTCAGGTTCCATTCCCCGAAGGACCTGAGGGAGCAAGGCAGGCGATGGAACCTGAGATACAACAAAATGCCCAAGCAGATCCTCGGTTTCAAATCGCCCGACGATGCAGAACTGGAAGGTCAGGTCACAAACTCTATGAGGAAAACGGTGAGATCCGATGCCCCAAAGCATTCATGCAAAGATGTAATACATCATCTGGAAACTAACAAATGCGAATGTACCGCATAGCGTCATCTATTTTTTTATTTTCAATTACTGCTAAGATATTTTGGAAAGATTCTTAATTTTTATGGAAATGTTAGCTTATATCTTTGCACTTACTGTTTTGGCGTTCTTGGCATTTTTTTCGCTTTGCTTAATTGCGGCGTGCTGCGCCGTCTCGTTGGTCGAAGGAAGAAAAAAGAAAATGTTGAAGACTCAAAAAAAGGCCTCGTCTTTCGTTGATTCTTTAAGCAAAGCAGAATCCTCTTTTAAGCGTGTTCTCCGAAGCTGTTATGATGGGATTTATAAATCCTTGTCCTTGTTTTTTTCCCACATTCCCGCCAATTGGCTTCGTGTAGCCTTATATCGGGGAGTATTTCACATGCACATAGGGAAAAAAGTGGCAATACACAAAGGGGTTGAAATTAGAGGGGGTTTTAGAATCTCTATTGGCGCTCGGACGATTGTTGGCGATGATTGCATTCTCGATGGCAGAGGAGGATTGGTCATAGGGGAGGACGTGAACTTTTCTTCGCGTGCTTCGATTTACACGGCTCAGCACTTTGTCAATTCCACCTCATTCGAAGGGGATTACAAAAGGGTGTCTATTGGCAGTCGAGCGTGGATCAGCGCAAACACCATAGTTTTGCCTGGGGTTGTAATTGGAGAGGGATCCGTATTAGCCGCCGGAGCCATAGCAACAAAAGAACTGAAGCCTTTCGGAATATATGGAGGTATTCCTGCAAAGCAGATCGGAGAGAGACGCAAAGACTTAGACTATCATTTTTCCGGCCCGTCTACCTTTTTCTTCTGATTCTCTGCTTGTTTTGGTACGCCCAGGCCTCCGATATTTCCTTTTAAACGATAAATTATTATAATTTATTTCTTATGAAAATACTTCTTGTTGAGCAATTCGCTAAAACCGTTGGGCGAGATTCTATTGAGCTGGCCGAGGAAATGAATCGCCTTGTTTCAACTTCGGTTTTCTTGAGCGACGATCACACATTGGATTTAAAGCGGTATTCTCCCGAGCAAATAATAACGGGCTTTCACGATGTTTTTAGAGGAAACATTTTTTCTAAAACCCGCAAATATTTAAGAAGCACAAAAGAGTTGGTTGCTTATATAAAAAAAGAATCGTACTGCGCAGTTATTTTGCAGTGGTTTTGTGTGCCTTGGATTGAATGGAAATTTGTAAAACAAATGGCGGCTTCCTCTCGAGTATACATTTTATTGCACGATTTAATTCCCTTTAATAAAAAACCTTTCCAAATGAGCGCCCTATCAAAGATTTACAACTATGCATCTGGCATTTTTATTCAATCCAAAAAAGCAATGATTGACTTCGGCAAGTTTTACCCGAAAGTCAAGAGCCCTATTTATTACGTTGGTTGCGCGTTCGGCTCGGTTTCTAATGCGGTCCTTGCCGATCAGAAGGAGGCACGGAAAAGACTGGGAATCCCCCGAGACGCCACCGTTTTTTTGCTCTACGGGACAATTCGAAAATCTAAAGGGCTTCCCTTATTGATCGAAGGGGTGGGGGAAGCACAAACACAAAACAAATCGATCTTCCTTTTAGTTGCTGGCAGTTTGAGGGATTATTCTCCGAACGAAATTGAAGCGCTGGCAAAAAATAAGCTTTTGCCAAATAGCTATTCTTTCGTTTTTTCATACATTCCAGACGATGAAGAAAAGTGGTTTTTTAATTCGTCCGACGTTGTTTGCTTGCCTTATTTAGAAGTTACGCAAAGCGGAGTCGAACAGCTGGCTTTTCATTATAAAAAGGCTTTAGTTGTTAGCGATGAAGGAAATTTAAGCGATGGAGTGCGAGACGGAGAAAACGGCTATGTTTTCCACTCTGGCGACGCCAAAAGCTTAGCTCAGGCAATTTCTCTCTTGGCGGATTCAAAAACCTCCTTAGAAAAGATGGGCCAAATTTCATACGATATAGGGCGTCAAGATTTTAGCTTAGAAAAGAAGGCGATGGCGATTATAAGCGCCATTAATGGAGGGCATTAATATGCAAAAGGAAAAAGTGCTGGTAACTGGTGCGGGGGGCATGGTCGGCTCTCACATGGTCGAAGTTCTTTGGAACCAAGGTTTGGACGTAGTCGGAACTTACTATAAGCCAACCGTAGATATAGAAGAGATACCTTCGAAAATTCGTTTAATTCAATGCGATGTTCGGTACTGGCAGAATGTACTTAATATAATGATTGAATTTCGGCCATCGCGAATCTTTCACTTGGCAGCGCAAAGCTATCCTACCGTTTCTTGGGATCAGCCATTTGCGACGTTTGATACTAACGCCAATGGAACCGTTTCAATATTTGAGAGCATTAAATTCATTCGCAAACACTTTGACCCTTCTTATGATCCTGTTGTAGTGGTGGCTTGCTCCAGCGCTGAGTATGGCTCTTCTTTTGAAAAACTTCCCGCAGGTGAAAAAATCAAAGAATCCGCAGAACTATTGCCGCTCCACCCTTATGGAGTTAGTAAGGTGTGTCAGGACTTGCTGTCTTATCAATATTTTGCTAATGACAAAATCCGTGTTATTAGGGCCCGCATTTTTAATACAACCGGCGCAAGAAAGGTAAACGATGTTTGTAGTGATTTTGTGAGTCGGGCAATCAAATCTTTTAAACGCGGAGACAACCCTTGCCATATATTAGTTGGAAACTTGGATAGTCATCGCGCCATTCAAGATTGCCAAGACTTAATTTCGGCCTTGCTGTTGCTTTCCGAAAAAGGGACCTGGGGTGATGTGTACAACATTTGCGCACAGAAAACTGTAACGGGTAGAGATATTGTGAAAGCCATCGAAAAGGCTCTTAACACGGCAATTGTATGTGAAACCGACCCAAAATTGCTTCGCCCAACAGATGAAAAGGTAATTTGGGGAGATGTTTCGAAACTAGTCCAAGACACTGGGTGGAAACAAACAATAGCGTTGGAAGACACCATTCGCGCAATGATTGAATATAGAATGAAAAGGGAAGGATAAATCGAGTTTGGAAAATAATGAATTTACTGTAAACTCTCGCGCCCGACCAAAAGGCTTTTGGTTGGGCCTTTCCTTTTTCCTTTTAACCATCTCACAGTCGACATCTTTGGAAAAACTCGGATATTCCACCATCATCGAATACCTTGGCCTGGGAATTTTGCTTGCTGGGTGCTTCTTTTGGCACAAGCGCAATCGCTTCCAGGACATTAAAAATCATTTTATATATGGCGCCGTCATTCTCGTTTCTTTTTGCCTAGGAATAATGATGCAAACTTTAGTTTTGGTTGTTAAAGCCCGTTTGATAATCTCCATGCTCCTTCTTTTTATTTTCGCGCTTTCTGGTAATGAACTATTCCAAACCAAAAATTGTTTTTTCATTATTGGGTGGTCGACTTTCTTTGGGTCGTTTGCCTGTCTTATTTTAGCCCTGGTCCTAGATGACCCAATCTATGTTCTCAGCGTTGAAGGTTTTAGCCTTGGCTTTGATTTATCCTTTGGTATGCAGTATAAAAATCTATTTGGTTATACCACGTTAATCTCCTCGGTTTGCTTAATCAAGACGTTTGATCGGTGCAAAAAAAAATCAAATATCTTTGGAGTCATAATTTCTATTACGCTCCTTTTGCTCTCTAATAGCAGGGGCGCAATCCTTATGCTATTGATCTTCTTGCTGGTCAGGAGATTTTGCTTGCTTCCAAAAAGAAAGGAAAAAGGAAAATTGGTGTTATGGATTGTGTTCGTGTGCTTTTTAGGAATGCTGCTGTCTTTCGTTTTAGGCTCTATAAGTTCCACATTCGGATATCGTGTTCGCGGCTTAACCAACTATCTCAATTATACTAAAGGCGATTTGTTTCATTTGTTTTTCGGCAATGCCGAGATGGCTTTTGGAAATAGCAGCCGCCCTTATTCAGAAAACGTTCGGTCAGTAATAGGGTGGGATGGAACGGTGGAATTGCCTTTGCTGAACATTCTTATTAAAAACGGGTTTCTTGGGTATGTGGGATATTTAATGTTCGCCTATCGGTTTTTTAAGAAAGGCTTTTCTCTTCAAAGAAAAGCACAGATTGCATACTTTTCCTTTTTGTTGCCGTTCCTCCTCTCCATTTTTGTCGAGGCATACTTCGCGAACATCAACTCCGTATACACCTTGTTTAATTATGGGGTTTTAAATTCTTTTTTGATGAATCACCCTCTTAGTAAAGTGGCCAAAAAGAAAAAAGACTTTTTGCAAAAAAAAGAAAACCCCACACAAATCATTAAAGAACATGAAGTCAAAGCGGCATTTTAATGCACTTATTCGATTTTTTCAGTCTTTGACTTCTCGTTGCCCTGTTTTGGTGATCACAATAGTTGAAAGGAGTATTTACAAAGTGACTGATGGCATTCGAACAAAACCGAATGCCGTTTTATAATATCCGTGCCAGATAATCCAAGGTTCGCGCGGCCGTCGATGAAGCGATTGTCTGGCGACTCCTTTGGGCGACTGCCGCCCGAACTCCATCCCAAATGAGTTTTTATGCTCAGGTTCAAAGACGGGCCGGCCCGATGCCCGAGATGTGGTAGCGAACGGATCGCCAAGAACGGTAAGAGGGGGGCGGGTCGCGGAAGTGGAAATGCCTCAACCCCTCCTGCCAGAATCCTTGATTCGGCGACCGGACGGGGACACGCTTCTCGTCATGCAAGCTCCCCGACGGCGAGATAAGACTCCTTCTTTCGATGACGTTCGAGGATTGCCTCGAGGAGTAGATATGCAACGTCGCGGGGCTTTCCAGCCGCACGGTCTACGTCCCTCGCGATTCGTCCTGGATGCGAGGCTCTCCGGCAAGGTTTGGCTTGGCGAGACCTTCGTCCCCGTCAACGCCTCTAGACTCATCCTGCGGGGAGGCAGGAAGCTGAGGGGCATATTCAGGAACCAGGTCGCGATATGCGCGGCCGTGGACGATTCCGGCAACCGCTTCGCCGAGGCTGCCGGGAAGGGTCATCCGCGGGGGGCGAAATGCCTTCGTGTCTATTCCTCCCGCATAGAAAGGGGGTCGCGCATCGTCCGTCACGGTTTCATGGGCCACGGGAGGTTCGCCGAATGGAACGCCGGCCCCTAGGAGATATGAAAATCGACGGATCCAGGGTCATTCGCGGCCACGCAGCCCATAAACTCCTTCCATTCGTCGATCCAGAGGAAATTCGCCGTCCACATCGAGATGCTGACGAAGAACGTCCAGCCTTTCCTCGACTGGCTCGTGTTCGAGACACACCTGAACGGCCTCTCACAAGAGGGGAAAATAACCTTCTTCGTCGAGGCGACCTGCTCGTCGGTCAGCAATTTGCTGGACATAAGAAAACTCCGATCAAAGTGTAATCGGAGGCAATCTTGATGTCAGGCGTTTTTTCAAGACTGTCCGAATTACGGGGTCCAGTTTACTGAGCGATTATTATTTTTGAGCATCAATCTAGGTCAATTGGCAAGTTCTTTTCCGTTCGCCGCTGGTATAATTCCTTATATGGAAGAAATGTTACCCCATGAAGACGAAATTCAGCTAAGTCTCATAGTGCCTTCTTTTAACACGGCAAAATTTATACCCTCTTATACTGAAAAATTTTTAAATCTCCGCTGTTCTAATGAATACGAACTCATTTTTATAGACGACGGCTCTACCGATGGGAAGACAGGCCAATTGCTAGATGAACTGTGTTTCCGCTTTTCTTCTTTTTGCAAAGTCATTCATAAAAAAAACGGAGGCCACGGCTCGGCCATTAATGTTGGTGTTGCCGCAGCGAAAGGGAGGTATTTCAAAGTTATTGACGGAGACGATGCCATTCCTATGGACTCCCTTTCGGATTTCTTGCTTTTCCTTAAAGATTGTGATGCAGACGTTGTTTTTTCAGATTTCGAACATTTTTTTGTTAACACAGGTAAAACAAGCAGAGTTTCGGCGGTACGCAAGACAGCCGGTGGGGCCGTAAAGGAGCCAAACTTAAACGACTTCTTATTCCAACTCCACTCCTTGACATATAAAACAACTTTTTGGAAAAACAACAATATCAAAGTTAGAGAGCAGGTATTTTATGAAGATCAAGAATATTGCGTTTTTCCGATTCCTTTTATTAAAACTTTCTCTTATTTTGAGCATCCAACTTACATCTATAGCATAGGCGTTCCGGGGCAAAGCGTCTCGTTTAGCGGTTATGCAAAGCACGAAGAGGACAGCAAACTATGTCTTGAAGATATGCTCTCTCTGTTCTTCGAAGAACTCGAGAATTCTAATTCCCAAAATTTTAAGCTTTTAACGAAATGGGTTGCATTTGCATGTGCGGCAAGATATAGACATATCATTCTAGCTAAAGAAGGCGCAGAAAGAAAAAAGCTTGTTGATGATCTGCGCCTTAAAATCTCTCGAAGCCCCTTGTTGCTTGCTGAAACCAATGCTTATAAAATCGCAAAGTATGTTCATTTGTTTAGGGGCCACTTCCTTGGACTGGTTCAAAAAAGGCTAAAACGAAAATTGTCTCGGTTTAACGAAGGGCTGGAATAGTCTTGGAAAAACGCCTGACATCAAGATTGCCTCCGATTACACTTTGATCGGGGTTTTCTTATGTCCAGCAAATTGCTGACCGACGAGCAGGTCGCCGCCCTGATGACAAACCCGAATGTCAAGAAGGGGCAACTGCTGGGACAACGCTCCTATGGAGTCCTTCTTCGGGCACACCAAGGACGAGATGCACCTTAGAAGGTGCCGCACCTTCGACGATGTGGTGGTCGAGGCCTCCGACTACATAGACTACTGCAACAACTGGAGGCCGCAGACGGGCCTTGGCAAGATGACGTCAGCCGAGTTCGCGACTATCTCCTCGCCGCGCCGGTAAGGCTCCCGGTGCCGGCCGCCTCGGCGAGAGAAAATGGCAAGGGCAGTACTGTCCTTGCCATTTCTCAGTAACTACTCAGTTTTTAAAGCGTCCTTGACACGGGGTCCACATTAGACCGGCGGTGTTTTTTATAAATAAATTAAAAAGAAAACCATTACTGGTTAAGATGAGCCGTAGCTTTGCTCCAAACAGCAGTTACTGTTTTTGCCAAATTGTCTTTAACTAAGAGCGACAATTTGCAACCGGCGTTTTGACCTGCCTTAACATCGTTTTCGCTGTCTCCAATCATATAAGACTCTGATAAGTCTATATTAAAATCCTTCGCCGCTTGAAGAAACATGCCTGGCTTTGGCTTCCTGCAACTGCAATCGATCTTTAGGTTTTCGACCTCTCCAGCAAACCCGCTATCCGGATGGTGGGGGCAGAAATAAATTGCATCAAGATATGCCCCTTCTTCTCCAAGCAAGGTTTCCATTTTGTTATGAATATCATCTAATCCTTCGAAAGTCACCTCGCCCCTAGCGATGACGGGCTGATTGGTGACTACAATTACTAAATAGCCGGAGTGGTTAATTAGTTTGACCGCATCTGCCACTCCGGGGAGCAGTTCAAATTGATCGACATCTCTTAAAAAGCCAACAAATTTATTAATCGTGCCATCCCGGTCAAGAAAAACGGCCTTCTGTTTGTGCTTCAGGTTTTTCGCAGAAGGTATGCCCTTTTTAAGGTCCTCTTCTACTTGATGGAAGCGTTCCGGCGTGCCCATGTCTTTAACATATTCTGGAGAATCATAACAATAAATGAGCCCACTTCCTTGTAAAGGTTTAAGGAGTTGACGGTCCAAATCGATTTTTGGAGTGTCAATTTGGACATCCAGAATTTTTTTATTTAGTATGTGGAGTCCAGCGTTGACTCTGTTTTTATACCAAGCCGGCCTTTCGTCTTCTTTAGAAAGCCAGCGAATGAGCCTATGTTCTTTGTCGGCAACGATCAATCCGGAATCATAGGGATGGGAGTTTGGGTGCGTGAATAAAGTCGCCAATCCTCCTTTTTCTTTGTGATAGCCAACAAAGCGGTTGAAGTCGATATCAAAAAGCGAATCAGCGTTGAGCAGTAAGAAATCATCCGATAATTGGTCTTTGATCCTAAATAATGCCCCCGCATTACCGAGCGGCTCTTCTTCAACGAAATAAGAGATCTTTACCCCAAAAGGCTTGTTGCTGACAGGCGATATCTTTGATCCATCCCCAAAATATTCGATGATCGCATCCGCTTTATAAGAAACGGTTAGAATGATATCTGTAAACCCTTGATCTCTTAAGCAGTCGATTTCGCGTTCTAAAATTGGAACGCCATTAATTGGAACTAAGGGCTTTGGAATTTGCCGAGTTATGCCTCCTAGCCGGGTTCCCTTGCCGCCGGCCATAATGACGGTAACCATCTTCAATCTCCGAAGAATTCATTCTCTAAAGCCAAGCAAATCGCGTGATAGATTGGCAGATGCTTTTCTTGGATTTTGAAGGTTTCTTGTTCGGTGGCTTTGATCGTAATTTCGGCAAGTTCAGAGACTTTGCTTGCTTTGGCTCCGGTAAGCCCAATGGTGTGGATGCCTATTTCATTGGCAACCTCAATGGCATAGACAACGTTTTTGGAATTGCCCGAAGTCGAAATGCCGAGGAGAACATCCCCAGGTTTGCCATAGCCCAAAACCTGCTGAGCGAATGCCAAATCGGGCGCTTGATCGTTGCTGAAAGCGGTGGAAAGGCCGACTTCCGAAACCAAAGAGATGGCAGGCAATCCCCGCTGTAGGTTTTTCGTTATATAATCCGCATCCTCCGGACAGGATTCACGAAGGGCATTGACGAGTTTTTCCTCAATATGGCGAGGCAAAACAAACCCTTTCATAAGTTCGCCAACGATATGTTCGCTATCGGCAGCAGAACCGCCGTTGCCGCAAACGAGGAGCTTTCCGCCTTGGGAATAAGACCCAATCATAAGCTCTGTGGCTTTGGCGATGTCCGCATAGCAAGGCTCTAATTCCGGATAACGGGATATTAGCTGGTCGATAAAGGCTTTAGAACGCTCCTTCATATCCTCATTCCTCCTTGCTGGATTCGACGTCAAATTCTTCTGGTGTGTAGTAAATCACGCGAGTGCCTTGCTTTTCGAAACGGAAAGGAACTTCAAGAAGGTCCTTAAAAGCCTTCCGAACCGAGGCTTGTTTTTTCTTTGGGACGTAGAAAAGAAGAAAGCCGCCTCCGCCTGCACCGAGGAGTTTGCCTCCTAAAGCCCCCGCCTCGATTCCTTGTTGATAAAGCGAATCAATGGTGTTGGTGGTGATTTCTTTGCCGGTTTGCCGTTTCAACTTCCAAGTTTGATCAAGCAATCTCCCGAAGTCGTCCAAATCCGCCTCTTTGTTCTGAAGAATACCTTGGGCTTTATCAACCAGTTCCAGCATCATCTCGAATTGCTTGTCTTTTTCTTCAAGCGTTGCAGTGGTGGACTTTTGAATTTCTGCAGAGAATCTGGTGAATCCAGTAAAAAAGAGCAAGAGGTTGCCTTCAAGCTGCTGTTTTCTCGCATTGGAGATAATGATTGGAGTAACTCTAAAGCCGCTTTCGTCGAAATCGATGCGGTTCAAGCCCCCATAAGAAGCGGCTATTTGATCTTGCCAACCGCCCGCTTCTTGGCAGAGTTCTCTTTCGAGAAAGATGGCATCTTTTGCCAGTTGCTGTTTGGATGCGTACTTACCTTTTAGGCAATAAAAAGCATTTAGAAGTCCAACCGCAAAGGTGCTGGAAGTCCCTAAACCAGTTCTGGCAGGAAGGTCAGCATCATAAGAGATGTGAAGTTCTTTCATCTCTAACATCTTGATGGCATTTCGGACCATCGGGTGCTCGATATCGTCGATTTTACTGACTTTTTCGATTTTGGAATAGAAAAGCTCGGTAGTGTGATTAAAGAAGCGAGGAAGATGGCGCACGGTTACATAAACGTATTTATCAAAAGAGGAAGAAATGACCGCGCCTCTTTTTCCGGGCCTTTGGAAATACTGGGGCATGTCAGTCCCGCCCCCAAAAAAACTCATTCTGAACGGTGTTTTGGTAATAATCATTCCGCGCCTTTCCCTTTGAAGACAACCGCGATCGTCTTGAACATCAATTTGATATCATACCAAAAGCCGCGCTTATTTTGGATATAATCCAAATCCATCTCCACCATTTGGTTGAAGGTGGTGGTGCTTCTGCCGTTGACCTGCCATTCGCCGGATAAGCCTTGGGGGACCAACAAACGGTCCAAGGCTTCTTCCGGATATTCTTTGACCTCCCTAGGAAGGCCAACCCTTGGGCCAATCAAAGACATATCGCCCTTGAGGACGTTGAAGAACTGAGGAAGCTCATCCAGAGATGTTTTGCGGATGAATTTGCCAAACGGGGTGATCCTTGGATCGTCTTTGATCTTGAAGATGACCCCGCCTTCGACTTCGTTCTTGGCAAGGAGTTCATCCAAGCGTTTGTCCGCATCCTTATACATGGAACGGAACTTGTAGAAGTTGAAGATCTTCCCGTTTTTGCCAACTCGTTTGGAGAAGTAGAACGCAGATCCTTTGGAGGTGCAGACAACGATCAAGCCGATGATCAGCATCGGCAAAGCCAGAATGATGATCGCCATCAAAGAAGCGAAGATATCGAAAGCCCGTTTGCCGAAAGCATAGAATTTCCCGCCTTTTGGCTTGATCTTATGGGGAAGGGCGATGCCCATATATTCGCCGATTTCATAGTCGTACCAGTCTTTGGAAGCGATGATGTCGCGCCGGAAGCCATTGAGGGTCATCCCGGTTTTCTTCGCCGGGGCCTTCAAGGCATCTTCAATCAATCCCTTGATCGCTTCCTGATTGTTTTTGATGTCTTTGGACAAAATGACGAACCGCTTGGCCTTTTCCAATTTTCTTGTCATGCCGGAATCATGGTATTGCCGGCAAGCAACCGCGATGGACTCAATCGCCGAAGTGAATAACGCTTGGGGGATGTCCTTGATCTCTTCTTGGCTTAAGAAAGACCTCGCCACCCTAAGATAGCCTTCCAAATAAGCCTTCAGTTTGGAGAGGTTCAAAGAACCATCTTTGTCGATGCAGGCTTCATTGGCCGCGTGGGCGAGGTCATATAAGCCGGTCGCCGGCATCACCAGATCCAAGCTGATCAAAGCCAATGGCTCATTGTTTTGGTCGAAGAGGAAATGGTTGATTTTGGTGTTGTTATGGGTGACGCGGATGGGGAGTTCTTTCGGTTGGAAGGCGCAGGCATCCTCCATCGATTCTTTTAGGTATTCGGTGATTTCGCCTTCTTCTTTGGCTTCTTCGATCAATTTTCTCGTATTGTGATAATCGGGAAGGATGTTGCGGAGGGCGGTAGGATCGAAGTCTAAGAAAGAAAGCTGGAAGCTGGCGACGGCCCGACCGATTTGTTCAGCGAAATCGAGGTCGTCGGCCTGTTCGTATTCTTTTGAATCGAAATAATTGGAGACCCGCCAATTGTCGCCACTGGCATCCTGAATGAAGTTTTCCCGGAAATTGGTGTGATGGAAATGGAGGGAGGAAAGATGCTTTCCCCGCAAATGCTCCGTCACCAATTCGGCGTTATACATGATGTCTTCCACGTTCGCGCCGAATTTGGCGGTGAAGTTTTGGAAGACATAGATTTTCTTCGTGTCATAAACCACCTTATAGGTGATGGAGTAAGGGGAATCCTTCAGCTCTTTATAAGAAACCACTTCCCCAGGCAAACGGAAAAGATCCCCGATTTCTTGGAGCTTTGCTTTGAAGGCCGAACGGAGGGAAACTCCGCCAGACGAGGACGCGTTCTTGTCTTTTTGCTCCATCCGTAACGGAGCCGACGCCGCCGGTTCTTTTTTATTCATGCTTAGGCCATGCCTGAAGTTAATGTTTCCTAACAGGAAAGATGCAACTTTTTCTGGGGTGGCAAAGCCATTATACCTAATTCCTTCGCCTTTTAAAGCCCTATCAAGGCGATTCCGCGGCCCTTCTTAGGCGGCCAATAACCTTTGTTGGAAAAGTTCAAATCAAAGGTCGCCTAGCTTTTGTTAGAAAAGCCGAAATTACCCGGATTTTCAGATTTCGCGCATCGTGAAAGGTTCCTCTCTTGATAAAATGGTCTTGTTCTTATTTTCTCTCAAATCGCTTTCACAAAAGGCATGAGCCCTTTTTGCTTTTCTAAAGAAACCTCTTTCTATGGTATATTTTTATCGTCCTGTCGATGGGAGGAAACCCATCTTCGTAAAACGGAGGATCTTCTATGAAGAAAACGATATTGGTCACCGGGGGCACCGGCTTCATCGGGAATTGCTTCTGCAAATTGCTTTTGCAGGAAAGGCCCGAATGGAAAGTCATCAACATCGACGTCTGCACATACGCCGCAAACCCGCATACGATCGATGAAGAATTGAAGAACCCCAATTACGTTTTCTATAAAGAAGATATCCGTGACCGCAAGAAGATGGATGAGATCTTCGCCAAAGAAAGACCCAACATCGTGGTCAACTTCGCCGCGGAGAGCCATGTCGACCGTTCCATCAAGAATCCGACTATCTTCTTAGAAACGAATATTCTGGGCACCGCCGTCTTGATGGATTGCTCCCGCAAATACGGGGTGGAAAGATATCATCAAGTCGGGACGGATGAAGTCTATGGCGATCTTCCTTTGGATCGGAAAGATCTTTTCTTCACTGAATCGACCCCAATTCATACCTCCAGCCCCTATAGCACTTCCAAAGCATCCGCCGATCTACTTGCCTTGGCATATCATAGGACCTATGGGCTCCCGGTGACGGTATCGAGATGTTCCAATAACTATGGTCCTTATCAATTCCCGGAGAAACTGATTCCTTTGATGATCGCCAAAGCGACCAATAACGAGAAACTTCCCGTTTATGGGCAAGGATTGAATGTCAGAGATTGGCTTTATGTCGAAGACCATTGCCGCGGAATCCTCGCCGTCCTGGAAAAAGGAAAAGTGGGGGAGGTCTATAACTTAGGCGGCCATAATGAAAAAGCCAATATCGACATCGTGAAGATCATCCTCAAGGAATTAGGAAAGGGCGAAGAGCTCATCAGCTATGTCGCCGACCGGCATGGCCACGACCAAAGATATGCGATCGATCCCCATAAGGCGAATGTCGAATTGGATTGGGATCCCATCACTCGCTTTGAAGTCGGCATCAAGAAGACCATCGCCTGGTATCAATCCGACCTAGGCAAGAAGTGGCTGGCTGAATGCATCGAATCCGAGCAAGAATGGCTGAAAGCCAATTACGAGAATAGAGATTGAGTTAGCCTCAAAGAATTAGAAAAAACCTAGGCGCTTAAGCGCGGGAATGACATCCATCCAAAATTTTGCAAATCGTTGCCATTTTTGGGAATGGAGGCAAAAACAAACAATCGTCATCATTGATAAAACGGATCATTCATTTGCTGAATGGGTTTTCGTTTTCTTCCGATAAATACGGACTTTTTGCATGAGCGTGTTAAAAAGCGTGTTAAAAAGCGGTGTAAAAGTGTGGAATAAAAATAAGCCGACAAAGTCAGAGTAAAACCAACCAACGGCCTTATGAATCGACCATTGGGATAAAAACACACCTGCAGCATCCAAAAATGGCAATTTTTCGTGTTTGTTCAAAACAAACAGCCTTTCTTTTTCCTTTGGATGGGCTTCTCCAATCTAAATTCGGAGCGACTTTTGGACCATTTCTTACTAAATTCGGAGCGACTTTTGGACCATTTCTTACTAAATTCGGAGCGACTTTTTATGCATTTCTTACTAAATTCGGAGCGACTTTTCCTTTTTGAGAACCATTCAAAAAGATAAAAATCAGTTAAATACAGCATTTTTGCGATTAATCTCCTTGGATTGCCTTTTGCCAAACTTCAATCAGTTTTTTCAAACTCCAAGAAGCGTTCGCGCTGGAGGTGGAAGGAAGCGTAATGATTTGGATTTGTTCATCAACTTTTTGATAACGGCAGAAGGCCTCCGCGGCCTTCTTCCCATTCAATAATATTTTTCGGATCTTCGCTTTTTGAAGGATGGGGCTTAAATCGGTGGGAACCTCTTCTTCAATGGAAGCGTCTTCGCTTCCTTTGATCCTGCAAGATTCCAAAGAATCATAAAGGGCAAGATGATGCCTTAAGGCATATTCTTTTCTTCCTTGGGCATCCTTTGGAACCGCTTCTAAGAAAATGGCTTCCAATATTTTCCAGAAGCGATTCTGCGGATGACCGTAATAAAAACCCATTTCCCGGGATTTCACCGATGGGAAAGAACCCAAGATCAAAATCGCGGAATCTTGGTTATGGCAAGGAGGGAATTCGTGATGAGCCGTTTTGGCTTTGTTCATACTTTAATCCAGCGGCAAAGTGGGGGACCAATCAAAAAGCAAATGGGCCATATAATGCGGGATGGTCAGCACATCATTGGCATATCCGATGTTCGCGTCCTTGATTTGAATAAGCCGCGTCTTTCCATAATGCTCCGGATGCTTTAGGACCGTTTTCGCGCTTTTAGCATTGCCACTGACGGCTTTGACCTCAAGGATGGCGGCCTCACCCTTGAAATTGATGAGGAAATCGAGCTCTAATTTCCCTTCTTTGGAAAAATAGAAAAGCCTGCCTCCTCTTTTATATAAAGCATCCGCGACCAAAGCTTCATAAAGCATCCCTTTGGACATGCCCAGTTGGCCGGAGAGAATGGCGTTTGTCGTCCCATCTTCCAACATGCCGACCAGCATGCCGATGTCAGCGGGATAAAGCTTATATTGGCTTGCGATCAGATTGACGGACAAAGGAATGGAGGGCGTTTCCAGGTTATATGCTTTCGTGGCGACGTCGGCATCGATCAAATAGGAAATTGCGTCTTTTCCGGCGTCCTTGGCTCCCCGCCCCTCGATTTTGGAGACGATGTAGCGTTTGTTCTCTTTGGCTAAAAAAGAAGGGATCAAAGAGAAAGCGCTGCGAATCCTCGCCACTTCATTGGGCTTGAAAAGCGGGCGGTTGTCCTTACCTCTCCTCCGTCCGAAATCGTCTTGCAAGTCATTGGTGATCCGACGAACGGTTTGCAAAGCGGTTTGGATGTTTCCGCTTTCCATATAAATACTGACGGCTTCAGGAAAGCCGCCGATGCAAAGATATTCGCGGAACAAAGAAGTGAAAGCATCGTGCATCGATTTGGAAAGAGGCGTTTGGGAAAGGAACGCTTCTTTCAGATACGAAACTTGCTCTTTTTGGTATCCTTTTGCCCAAAGAAACTCCTCAAAATCGAGGGTTCGCATGTCGAATTCTTCCACGCTGCCGACCGGCTTTGGGGTATCGTCGGACACCACATATCCGCGGATGCCCAAATAAGAGCCGGAAGCGATGAAGTCATAGCCGGAGTCTACTCCTGCGCTTTTCAAAGAAAGCAACGCCCGAGGGCATTCTTGGACTTCATCATAAATGAAGACCGTGGAACCCTTTGCCAATTCTGGCAAGGGCAGTTTCACCGAAAGCTCCTTGATGATGGAGGAGACGTCCAATTCACCCGCGAAAGCATCCACCAAATCAGGGGCGTCCCAGAAATTGAGATAAACGATGGTTTGGTAGTTCTTTTTGGCGAAAGAAAGAATCGAGTGGGTTTTGCCGGATTGGCGGATTCCTTTCACCAAAACCGGTTTGCGATTAGGACGCCTTCTCCAAGCATCCAACCATCCATCTATGTGCCTTCGCAGTTCCATCGTGGTTCCCTTCTTGATCATATAATATAGCATTTTCGGAAAAAACGAGGGGAGTTTTTATGGAATTTCGGAAAATTCGGCGCGACTTTTTGTAGAATTTCGGAAAATTCGGGGTGACTTTTTCCTTTGAAAAAAGAAAAACTCCGTTAAAACGGAGTTTATCTTTCTTAAGAGCTTTTCTCTTTTGGTTTTAAAGCCACATATGGCCGAAGGAGGAAATAGAAAAGGGACAGGATTCCTGGCAGGGCGAAATATAAAGCATGCGACCCATCGTGGATGTTGGGAGGAAGGAAACTGACCAAAACCAAGGTGGCCAAATCCAGCCCAAGCAACAAGAGGGAGTCCTTCCAAGAAAAGCCAAGCGGTTTGATGAATAAGGGGAGGATCGGGCATAAAAAGGCGATGAAGTAAAACAAAGGCCCAAAGCCGGGGGCGAAAGAGGCAACCCCAATCAAAGCAGGGCATAAACCGATCAATGCCCAAAGCGAAGAAACGCCTTGGTAGGCCAAAGTCTTGGAAAGTTTCTCTTCCTCGCCTTCATCAGACGGGGCCAAGACAGGGAGGATGCAGAGAAGGCTCATCGCGATCCCTTCGTAACGAAGATCGAAATATCCGGGGCATTCGGAGAATTGACGGAGCAAGGAAGTCATGAAGATCATCGCGCATAAAATGACCCCGCGTTTATGCTTGATCGCCCCTTTGACGCAGAGATAAACATAGATGCCGCCGAGGAAAAGATAAGCCGCCAAGCCGATCATCCCGAATTCGCCCAACACCTCGATGAAGGCATTATGGGACTGGCCGGTTTTGATGTTGAATACGCCAAAATGCATCGCTTCATAGAGAAGGAGGCTGTAATTGCCCCTTCCATAGCCGAAGATCACGCGGAAGGGGCTTAAGGAAATAAGGCTCCAGCAATCCTTCCAGACCTGGCCGCGCCCGGTGATCATGGATTCCGGGTCTTCGCCATAAAGGTTGTCTTTGATTTGCTTTGCCAAGGTCCCTAAGAAAGATTCTTCCGGGAATACGCCCACCATTAAAAGGACGATAAACGACAACGCCAACACGCCGAAAAGCAGAGCAATGGCCCCCATGATTTTGTGTTTATGCCGGAAATCATGGGCAGCCCGATAGAACAAGAAAAGCACGCCCGCAAGGAAGATTACGATGATCGCGGTCTTGCTGAGGGTGAATAACAAAGAAACCGCCAAATACGCCATCGGAATATAACGCCATCTCTGACGGTACATATGGAGCATATACATCTCCGCGAAGATCGCGGCCATGATGTCAAAGCCAATGCGGTTGGGGTGACCGGTGAAAGACAAAATCCTCTCATTGTAGAGGAAGCCGTGATCGAAGATCGCTTTGTAGGTATCCGCTTCTTGGAAGTAACTGTAGATAATCGCCGCCAAAGCGATCCCGATGATGCCTTCCAAGAAGATAGCCATGATCTTCTTGTTCTTCAAGGCATATGGCATCACCCCAAAGAGGTAATAAATTCCAAACATCGTATCAATTCCTGAGATTGCCACCATAAAGCGGAAATCGAGCGGGAAAGAATAAGGATGCGTTGCATAAGGCGGAGTAACCACCTCATTCAAGGACAAAGACGCGATTGCATTCGATAAGGCGACCGCGCATAAAGCGATGAGGAGGATGTTCTTTCGTTTGACGCCGAATTCTTTGACGCCGTACCAAATAAGGAAGGCACCAAAAAGGAACTCAAGGACGCTTCCGACATAAAAGAAGCCAGGGGAATATACAAACGTATTATCCGCCCCATAAAACATCGGGATCTCCCAAAGATAGCCCGCTAATAAAATGAGCAGGGCAGAGAGGATCGAGAACATCGCTTCCTTGCCAAGCTTATGATTCAGGATGGGCGCATGAATGGAGGCTTCTTGCTTCATCGCGTGCTAAGTATAGGTATTTCATCCCTTTTCTTCAACAAAGCGCCTACCGGCCGTCTTCTTTTGCGTCCAGCTTATTGGTCTCTTTCTTGCCCGCCTCCTCTTTAAACTCGGAAAAGCCGCTTATTTCCTGGAGATTCATATTTATGGCCACGTTTTTCATGACCGTAAAAAACTCGTCAGCTGTCAAAGGCCGATTGTTGCCTTTGGGCGCTAACTTTTCCACATATTCTTTTTCAAGCATTGCCAATTTTGCTTTTTTGTCTTTGGAATAGCTGTTAAGCACTTCCACGTATTGAGAAACGAACTCTTTGATTTGCAGGGCATCGTTGTAGTACAACTTGCCCTCGGAAAAAACGATTACTCCAGAGTCAATTAGACGGGCGAGTTCATGGATGATCGCGCCTTTTTGCGAAGGCTTCTTATAAGACGTCCGCCGAGGCCCTTTTCCATAGATTAAAAAATCCAACGTAGTACCCAAGGCTTCCGCGACCTGTTCGAGGCTATGCAAATCAAGCGCCCGCTTCGCGTTTTCATAAGCGCTGATCCGGGTTTTGTCGATGGTTGTTGTCAAATCTGCCAATTCTTTTTGAGAAAGGCCTCTTTTCTCTCTTAATTCCCGAATCCTTTGCCCGATTTCGGGATTGATGTTTTTATCCATATATCTCCTCCTTAAAAAGTTTACTCTACTGCAAACATTTCTTCAGGAGCGAACTTCCAGCCTTTAAGCCCTGACAGCACAATTGCCTCAGAAAAAAATCGTCGGCTTTTATGACGGTAGGAAGGAGAGACAATGCCCTATAAAATAGGTGGTGGAAGAAAGCCACAACTCTACGATCAAAGAACAGGCCGTTATGGCGGGTCTTTGCCGGCGGAAATCCTCGGCAAAAAACTCCAAAAAGTCAAAGAAGACCATAAACCCGCAGTCCAGATGCCATTTTGCAAGAATGCAGTGACGCCCGAAAGCAAGTTTGTCGCGTATTCATTAAACCCGAACAATCCAAATAACCGTGGGAAAGCAGAAGCTTATATGCGAGCACTCGGATATGATTTAACGAACTACAAATCCTTGATCAAGCAAATCCATTCCGCGGTAGTCCATGGCTATGCCAAGGTTTATGATAAGGAGACAACCAAGTTTGGGGTTAAATATAAGTTCCGCATTAAAGTTCAGGGCCCTAATCGCAAAACAAAACCCGTTATCGCGGTATATCAAATCGATCGTGTGAGCAAGATTCCTAGGATGATCACAAATTATGTGGAGGCAAAGAAATGAAAGAATTCAAAGAATACGACCTTGTGAGAACCTTGGTCGATAAGCCCAACGCCCCCAAAGGGACATTTGGAGCCATCGTGAGCTTCTATCAGGATAACGAGGCTTGCGAAGTGGAAGTCTGGGATCAATCAAGCTATCCCTACGACGTCATCACATACGAGCTTCATGAAATCGAGAAAGCAAGCGAAGAGGAGCTTCGAAAAGCCCGCAAAGCCTGAGCTGCTATTGAACGCATTTTCCAAAAAACAAAAGGGGCGGTGGAATCGCCCCTTTCTTTTTATTTCTTGCTGCCGCTTAAATCTTTGATCCCCGCTAAGAAGGAAGCAACCGAGACGGCTGCAGATGCCGCTCTAGATTTTTCGCTATAAGATTCCCCACGGACCAAGACCGCCCCGGTCGCATTCGCGATCTGGAACTGGAATCTTCCCTGCTTGTCCTTTAGGACATGGACCTGATTGGCGTCAATCTGCTTCTTGATGGCAAGCACGCCATTCTGCGCGCCGGCCTTCGAAACATAAGTGCCATCGGTCACGAACATCACTTGGCCGTTGTTCGCGAATAGCCTCGCCCGCCATTTCTGGACTTCGGGATCGATGAAGTATTCGATTTTGCCGCCGGCCTTGGGTGCATATTCCCCAAGATCGATCGCCCAATCGCGGATCTCGCTTTCCGGGATCTCTTTGAGATCGACGACCTTATCGGTCTGATAGAAACGTTCCACGGACGCTAAAGAGTTGTTCGCGCTTTCCAAAGAGGAATAGATCTCGCCCGCGGCGATCAATCTCCCATCATTGGGGGTGAAGATCCGCCACTGCGAATAACCGTTCTTATCGGTCTGCACCGATTTGCTTCCTTCCGGAACATTCTTCTTGAAGGTCTCTAAGCCCTTGTGGGCGCCGGCTTTGGTGGTATATCCGCCAGAGACCATCAAGATCTCGCCGTTGTTGGCCTTCAAACGGAATTTATAGCCACCGGCCTCGGGATATATTTCGTATTTCCCGGCGATCTTCGGAAGATCCTGGGTGGTCTTCGCTTCTTGCTTTGCTTCTTCGACAATCGGCTTTTCTTCTTGTTTCTCGACCGGCTTTTCTTCTTTCTTCTCGAACCTTAATTCTTGGGTGGCCAACATCTCTTCATAGTCGACGTTCGTCCCGATGAACTGAGTGTCATAGTCATTGTGTTTGGGTTCTTCTTTCTTGACCTGCTTCGGGGCGACATATGCCTTCTTCGGGGCCTTGAAGATCCATTTCTTCCTGGAGAGGTAGTTCCAGACCATCACCACGATGGTGGAGAAGGCGAACACCACGAAGTACGCCCAGAAAGAAGAGTTCGATAAGAAGGCGAAGTCGATAGAAATCGACTTGCTGCCTTCATAGACATCGACGCCCTCCATCATGAGGGGCACCATGAACACCGCGCCCCAGAAGATCAATAATGAGATCAATAAGCCGACGAAGCCCAAGAAGACGAACAGGAAGAAGCTTCCCGCCGAATTGGATTTCTTTTTGTCTTCGACGTTTTGGAACACCCAGATACGCGAAAGGAGATAATTGACCAACACCCCGACGATGAAGCCGAGGATGATCGACAAGGTGTAGTTTAGGCCCGCCAACGAGAAGATGTTCCAGTTGCCGGCGCTATAGATTTCGCCATCGAGGCCTAGCTTCGACAAGATCGTCGCGCTCACGAGCTTCGTCAAGAAGTCGAAGATCGTCGCGATGACCCCGACGACCAAGAAGCGGAGGACCTCCCGCCCAATGGATTTTTCTTTGCCAACTTCATTCGTCATAGATGTGGATTTCCTAACAAAATATCGTGGATTAGTTTAATCGTTCTTCGCACGCGGGGGAAGGGGATTGCGCCCGTTCGCGTTTCATTCTTTCAATAATTCGCCCCGCGTGCGTGCAACCATTCCGATATTGGAGTAGACTACTCCCGCGAGAACGAGGTATCCCCTATGGAAGAAATGCTCACCGATCAAGAACAAGCTAGGCGCGACAAACTGCCCAAATACGAAGAATTGGGCGTCGAGCCATTCGGAAAACGTTATGACTGGAAAGACAAAATCGTCGATATCCGCAAAAACGTCGAAGGCAAAACCGCCGAGGAATTAGAAGCGAACCCCATTGAAGTGGATGTCGCCGGAAGATTGGTCGCCATCCGGAGGATGGGCAAAGCCTCTTTCGTCAACCTCAAGGATTCCTCCGGCAACATCCAAGCCTGGATCGGCATCAATGGCGGCGGCGAACATGATTGCGCGGTGTTCAAGCTTTCCGATCTCGGCGACATCGTCGGCTTAAAAGGCACCTTGATGATCTCCCGCACCGGCGAGCTCACCATCCGAGTCGAGAAGTTCACCCATATCACCAAATGCTTAAAACCGCTTCCCGAGAAGTTCCATGGTTTGACCGATATCGAGGACCGTTATCGGAAACGTTATGTGGACCTCATCGTCAATGACGATGCGAGAAGAGTCGCTTTGCTCCGTCCAAGGATCGTCCGCGAGATTCAGCGTTATTGCGATTCCTTGGGCTTCGTCGAAGTCGAGACCCCGATCCTCAGCCCGATCCTTGGCGGGGCTTCCGCGCGTCCGTTCATCACCCACCATAATGCCTTGGACAAAGACTTCTATCTCAGGATCGCCACCGAGCTCAACCTCAAGAAGTGCATGGTCGGCGGGATCGACCGCGTCTATGAGATCGGCAGGATCTTCCGCAACGAGGGCATTGATATCCGTCATAACCCCGAATTCACCACGATCGAGTTATATCAAGCCTATGGCGACCTCCAGTCGATGAGAGACTGGGTCGAAGGTTTGTTCAAAGATCTTTGCAAGATGCTTGGCAAAGAGCAGTTCGAATGGATGGGCCAGACCATCGATTTCTCCCATGGCTTCAAATGGATTTCGATGTGCGAAGCCATCCAAGAGCAAACCGGCATCGACTTCACCAAGGAAATGTCCTTCGAAGAAGCGGTGGCCCTGGCCAAGAAGCATAACGTTCCTTTGGAAAAGAGCTGGAATTCGGTCGGCTATATCATCAACGCCTTCTTCGACGAATTCGTCGAGAAGACCTTGATCCAGCCCACCTTCATCCATACTTATCCGATCGAGGTGTCCCCATTAACCAAGAAGAGCCCAGACCCTAGATTCGTCGAACGCTTCGAGTTCTTCATCTGCGGCACCGAGATGGGCAACGCCTATTCCGAGCTCAATAACCCCTTCGACCAGAAAGAGAGGTTCGAGAATCAGCTAAAAGCCAGGGAAAGAGGCGATGAAGAAGCCGCGGACATCGACTTCAGCTTCATCGACGCCTTGGACTATGGCATGCCGCCCGCCGGCGGCATCGGGGTCGGCATCGACCGTTTGACGATGCTGCTCACCGAGAGCAACTCGATCCGCGAAGTCATCCTCTTCCCGACGATGAAGGACGCCAAATAAGGATCCTTATCTAGAATTGCCGCCCTATGGCGGCTTTTCTTTTTTTTCGACAAAGTTTTCTCTCTGTTGGAGGCAACCGAGGAAGGCTTTGTGGGGGTAACAAAGATTACGTTGTATTTTTCCCGCCCCTTTTTAAACTAAAAAACTGTTTTTGCGGAGGATATAGCAATGACATTCGCTGATATCAAGCAGCGGATTTCGGACGAGAACGTCCGTTATCTCCGTTTGCAGTTCACCGACATGCTCGGCGACATCAAGGCGGTCGAGGTTCCTGTGGAACGCCTCGATGACGCCCTTCATAACCGCATCATGTTCGATGGGTCTTCCATCGAAGGCTTTGTTCGCATCAAAGAGGCGGACATGTATCTTCACCCTGATTTGGATAGCTTTTTGATCCTGCCTTTCGAGGAAAGCCGCTTCGGCAAGGTGGCGCGCTTCCTCTGCGATGTCTATAAACCGAATGGCGAGCCCTTCGAAGGCGACCCGCGCGGCATCTTGAAAAGACAGATCGCTAAGATGAAGTCCTTCGGCATCGATGCGTTGAACGTCGGCTTTGAACCGGAGTTCTATCTTTTCAAATTGGACGCTAACGGCAAATGCGATTTGGAGTTCGCCGACAAGGCCTCTTATTTCGATCTTTCCCCCTTCGACGGCGGGGAGGAGGTCCGGCGGGACATCACCTTGACCCTGCAGGAAATGGGTTATCCCGTCCAAGCCAGTCATCATGAAGTGGGGCCGGGGCAAAACGAGATCACCTTCCGCTTTGCGGATGTCCTCACTTCCTGCGACCGCGTCCAGACCTTCAAGCAAGTCGTCCAAGTGGTGGCCAGGAAGCATAACTGCCTCGCCACCTTCATGCCCAAGCCCGTCGAAGGCCGGGCAGGGAATGGCATGCATACCAACTGCTCCCTGTTCTCCAAAGAGAAAGGCAATCTCTTTTATGATGAAAAGGACCCGATGGGATTGTCGCTCCTCGCCAAGAAATGGATGAGCGGCCTCATCAAGCATGCCCGTGAGCTCGCCTTATTGACCAATCCTTCCGTCAATTCCTACAAACGCCTGGTATCGGGCTTCGAGGCCCCGATCTACGCCTGCTGGAGCGATGCCAACCGTTCTTCTTTGATCCGGGTTCCGGCCGTTCGGGGAGCATCGACCCGGGCGGAGATGAGAAACGTCGATCCCTTCGCCAATCCATATCTTGCTTTGGCAGGCATCTTGGCCGCCGGGTTGGACGGCATCGGCAACCTGCAAGACGAAGAGATCGTCGGGCCGGTTTACGACAACATCTTCGAACTGAATGACGATGAGATTGATGCCTTGGGCATCGAACGGCTTCCCGAGACCCTCCATTCGGCGATTCAGGCCTATAAGAAATCGGCCTTGATCCAAGAAGTGCTGGGCCCCCATACCTTCGATAAGTACCTCGAAGCGAAGCAGAAGGAATGGAAGCTTTACCATAATTCGGTTTCCAGCTGGGAACTCGAGCATTATCTGGGGAGGTGAGTATGGCTAAATTCATTTTCGTGACCGGCGGGGTCGTCTCTAGCTTAGGCAAAGGGATCTCCGCGGCCTGCATCGGGCGGCTTCTAAAAAGAAGGGGCCTCAATGTCTTCTCGATCAAACTCGATCCTTATCTCAATATCGACCCTGGCACAATGTCGCCTTATCAGCACGGCGAGGTATTCGTCACCAAAGACGGGGCGGAGACCGACCTCGACCTCGGCCATTACGAAAGGATCATCAACACTTCCTTGACCAAGGAAAGCTCCGTCACCAGCGGGAAGGTCTATCACACGGTTCTTGAGAAAGAACGAAACGGCGAATACCTCGGCTCGACCGTCCAGATCATCCCGCATATCACCAACGAGATCAAAAAGCGCTTATTGGACGGCTTTGCCGCCAAAGGCGACACCGACGTCTGCATCGTCGAGATCGGCGGCACGGTCGGGGACATCGAGTCCCAGCCTTTCTTAGAAGCCATCCGTCAATTGCGGAGGGAGCTTGGCTATTCCAACACCTTCTTCGTCCATAACACCTTGGTGCCTTATCTAAAGACCACCGGGGAGATCAAGACCAAGCCCACCCAGCATAGCGTCAAAGAACTCACGGGCTTAGGCATTCAGCCCGATGCTTTGCTGCTCCGCTCGGAGATCGAAGTCGATGAAGCAAGCCGCGAGAAGGTCGCCCTCTTCTGCAACGTCGACGTCGACGCGGTGATCTCGGTCAAGGATGTTCCAATCATCTACGAAGTGGCATTGAATCTGCAGAAGCAGCATCTCGATGATAAAATCATCGATCACCTGCGTTTAGACTGCAAATCCACCGCGGATATGAGCGATTGGAAGGAATTGATCGAAAGAATCCGCAACCTCAAAGAAACGATTAAGATCGCCTTGGTCGGGAAATACGTCGAACTCCATGACGCCTATATCTCCGTCGCCGAGTCGCTGAAATACGCCGGCTATGCGGTGGATAAGAAAGTCGAGATCCTCTGGGTCGACAGCGCATCCCTCACCCCCGACAATGCGGGGACCATCCTTGGGCAAGCCCAAGGGATCGTCGTCCCCGGGGGATTCGGGAACCGCGGGATCGAAGGGAAGATCCTCGCCATCTCTTACGCGAGGGAACGCGATATTCCCTTCCTTGGGCTATGCTTGGGCATGCAGCTATCGCTGATCGAAATCGCCCAAGACGTCTTGCATTTGGAGAAGGCAAATTCCACCGAATTCGACGAAGCGACGCCTTATAAGATCATCGATTATCTGCCCGATCAGTATAAGGGCATCAAGATGGGCGGAACGATGCGCCTTGGCGAATATGACTGCCAGATCTTGGAAGGGAGCATCGCCCATTCCCTTTATGGCCAAACCCTGGTCAAGGAACGCCACCGGCATCGTTATGAGTTCAATGGCGAATATAAGCCCGCTTTCGAGAAAGCGGGGGTGGTCTTCTCCGGCATCAACCCCCAAACCGGGTTGGCGGAGATGATCGAGCTGCCGAAGAAGCGTTTTTTCCTCGCCTGCCAGTTCCATCCGGAATTCCTCTCCCGGCCTTTGAAGCCCCATCCTTTGTTCCTCGGCCTCATCAAGGCGGCGATGAAAACGGAACGGGATTAATCTAGAAAAGCACATCCATGGGTCGCTTCTTTTTCGCTTTTTGAAACTTTTTTGCCCAAAACGCGATTTCCAAGTCTATTAGATAGTGAGGGGAGGGCTCTTCCGCAATATAGATAACACCCCTCTTTCATCCCTATCGCCAGAGCCCTCCCCGACATTTCCGCTTAACTGCGGAGCGAAAATGCAAGACGGGAAAACTTTTCTTGCCAGCGAGGCTCAACACCTATAGAATAGGTGAGCCTTTTGGAAGGAAAAAGGCGACATTCTCTTATGGTCGCACGGGTTACCGAGGCGATCCTTAAGTCCGAAACTAGGAGGTGTAAGAAAGATGGGAAAGTACGAGATCATGTACATCCTTACCGCCACTCTCGAAGACGAAGCGCGTAAGAATGAAATCTCCAAGCTCCAGAAGATCCTTGAAAGCGAGAAGATCGCCGTCACGGATACCAAGGAGTGGGGTCTCCGCGACTTCGCTTATCCGATCAACAAGCAAACCAAGGGCTACTATGTCATCCTCACGGTGAATGGCAGCTCCGAAGGTCTCGCCGAATTTGATCGTTTGGTGAAGCTCGACAATGCGGTGCTCCGTCACCTGATTATCAAACCGCAGGAATAAGGAGGACTATTTTCAATGGTCAACAGCGTCGTTTTAGTGGGTCGTCTGACCCGCGATCCGGAACTCCGGAAAACCTCTTCTGGCATGAGCGTGGCATCCTTCACCATCGCCGTCGATGATTCCAGAAAAGGCCCCAACGGGGAGAAGGTCACCGTCTTTATGCCCGTTTCCGTTTTTGGAAACGCGGCCGATACCGTCGTGAAATTCACGCGGAAGGGCGCGCTTGTCGGCGTGATCGGAAGGATCACCCAACGCAAGTACACCAACCGCGCCGGCGTCGAAGTCACTTCGACCGAAGTCACGGCCAACCAGGTGGAATTTCTCGAACCGAAGAACGCGAAGGCCAATGATGAATCCGGTTATAGCCCGGATGTCCCGGCACCTGAGCCTCAGAATCAGGCCGCCGCGCACCAAGAAGACAGCAAGAATCTCGAATCGATTGACATCGTCGACGATGACCTGCCGTTCTGAGTTACTCATTAGAAAGGAACTTTACGAACATGGCTTTCAAGAAAATGAGGCCCCGCAAAAAAGTCTGCTACTTCAAGAAGAACCACATCAAGTTCATTGACTACAAGGATGTGGAGCTCCTTCAGCGCTTCATCGGCCCGGATGGAAAGATCCAGCCGCGTAGCGCCACCGGCACTTCCGCGAAGTATCAGAGACAGCTTGCCCGCGCCATCAAGAACGCTCGTTTCATGGCGTTATTGCCCGAAGCTGGCCAGCGCTAAACTCATCTGTGTCAGGACGAGATCGATTCTCTTCATTGAGACGAAGTTGATTCTCTCCGACGCACTCGCAACAGGCTTACAGATTAGACCGTCCCTCGTGGGCGGTTTTTCCATGTCCGTCCGTCCTCGTCCTAGGCCTACTTAGAAACATCGACGTCGAAGCAGACTTATATACTCGTATATAACGAGTTCTGACAAGCCCCGGACGACCCACGTCTCACGATCGTCCTTGCAGCTGGCAAATTGTTAGGCGTCGTCGGAATCGCGTCCCACGGCTCGAATATGGGCTTCGACGGAGAGAGCGAAGTTCGTCCTTTCGTAGAGAATGGGCGTCGTCATGGGACATCTGTTGTTCTCAGGCTCTCGTCCTCATCCCGTTTGGGGCAAGGAATCGTAACCTGGGCACAACGGCAAACTCAAACGCATCAGGCGTCTCGAAAGAGGCGTCTTTTGTTTTATAAACAAAGGCTGGCCTCGGACCCAATGCTCATGCCGCGCGAATGGAACGGAAGCGGGGGATTTGCAAAGAATTCCTCGCTTTTTCTTTACGCATAAGGCGCGCAAAAAGGGAACTTTGGCACCCCCCAAAGTATCTTGTTGACAAGGATAAAATAGTGACTATCATTAGCGTCGATCGAATAGAGGAGCGCTACAGAAGAGTAGCTTCGTCCCATTAGGCAAAGCGGGGCAAAGCGAAAGGCAAGAGCGCCGAAACCCTCGCTAGCGC